>JAHEER010000170.1 GCA_024640625.1 Desulfobulbaceae bacterium
TTGTTCAAGAATGAGGAAAAAATGAGCAGTGGTGAGGCCGCCGCTCTGTTGAGAAAAATCGCCCAGAAAATCGAGAAGGGGGAGATCGTGCTCGAGCGGGGTAAAAAGACTGTCAACCTGCCGATACCCTCGCAGCTTGAAGTAGAAGTTAAGGCCGAGAAAGAAACGGGTAGAAAAAAAACTACCATGAAGCTCGAGGTCGAACTTGAATGGCCGCTGGGAGGATCCAAAACGCCGGCTGGCCCGCTCAAGATCAGGTGAGGCGAAACTGAAATGGCGACAGCCCGCAGTCCGGGCAGTCGCCATTAATAGACGTTGAACCGTGGCCGTGATTAGGCTTTCCAGAGACCGTGCAGATTGCAGTAGGCACGAACGTCGACCTCGGCCTCATCGACCGGGAAAAAGGCCTTGGGCTCCTGGCCCGGATCCAAAAACTCTTTATAGCTGATGCCGTTGACGTTCAGTTCGATCCATTCGATCCAGTGTTTTTCTTCCATCGGATGGGCTACTGACCCGACTGTGACCTCCCAGCCGCCGTTTACCCTGATGGGCACCGGCACATGCTTTTCCTGAGCGGCGTCAACCGTGTTTTCCTCCATCAAAACCATGTCCTGACCGCAGCAGACGAGTGCTCCCGCACCGCCGGTCACCACCTCGGCTATGTTGCCGCAGAGTTTGCATTTATACACTTCAAGTCTTTGTGGCATGTTTCATCCTCCTTTTAGTTGTGGCAGACCGCCTTATCTCTTCAGGCAATGGCAGACCTTACATGGGTCGGTTGCTTTGCAGTTCTATTCGGGAAATATGGTGTAGCAATGGATGAATAAAACATAATTGGAATAGTGGCCGCAATCACGAAACATTGAGATAGGGAAAAAATCTGGAAAATGGTAATGGTTATCATTACTAAAATACTAAAGTTATTGGGAACCAGCTTATCGACCGATTGAGGGCCACCTCGATATTTAGAATTCGCTATTGTAATTAGGGCAATAAGTATTACTAAATGTATCTAGTATTTGTGGTGTAAGCATTTGATAAAGGCCAAAACAAAAGGAGAGGATCAGCCATGAAAAAAACACTTATCAGTCTAATTCTGGTACTCGTCTGTCTCATCGCGATTAACACCGTTCATGGTGCAACTTACGAGCATGAAGTGGAGGCAAAAGGCGTCACTTTTGCCTGGAAGGTTGATGGCGATACCCTGCATGGCAAAGTCAGCGCCAAAACCAAAGGATGGGTTGCGGTCGGCTTTAATCCTACCGACAAGATGAAGGACGGTAATTACATCCTTGGTTACGTCAAGGACGGTGAAGCAGAGGTAGTCGACCATTTCGGCAACAAGAGTACGGGCCACTCTGCCGACGACAAACTGGGCGGCACCTCCGATGTGACCCTGGTGGGTGGTTCCGAGGACGGGGGGATGACCACCATAGAATTTACCATCCCAATGGACTCCGGCGATAAGTATGATTCAGCGTTGTCGGCCGATGGAGATACGATTGTGTTACTTGCTTTCGGCCCCGACAGAGACAGTTTCAAACCTCGGCATAGGCAGTATGCGAAGAAAACCGTCAACCTGTCCACAGGTGCAGTAAAATAGATATTGTCGGCACCCGAGGTGAAAACGCTTTCCATTATAGTCGTCTTACTTGCGCTCTGCGGACTTGGTCCGCAGAGCGCTGTGGTCGCCCAGTCCGGCGCGACACTCGGCCAGACTGAAGAGCAGGGAACGGTCTGGGTTGAGGAAAAGACCGGTGCTTTCCTACCCCTGGATAGAGAGTTTGTCGATGAAAACGACTCGGTGGTGACCCTGGGAGGACTTATAGAGAAACCCACGATTCTCCTCCCCATCTACTTCTACTGCCCCAATTCCTGTCCTACCAATTTGGCCAACCTGGCTCTGGCAATCAATCGCATGAAGATGGAGGTGGGGGACGACTACCAGGTAATTGCCCTGAGTTTTAATCACCTCGAGACGGCCGAAAATGCGCGGACTGCTAAAATCAACTATGTGAAACTGCTGTATGAGGGGTTTCCCGAGGAGCAATGGCGATTTTTAACCGGCAGCCAGGAGAACATTTCGGCCGTGCTTGACACCATCGGCTTTACGTTCAAGCCCCTCGAGGACGGCACTTTTATACACCCTTCAGCTCTGGTCACCGTGGCTCCTGATGGAAAAGTGATCAAATATGTGTATGGGACATTCATACCCGGCGATGTTGAAATCGCCCTGGCCGAAGCGGCAAAGGGTATGCCTGCCACTTCGATCAAACGGCTGCTGAATTATTGCTTTAACTATGATCCCGATACCAACAAGTCTTTTTTTCAAGGAGTTAAAATAGCTGCTTTAGCTCTGTTTGGCGGTCTCGGATTATTATTTCTCGTCCGCTTCATCTGGAGAAAAAATCCCGACGATCCGGACCACGCCTCATCGCAACATGGATAAGTGATATGGAACAGGTAAAATCATTTTATGAAACACCATCACCGGCCGGGCTGACCGGAATCAAAGCCTGGCTGCTCACCCACGATCATAAACGGCTGGCCCTGATGTATCTCTGGGCTGTGTTCTTCTGGCTGGTGCTGGCCGTCTTCCTTGGCATGGCGCTGCGCCTGGAATTGATGTTCATTGGCGAGACGATCATGCCGCCGGAGATCTACAACTCTTTTTTCACCCTGCATGGGGTGATCATGATCTTTCTTTTCGTGATACCAGCTATTCCGGCAATATTCGGCAACTTTTTTCTGCCCATTCAGATTGGCGCCGACGACGTCTTCTTTCCCCGGCTCAATCTGTTTTCCTGGTATCTCTACATGTTCGGCGGCCTGCTGGCGGTGATCTCACTGTTCACAGGAGATGGCTTTGCAGATACCGGCTGGACCTTCTACGTTCCCTTCTCGGTGACCACTGAGACCAATGTCTCACTGACGGTAACGGCGGCATTTATTCTGGGCATGTCGTCGATGCTCACTGGACTCAATTTCGTTACCACCGTTCATAGAATGCGGGTCAAGGGAATGGGATGGCTGCAGATCCCTCTATTTACCTGGTCGATCTATGCCACTGCCTGGGTGCAGATCCTCGCCACTCCGGTGGTCTCAATTACTCTGGTTCTGGTGGTTCTGGAAAGATTTCTTAACATTGGCCTCTTCGACCCGGCCAAAGGCGGTGATCCGCTACTCTACCAGCACCTTTTCTGGATGTACTCGCACCCGGCCGTCTACATCATGATTCTTCCAGGCATGGGGATTATTTCAGAGATCATACCGGTGTTCTCGAGAAAGGCGATCTTCGGTTACAAGGGCATCGTCGTTTCGTCGATGGCCATCGCCATCGCCGGCTCTCTGGTCTGGGCCCATCACATGTATACCAGCGGCATGAGCGATGTTTCGGTCTTTGTCTTTTCGCTGCTCACCTATCTGGTGGCCATTCCCACGGCGGTAAAGGTATTTTCCTGGGTTTCGACGATGTACAAAGGCTCGATTCTGATGACGCCACCGCTGTTTATGTCGCTGATATTTATCTATCTGTTTACCGTCGGGGGCTTGACCGGACTGGTGCTCGGCGCGGCCGGCACCGACATCCATGTGCATGACACCACCTTTGTGGTGGCCCATTTTCATTTTACCATGTTCGGCGGGACCGGCTTTGCCTTCTTCGCCGGTCTCCACTACTGGTGGCCGAAAATGTTCGGCATCATGTACGACTTCAAGAAGGCCTATATTGCGGCGGTTCTGGCCACAGTCGGCTTCATCTTCCACTACATTCCGATGTTCATCCTCGGAATGCAGGGCATGCCGAGACGCTATTATGATTATCTGCCGCATTTTGAAACAGGCAACTTCCTGGCAGGGTTCGGAGGCATCCTCATGGTGATCGGCATCATGCTGATGTTCATAAATCTCTGGGCGTCATTCAGGGTTAGGGAACCCGCGAGCGCAGACCCGTGGGGCGGCACCACGCTCGAATGGTCGGTGCCCTCGCCGCCGCCACTGCATAATTTCGTTGAGGAGCCGAAAATCCTCGAATATCCGTACGATTTCTCCGGGGTGCTTGCACGTGCCGCAAAAAACAAAGGATAGGTATGGAAAAGGCCATTGATAAAACCGGTGTGAAAATTGGCATGTGGATTTTCCTCTACTCGGAGGTACTCCTGTTTGGCGGGCTGTTTGTTCTCTATGCCGTCTATTTTCATGCCTTCCCTGAAGATTTTGCCCTCGGCGGCAAGGAATTGAACAGAATTTTTGGAACCGCCAACACGCTGGTGCTGCTGATCAGCAGTTTTACGGTGGCGGCCTCGATTACTGCAATTCAGCAAAGAAGAAAAGGGCTGGCAATCGGCTTACTGGTCTTTTCCCTGCTCTGTGGTCTGGCCTTTCTCATCAATAAGTATTTTGAATGGGGGGCCAAGTTTCACCATGACCTCTACCCCAACTCGGATCTGCTGCTCGACTCCGATCCCGGCTTCAACATCTTCTTCGGGCTCTACTACACCATAACCGGCCTGCACGGCCTGCACGTCATTATTGGTATGGTGCTGCTGGCCATATCGCTGGTGCTTGTGGCACGCAACAAAATCAGTGCTGAGCGCTATGCGATGCTTGAAAACAGCGGCCTCTACTGGCATCTGGTCGATCTGATCTGGATCTTTGTATTTCCGCTATTTTATCTGGTTCTCTAGGAAATGGAGGGTTGTCCGTGAATGAACATGAAAGTGAGCACATTTTGCCGTATGGGTTCCTGGCTCAGATACTTGCCGGTCTAGTCCTGCTGACGGCCGTGACAGTCGGTGTATCATACATTGACTGGGGATTTCTGAACGTGCCGATCGCTCTGTTCGTCGCCTCGAGTAAGGCGACCCTGGTACTGCTGTTTTTCATGCACATAAAATATGAAGGCATGGTCATCAAAGTCTCGTTTATCAGTACCATGCTGGTCCTGGCAATCTTGATCAGCTTCACATTCTGGGATGTGGCATTTCGTTAATCAATAACGGAGAGTAGGGATTTATGGATCCTGTAAGAGGAGTAGATCTGGCCTTCTGGTATATCCTGGGCATATCTGTGCTGCTGCTGGTCGGCATTACGGCAGTGATGATATATTTCGTCATCAGATATCGGCGCAGCAAGCATCCTGATCCGGTCGACATCAGGGACAACCTGAACCTGGAAGTGGTCTGGACAGTGCTGCCGACCTTGATCGCGTTGACCATGTTCTGGGTCGGCTGGCAGTCATATATTGGCCTGCGCGATGTACCCGAAGATGCACTCGAGATAGATGTCGCAGGGCAGATGTATTCCTGGGTGTTCATGTATGCCAACGATAAGGAGACAGAAAACGAGGTGGTGGTACCGCTGGGCAAAGCGGTCAAATTCAATATCGAATCGTGGGATGTGCTGCACAGTTTTTCTATTCCCTCTTTCCGTATCAAGGTTGATGCGGTGCCGGGGATGCCCACTTATGCCTGGTTCATGGCCGACAAAGTAGGGGAGTATGATATTTTCTGTACCGAGTACTGTGGCGTCGCCCATGCCGACATGCTGGCCAAGCTGAGAATTGTACCTGAACAGGAATACCTGGCCTGGCTCGAGAAAGAGGAGTGAATAGAAGAACTGAACCCATA
>JAHEER010000015.1 GCA_024640625.1 Desulfobulbaceae bacterium
TTCCTGGGACATCGACAACGAACTCAAGGCCAGGCATCCTTATCGTCAGTGGCTGCAGCGCAACTGTCAGTGCCTGATCCCCACCGAACAGCTCGACGAGGAGAAGACCGGCACGCGGGCCCTGTCCGACGACCAGCTGCTGACCTACCAAAAGCTGTTCGGCTACTCCATCGATGAAATCGACCAGGTGCTGCGGGTCTTTGGGGAGACCGGCAGGGAGCCGGTTGCTTCGATGGGTGATGACACCCCGATAGCCGTGTTGTCCCACAAACCGCGGCTGTTGTTCGATTATTTCCGGCAGAAATTTGCCCAGGTCACCAACCCGCCCATCGATCCGCTGCGCGAACAGCACGTGATGTCGCTGGCCACCTGCATCGGCAGGGAACAGAATGTTTTCGACGAAACCATGGGGCATGCCAACCGGGTCTTGTTTCAGTCTCCCGTGCTGGTCTACAGCGACCTGCAGCAGCTCAAGGAACTGGATGACGAGTATTACCGCCACTGCATCATCGACCTCAATTACGAGGTC
The DNA here is from genome assembly GCA_024640625.1 of Desulfobulbaceae bacterium. Taxonomy (GTDB): domain Bacteria; phylum Desulfobacterota; class Desulfobulbia; order Desulfobulbales; family Desulfocapsaceae; genus JABDQA01. Next base: position 530 of record JAHEER010000015.1, read on the forward strand.
TCAGAAGGGCTTGACAAGGCTCTCGAGCGGGTGGTTGCCAGGGCGGTGGAAGAGACCCGCAACGGGGCGGTACTGATCATTCTCTCCGATCGCAACATTGGGCCCGGTAAGCTTCCCATTCCCGCGGCCGCTGCCGTGGGCGGTGTACAGACCGCGCTGGCCGAAAATAATCTGCGCTGCGACGCCAATATCATTATCGAAACCGCTGAGGCACGAGATCCCCATCACTTTGCCGTCCTCATCGGCTTTGGCGCCACCGCGATTTATCCTTATCTGGTCTACGAGACTCTGGCTAAAATGGTCGACGACAAGGCCGTCAGGCTGCCGTTGCGCTCAGTCCTGATTAATTACCGGACGGGCATCAACAAAGGGCTGCTGAAGATCATGTCGAAGATGGGTATTTCGACCATCGCCTCCTACCGCTGCGCCCAGCTCTTCGAGGCGGTCGGCCTCTCTTCTGCGCTGGTGGAACTCTGCTTTCGGGGCGTCACCAGCAGAATCGAGGGCGCCGGTTTTCAAGACGTCCAGGCGGACAGCGCCACGCGCGCCCGTCTGGCCTGGAAGCGACATGTGGTGCTCAAGGGGGCCGGCCTGCTGAAGTACATGCATGGGGGAGAATACCATGCCTACAACCCCGATGTGGTCACCACCCTGCAGAAGGCGGTGAGAAGCGGGGACTATGGAGATTACCAGCGCTACGCCGACCTGGTCAACAAGCGGGAGGTCTCGAGTCTGCGGGACCTGCTGGCTCTGAAGCTTGCCGACAAACCCATTGAACTCGATCAGGTCGAAGCCGAGGAGGAATTCTACCCGCGCTTCGATTCTGCCGCCATGTCCATCGGCGCCCTGAGCAGTGAGGCCCATGAGGCACTGGCCATTGCCATGAACCGACTGGGCGGCTTTTCGAACAGCGGTGAAGGCGGAGAGGATAGCTCACGCTATCACACCGAACGCGTCTCCAGGATCAAGCAGGTCGCCTCGGGTCGCTTCGGGGTGACCCCGCAGTACTTGATGAACGCCGAGGTAATCCAAATAAAGATAGCCCAGGGGGCGAAACCGGGGGAGGGGGGACAGCTTCCCGGCCACAAGGTCACGGCGATGATCGCCAAACTGCGCCACTCCATGCCGGGCGTCACCCTGATTTCGCCGCCTCCGCACCATGACATCTATTCGATCGAGGATCTGGCCCAGCTTATCTTCGACCTCAAGCAGGTCAATCCGGACGCCCAGATCTCCGTGAAGCTGGTATCGGAGCCCGGCGTCGGCACCATCGCCACCGGGGTGGCCAAGGGCTACGCCGATATGATCACCATTTCCGGTTATGACGGCGGCACCGGGGCCAGCCCGCTGTCCTCGGTTAAATACGCGGGCAGCCCGTGGGAACTGGGACTGGTTGAAACCCACTTCGCCCTGGTGGAGAATGGGCTGCGCCACAAGGTGCGGCTGCAGGTGGACGGCGGAATGAAGACCGGCCTCGATATTGTCAAGGCGGCCATTCTCGGTGCCGAGAGCTTCGGTTTCGGGACCGCTCCGCTAATCTCGCTGGGCTGCAAGTATCTGCGCATCTGTCACCTCAACAATTGCGCCACCGGGGTGGCGACCCAGGATGAGACCCTGCGCCGCGATCATTTCAAGGGACTGCCGCAGATGGCGATGAATTATTTTAAGTTCGTCGCCGCCGAGACCAGGCAGTGGCTGGCCCGGCTCGGGGTGGGCAGACTCACCGACCTGATCGGTCGGGTAGATCTGCTCGAGGTCCTCGAGGGGGAAAACGCCAAGCAGCGCCAACTGGTGCTCGACGACCTGCTGGTGCAGCCGAAGGTACCGAAAGGCTCGGCCCTGTCCAACCAGCAGCGCAACCATCCCCACGATGCCGGCACCCTCAACCTCGAACTGGTTGAACGTTTCGGCGCAGCAGTGGCCGACAAGAGCGGTGGTCGCGGCTACGTGGTGATCCGCAATACCGATCGCTCTGTGGGGGCCAGGCTGTCCGGGGTCATCGCCCGCAGCCACGGCGACCGCGGCATGGATGATGCGCCGCTGACCATCGAAATGCAGGGTACGGCCGGGCAGAGTTTCGGTGTGTTCAACGCCGGCGGTCTCAAGCTGGTACTCACCGGCGACGCCAATGACTACGTGGGCAAAGGCATGGCCGGCGGCATGCTGGTGATACGGCCGCCCCTCGGGGTGTCCTACAAGACCCATGAATCGGTGATCATCGGCAATACCTGCCTGTACGGCGCCACCGGCGGCAGGCTCTACGCCGCGGGCCGCGCCGGAGAACGGTTCGCGGTGCGCAACTCCGGCGCCAGAGCGGTGGTGGAGGGTATCGGCGACAACGGCTGCGAATATATGACCGGCGGCGTGGTCACCATTTTAGGTGAGACGGGGATCAATTTCGGGGCCGGTATGACCGGCGGATTCGCCTACGTGTTTGACGAGTTCAGCCGCTTTGAAGAGCGGGTCAACACCGACCTGGTCGACGTGCTGCCGATGAAGGATCTCAATCTGCTCAGGGAGCACCTGCGCGGCATCGTCGATGCCCATCTCAACGAGACCGGAAGTGAACGGGCGGAAATGATTATGGATGATTTCCCGAGCTACTGTGAACGTTTCAAACTGGTCAAGCCGAAGGGGCTCAAGGTCGAGGATCTGCTCGGCAAGCGGGGTCGGTCGGCCAACGAACTTCTGCTGACCACCCAATAGGCGGGACAGGCGGCTGGCAGCAACTACTGGAAGGAAGCGCACATGGACCAAAATGTTTTTCAGTTTCTGGAAGTTGAACGGGTCGAACCCCAGAAGCGCTCGCTGAAGACCCGGAAAAGCTCGTTCGTCGAGATTTATCGGCTGTTCAACGAGAACCAGGCGCGCATGCAGTCCGATCGCTGTCTGGGCTGCGGAAATCCGTATTGCGAATGGAAATGCCCGGTGCACAACTACATTCCCGACTGGCTGAAGCTGGCCGGTGAGGGGAGAATCATAGAAGCGGCCGAACTGTGTCATCTGACCAACAGCCTGCCTGAAGTCTGCGGCCGGGTCTGTCCCCAGGACAGGCTGTGCGAAGGTGCCTGCACCCTGAATGACGAGTATGGGGCCGTCACCATTGGCGCGGTGGAGAAATACATCGTCGATACCGCCTTCGAGATGGGCTGGCGGCCGGATATGTCGCGAGTGGAGCCAACCGGTAAAAAGGTTGGGATAATCGGTGCCGGGCCAGCCGGCCTGGGGTGTGCCGACGTGCTGGTGCGCAACGGCGTTGGTGCGGTTGTCTATGACAAGTACCCGGAAATAGGTGGCCTGCTCTCTTTCGGCATACCCAATTTCAAACTGGAGAAAGAGGTGATGAGCAAACGGCGGGAGGTGTTCAGCGGTATGGGCATCGACTTCCGGCTCAATATCGAGGTCGGCAAGGACATTGGCTTTCAGGAAATTGTCGAAGAGTTCGACGCCGTTTTCATAGGTACCGGCGCCTACCAGGCGATCAGGGGCGGTTTCGACAACGAGGATGCCGACGGAGTCTACGATTCGCTTCCTTATCTGATTGCCAATATCTGCCGTGAGAAGGATTATGCCTACGATCGTTACGAGTATGTCTCCCTCGGCGGTCGCCGGGTGGTCGTCCTGGGCGGCGGCGATACCGCCATGGACTGCGTCAGAACGGCGGTGCGTCAGGGCGCTGCCAAGGTTACCTGCGCCTACCGCCGCGACGAGCGCAACATGCCGGGCTCGGCCAAAGAGGTAACCAATGCCCGGACCGAGGGCGTTGAATTTCTCTGGAACCTGCAGCCGGTATCCATCGAGGTCGACGGCAGCAATCGGGTCAGCGGGGTGACACTGGTGGAGACCAGGATGGGCGAACCCGATTCCTCGGGCAGGTCGCGACCTGAGATCGTGCCGGGGAGTGAAAAAGTGGTGCAGGCTGAGGCGGTGGTGGTGGCGTTCGGGTTCCGGCCCGATCCGGAGGGCTGGCTCAGGGAACTCGGCGTTGAGCTCGACGAGAATGCCAGGATAAGAACCTCAGCTAATGGACCGTATCCATTCCAGAGTTCCGTACCGCACATATTTGCCGGCGGCGATGCGGTCAGGGGCGCGGACCTGGTGGTCACTGCCATAGCCGACGGACGGACCGCGGCCGAGGGGATCATCGACTTTCTTGAAGTCTGAGAAAAGAGGCACTGAGACGCACCGCTACTGGCACGAGTCCTTGAGTTGATCCATCTCATCCAGCTGGCCGAACAGGGTGAGTATATCCCCGGCTTCTATGTAGTGGCGTCCCCGCGGAATAATCATTTTCGTTCCCCGTTTGATGGACACCAGGGTGATGTGTTCCGGCAGCGGCAGGTCTTTGACCTGGTCGCCGCAGCAGGCATTGTCCTCGGTTACGGCAATTTCGATAAACCCGGTTTCGGTTGAGGAGCGCAGGGTGATCTCCTGCTCTTCCAACTGGCCCCGCTGCTTGCGGACGATACCGACATCATAGGCCCGTAAGATATCGCTGCGGCTGATCGAACCGATCAAGCGCATGGAGCCGTCCCGCGAGACCACCGGCAGGCGGGCCAGATCGCGGGGCGACATCTTCTGGATGGCGACGAAAATTGGTTCATCGGGAAAGACCGAGATCGGCCCCTCAATAGCCAGATCTGCGACCTTCATCTCCCGCGGGTTAAAGCCTTCCAGGGACTGTGCCCGGTGCACGTCCTGCAGGGTGATGATTCCCCATAGCCGGTTGCCCTCGGCAACCACCGGAAAGCCGAGTAAATTGGTTTCCTGAAACAGCGCCATGAGCTCGGACACCGACTTGTCCTTGTGAATGGTGGTCAGCCGGGTACGCATCACTTCCTCGACTTTGACCCCCTGCATGATATCCATATCACGGCCTTCGAAGAAGCGAATGCCGCGCTTGGCCAGTTTGAGGGTGTAGATCGATTCGGGATGGAGCCACTGGGCGAAATAGGTGGCGGTGATGCCGGCGACCATGAGCGGCAGGATCATCAGATAGTCGTTGCTCATTTCAAAGACAATCAGCATGGCGGTCAGCGGGGCCCGCGCGGTGGCGCCGAAAAGAGCCGCCATACCGACCAGAGCATAGGCTCCTGCTCCGCCTGAAATTTCCGGAAAGAAGCGTTCCAGGATGATGCCGAAGCAGCCGCCGAGCATGGCGCCAATGAACAAAGAGGGGGCGAAGACGCCGCCCGAGTTTCCGGAACCGAGAGTAAAAGAGGTGGCCAGCGGTTTCAAGAAAATGAGCAGGAAGAGAATCCAGAAGGGCACGTTCTCGAGCAGTACCTGCTCGATGAAGTGAAATCCAGAACCGTACATATAGGGCATGAAGATCCCCGACGATCCGGGCAGGTACATGAATATCATGCCGGTGATGCCGAGCAGCGCCGCGCCGACCGCCGGCTTGTAGAGCTGGGGGAAATCCCAGTTGTCGAAGATCAACTCGGCCCGGTTGAGCATGCGGATGAACATGATGCCGACAAGGGCGGAAAGCAGGCCCAGGATCAGGTAGAAGATCAGTGAGACCGGGGAAACGAGCGAATGGACAGGGATGGAAAAGGCCGGGCGGGCACCCAGAAAAAAACGGCTGACGATCGACGAGGAGACCGCGGCAATGACCACGTTGCCAAAGGAGCGGACCTGCAGGTTGCCCATCAGCACTTCGATGGCAAACACCACCCCGGCGATAGGGGCGTTGAAAGTTGCGGCGATGCCGGCCGCGGCGCCGCAGCCCACCAGGTTCCTGATCCTGTCGTCGGAGAGGCGCAGTACCTGACCGATACTTGAACCAAGGGCCGAACCGACCTGGACGATTGGCCCCTCGCGTCCGGCCGAGCCGCCAGTGCCAATACAGAGGGCCGAGGCGACAATCTTGGCCGCTGCCACCCGCGCCCTGATTCTACCGCCCCTGATGATCAGGGCCTGCATTACTTCGGGAACGCCGTGCCCTTTGGCCTCCTGGGCGAAAAGAATGAGCGGCCCAACCAGCAGCCCGCCGATGACCGGAACGATCAGATAGACGAAATTGCCGAGCCAGGGCAGAAGGTTGGGCAGCGCTTCATAACCGAGATGCTGGATGGCATAGATCAGTTTTATGAACAGCACCGCGGCGAGGCCGGTCCCCGCCCCGATGGCGATGGAGAGAATCAGCAGCAGCAGACCGACCGGCGGTGCCAGGCGGTCCAGATATGTGCTCAGTGCTGTCTGTTTTGATGCCATAGAGGTGGAACCATGTGCACCAGGACCCATCAAGCGACGGGAGCGGCGGAAAAATTTCAAAAAGGCCGTACTTTAGCAGACAAGGGTATAATATACCATCATTATCTCAGGAACGCTCCCGCCCCGGCGGGGTCGGCCGCAAAGCCAGTCGAGCCTCCTGCCGCATGGCCATGTCGACCATGACCAGGGCTGCCATTGCTTCGACGATGGGGACGGCCCGGGGCACCACGCAGGGATCATGCCTGCCCTTGGCTTCCAGAGTCACGGTGCTGCCCTGGTAATCGGCTGTCTGCTGGGGCTGCGAGATCGTGGCCGGGGGCTTGAAGGCGACCCGGAAATAGATCGATTCGCCGTTCGATATACCGCCCTGGATGCCACCGGAGTTATTGGAAACCGTGCCGAGCCCCGAGTCTTTCATGATGAAGGGATCGTTATGTTCGGATCCCCTGAGCCGGGTCCCGCCAAATCCGGAGCCGATTTCGAACCCCTTGGTGGCCGGAATGGCGAGCATGGCCTGGGCCAGCTTAGCCTCCAGTTTGTCATAGACCGGCTCTCCCAGACCGGCCGGCACCTTGCGGATAACACAGGAGACAGTGCCGCCGGTGGAATCGCCGCCGTCTTTGAGTTGCACAATAAGCGCGCGCATCTGCTCGACGATCTCGGGGTCTGGGCAGCGCAGATCGGTCTGGTCAACTATTTCCTTGGTGATCGTCTGGTGGTCTGGGGGGGCTGCCTCGAAGGGGCCGACCGAACTCACCCAGGCAACTATTTCCATCCCGTAGGCGATTTTCAGGATCTTTTCGGCCACTGCGCCAGAAGAGACGGTTCCGATGGTTTCCCTCGCACTGGAGCGGCCGCCGCCGGAGGAGGCCTTGATCCCATACTTGGCCACGTAGGTGTAGTCGGCATGCGAGGGTCTGGGGATGGTTTCCATATCGCCGTAATCGCCAGGGCGCTGATCGAGGTTGTCGACCTTCAGGGCGATGGGACTTCCAAGGGTGACGCCATGCTCGGTGCCCGCTAGAATCTGGACCTGATCCTTTTCTTTCCTGTCCGTGGTTATCTTTGACTGACCGGGACGCCTGCGGTCAAGCTGGTGCTGGATATCCGCTTCCACCAGGCTGAGTCCCGGAGGACAGCCGTCGATGACCACGCCGACGCTTTTGCAATGGGACTCTCCGAACGTGGAAACCCTGAATAAAGTTCCGAAATTACTTGACATAAATACTCCAGTTGAGGGTGGCGAAGGTTTGCTATAAGACGATAATGATCAATGCATCTATTTCAATTGGCTGAAAGAATATGTTCGGCAGCGGCGATTGCCTCATTGGTCAGCGTGCTGACCGCTTCGATTTTCTCCAGCTGTTGCCGCCGGTACCTGGTATCCTGGGTGATGTCCCCGGTCACGTACAGTGTCTGGTACTGGTTCATCCAGCCGAACATTTCCCTGTTGGCCTGCTGCAGTGCAGCAATGCTGTCTGCTAAAGTGTCTGCGGGTAAATCCGGGCTCGGCTGCAGCTTCTTCAGTCTGGTTTCGAGCACGAACATGTAGCCGATCTTGTCCATGGCCTCGTCGTGCACCTCGATTATTGTTTCTCGCAAGGCCTCGTTCTCCTCGGCCGCCGGGTCAGAGCAGCCCCAGACCGACAGCAGCACGCTCACCGCAGTCAGCCAGCGGCGCCAACCAATGGTGCGGATCGCTGTCAGGGGCAGGAACGCAGCCATTGCGCCACCGTCCGTTCGGCTACCGTCTCACCGCCTGTTCCCCAGTTGAGCTGTAAATAGTTGACCAGGGAACTCATCTCCTCGAGGGAAAGCTGAGAAAAGGCGGGCATGCGAATATTTTTCGTTTTCTTACCCGTGACAATGGTTCCCCGGACACCAGTTGAGACGAGACAGGGCAGCTCCGCCAGCCGCTCGCCAAGATAGGCCGAGCCCTGCAGCGGCGGATAAAGGGCACGCAGCCCCTGCCCTTGGCTGCCGTGGCAGGAAGTGCAGTGTTTTCTGTAGACGGTGGGATCCCCTCGACTGTCACTGCAGCCTGACGGCAGTAGTGCCGCTGCGGCCAGGAGGAGCAGCATTCTCCACCAGCTCAGAAGGTGTTCAGCGCTCATCCAAGAGCCGTCCTATATCGTCCATCAGCCGATCCACCGCCTCTTCCTCGGTACCCTTGTAGTAGCCGCGGATTCTGCCCTGGCGGTCGACCAGGGTAAAGGAGCCGGAGTGGATAAAGCCGCCCGGCGCGTTTTTGTCCTCCATGGCCGCCAGGCCGTAACGATAGGCAGTGTCGTAGATCTCTTCCTTGTCGCCGGTGACCAGATGCCAGCGCTCTGCTTTTATGCCAAGCCTGGCGCCGAAATCCTTGAGGACTTCGACCGTGTCATGTTCCGGGTCAATCGAATGGGAGAGCAGCAGGATTCTCTCGTCGTCCCTGAATTTCTCATACACCCTCAGCATCTGCGATTTCATGATCGGGCAAATGGTCGGGCAGCTGGTAAAGAAAAAATCGGCCACGTATATTTTTCCATCGAACATCCTTTGCGTAACAGGCATATTCTGCTGATCAGTAAAGGTGTAGGGGATTTCCAGGCTGGCAATAATCGGCAGCGGTTCTCTGGTCGACTGGTTGCACCCTTGCAGCACGACGAGTAGAATTAAAATAAAAAGGTACCAGCCCTGAGTGGCGCAAGAAAATGTTGTCTGGCGAAAATTTATCATGACTATGTATAGCAGGTGGCGGCTAAAAATTGTAGAGTTCTGTAACAATAAAACCTTCACTCATAAGGGGGAAAAATGTCAGTTAAAATATTGATTAAAAGAAAATTCAAGCAGGACGCGGTTAAAGACGCTGCCGACATGTTGATAAAAGCCCGCACCAACGCAATGGGCAATAAGGGGTACATCTCCACCGAAACGCTGGTTGGTTACGATGACCCCCAGTCCATTCTTATCATCTCGATGTGGCAGAGCAAAGAAGACTGGGATACCTATAGGGACAGCGACACCCGTAAAACACATGAAGACAAGTACGCCAAGATGTTCGAGGGACCGACGGAATACGAAATCTTCAGGATGGGGATGTGACCTGTTGCCGTTATTGTACAGTCTGATTCAATTTGATTGTACATCTGTCATTAAGTAGAGCAGACCTGCTGGCAGTGACCGCAGGAATTGGTGTAAACTGGGTAAGAGGACGAGTGAAATTTAACCACCTAACGCATCCCCCCAAAGGAGCCTGCCTATGAAGACCAAAGATATACTCGCAGAGAAAGGGACTCGGGTAGTAACCGTCGAGGAGACCATCCTGCTTGTCGACGTGGTATCGATGTTCATCATTAACAAAATCGGCTGTGTGATCGTGGTCAACAAATATAATGAAATAATCGGCCTGGTGGCTCCGATGGACGTTCTCAAAGCCATCCATCACCACCCGGAATATCTGACCACGATTACCGTCAGCGAAATCATGACCAGAGATATCATCGTCGTCACTCCCGAGGAGGATATCGATAAGCTGATGACCATCATGACGGAAGGCAGGATTCGCCATCTGCCGGTGATCGACAAGGGTGATCTGGTAGGTCTGGTGTCGATTGGGGATGTGGTCAAAGCCAAGACCACGGTATGGGACGTCGAGATCCGTCACCTCACCGATTATATAGAGGGGAAATATCCCGGCTAACCGGCCACTAACCGACAGACCGCCTGGACGGCATCGTCCAGGCGCAAACGATTCATGTTCAGTACCAGGTGATAGAGGTCGGGCTGATCATAGTCGGTGCGGCCGAAATAGCGGTACAGGTTGATCCTTCGTTTGTTCTGTTTATCAATAACGGCCTGTGCCTTCTTGCGGTCGATCTGATAGTGCTCCATCATGAATTTGATGCGGTTCTCTATATTGGCGATCATCAGGAAATGGAAGGTGTCCGGCCGCTCGGCTAAAATGTATTGCCCGCCTCGACCAATGATTACCACGTTTCCCTGCTCGGCAAAAATGGGAATGACTTTGTGCAGCAGGGAAATATAGAGATCGCCGTTTACATAGCCGGGCCTTTCTTCCATGGCGGTTTCCACATAGCCCTTGCTGAACGGCCCGAACCTTCGCAGTAATCGTTGCACAATTCCTTCATGACCCGTTTCCTGAGCGATGGCATCGACCAGCTCGGGAGCAACATCGGCCTCCAGGGCAACCATCTCGACGATCTGTTCATCGATCAGGTTGTAGCCTAAGTTTTCCGCAACCCTGGTGCCCAGGGTCTTGCCGCCGGCACCGAATTGTCTGGCTATGGTGATGACAGGCATGATTCACCTCCATTAGGTTTAGGTGAACATATAGCGACCGCCAGCTTCAATACATGGGCTTGCCACCCGCAAACTCACAGGGGACAGCCCTGGCCGATGGAAAACTCCGGGCCACCAATCTACTGCCTGACGGTGGATAGCAGCGTGCCTGGCCGCTAAAGGTGGCAGGATGACCACATAGTTCTAGCTTTTACCACTAGAATTATACTACCATTAGAGTATTAATTAAATGTTAGAAAGTCTGTAATAAGAGCCGCTTGAACGGGTGTATTTCGCTGATCGCTCTCCGTCATAGGAGAGATAGCTGAATTGGGGGCTCCAGATAGTGAACCTTGACAACCTCTCAGCAGCTGACCTTTCCCCGGTGGACAAAAAGGGTAGTGGTGCGTTTGCCGCCAGAATCAAGAAGCTCATCTCGTTCACCATTACTTTTCTTATTTGTTTCACCACCTGGATCATCCTCTCGGGACGATTCGACCTCTTTCACCTCGGCCTCGGGGTAATCGCCTGCACCATCGTTGCGCGTTTGTCCGGCACAATTCTCATATCGAGGCGTGGCCTTGAAAATCTGCCCCGCCAGTGGTTCAGATTCATCTGTTATATCCCCTGGCTCCTCTACCAGGTGTTCCTTGCCAATGTGCATGTCATGTCGCTGGCTTTCAACCCGCGCCTGAGCGAAGTAATTGATCCAGGAATAATCCGCTTCAAGAGCAAGCTGAAGAAACCCATGTCGCTCTTCATCTTTGCCAATTCGATAACCCTGACTCCCGGAACGATAACGGTGTTTGTCTCGATTACAGGTGAATTCACGGTTCATGTAATTGATGAACATTCAGGTCTTGCGCTGCCGGGGGAAATGGAAGAGAAGGTGGCTTTGCTGATGGGAGAGTGATGGAGACCTTTTTCTTATACGCTGCCATCTATCTGTGCCTGATCATGGTCCTGTCGCTCTATCGGGCAGTATTTGGCCCCACGGTGCTGGACCGCATGATCGGAGTCAACGCGATCGGCAGCAAAACAACAGCGCTTCTGGTGCTCATCGGCCTTATCTACCAGCGGGTTGAAATGTTCATCGATATTGCCCTGGCCTACGCCTGCCTGAACTTTATCGCGGTGCTGGCGGCTTCCAGGTACTTTCAGAAACGCAAAGGGCTCTATGACGAAAATCACTAGATATCACAGGGTACCACTACCTCTGTGAAGGAGCGGCGCATATGTCATTGCTGGCAGTAGTTTTCATAGTTACCGGATTGTTTTTCTTCACCGGCGGTACCATAGGAATTTTACGCTTCCCCGATTTTTATTCCCGGCTCCATCCCGCCGGCAAGCTCGACACCATGGGGGTGCTGATGAGCATGACCGGCATGGCGCTCTATACGGTCCAGGATTTCTCGCTGGCCGCCCTATTTACCTCTTTGAAGATACTTCTGATCGTGGTCTTCGTGTTCATTACCAGCCCAACCGCTACCCACGCCATTCTCGACGCGGGGGTCAGGGCCGGTCTGAGTCCGTGGGCAGCACCCGAAAAGGGGAACACCAAATGATCTGGCAGCTCGATCTGATAATCCTGCTGATGGTGGTAATCTGTGGAATCTCGGCCATTTCAATAAGGGATCTGCTGGGCTCGGCGATCATGTTCGGGGCCTACAGTTTCATGATGTGTCTGCTCTGGTCCATCATGGGTGCGGTCGATGTTTCCTTTACTGAAGCATCGGTGGGGGCGGGGGTGAGTACCGTGTTTTTCGTCGCCGCAGTGTTCCGTACAACCCGGAGGACAAGAGATTGAAGAGGCTGGGGCTGATTGCGATCATGGTGTTCGGGGGGCTTCTCTTCTCCATTTCCTTTGAGCTGCCCGATCTGGGCGACGCACGTTCCCCGGCCAGCACCCATGTGTCACCCTATTATATCGAACAGGCCATTCACGACACCTCGGTGCCCAATGTGGTGACCGCCATCCTGGCAGATTATCGGGGCTACGATACCCTGTTTGAAACCGCGGTAATTTTTTCCGCCGGTCTCGCCTGTTTTTTTCTTTTGAGGATTACCGATCGCAAGGCTCCGAAGGCCCGTTTTTACCGTCACCTGGCAACCGGTCTCACCCTCCGGGTTGAAAAGGGAGGGCGCCTGCCGGAGGACACTAAAGAATTTGAAAGAATTGACAGTGCCTGGGTACCCAGTGACGTGATCATCAACATGACTTGCCGGCTGGTGGTGCCCTTCATCCAGCTCTTTGCTCTCTATGTGATCGCCCACGGCCACCACAGCCCCGGCGGAGGATTCCAGGGCGGGGTCATCTTCGGAGCGGCAATTATCCTCTATGCCATTTCCAACAACCTGAGGAGGACGCTCAGGCGGACCAGTGAGAGGACCAGTGCGCTGCTCGGTTCAGGCGGAGTGATAATCTACCTGGGCACAGGGTTGCTGTGCATCCTCCTGGGAGCAGGATTCCTGAACTACAGCAGCTTGTCGCTGGTTCCCGGCCTCGATCCGGTCAGTGCCAGGTCGTACGGCATATTGATTGTCGAAATTGGTGTGGGAATAGCGGTAACAGCGGTGATGGTGTGGATCTATTACAATCTTGCTTCGGCTGGAAAACTGGACGAAGGACTGTAGCATGGAAGCGATTACTACCCTGATAATCGCCAAATATAACTACTGGGCGGTGATCCTACTCATTGTCATCGGGCTGTATGCGATGATTGCCAAGAAGAACCTGGTCAAGAAAATCATCGGTATGAATATCTTTCAGACGGCAATCATACTCTTTTATGTATCGATCGGGGCCAAGCGAGGGGCCACCCTGCCGATCATCGTGCACGCCCACGGCGACGCAGCTCATGCGATACATGCCGCCGACTACATCAATCCGCTGCCCCATGTCTTGATGCTTACGGCCATTGTCGTCTCAGTGGCGACCCTTGGGGTGGCTCTGGCGCTGGCCATGAAAATCTATTTTCATTACGGAACTCTTGAGGAAGATGAGATTCAGAAAAAGATAATGGATCGGGAGCCGGATAAGGTCGCTACATCCGGCGAGCATTTATAATCTGCCACGGACGGGAGGCCTATTTGGCGTCGCTGGAAGGTGTGACACAACATTTACCTGCCATAATCGTTGCCGTGCCGCTTTTGGCCGCCCTCGCAGTTACCGCGCTGTGGTGGTTCAGCAATAAACTCTGTTATCCGCTTTCCGTTGGCGCGGGGTTGATCGCCCTGGCAGCCTCTGCGGGTCTGTTTCAACAGGTCCTGTCATACGGCGTTGTTGAATATCGATTGGGCGGCTGGCCTCCGCCTTGGGGTATTGTTTTTCGGGTAGATCATCTCAACAGTCTCATTCTGGTCGCCGTCGCCCTGGTATCATTTCTGAATCTGGCGGGCAGCAGGGTTGCTGCAGAAAAAGAATTTCAGGAAAAGGTGGGCGCCTTCTACGCCCTCTACCTGCTTTTCACGACCGGGCTCTTCGGCATTCTCATCACCGGTGATGCCTTTAACCTCTATGTTCTGCTCGAAATTGCCTCGCTCACCGGCTACGCCTTGATTGGGATAGGGTCGGGGCGGGCCTCGCTTTCAGGTCTGAACTACGTATTCATGGGTACGATTGGCGCCACTCTTTACCTTTTTGGGGTGGGGTGTCTCTATGTGATTACCGGCTCGTTGAATATGGTCGATATTGGTGCAATTCTTCCCAACCTGTGGCCTTCAAAGGTGATTGTTCTGGCCTTTTTACTCTGCCTGGGCGGGCTTTTTGTAAAAATGGCCCTTTTTCCGCTCCATGGGTGGCTTCCCAACGCCTATACCTATTCTCCCTCGGTGGTCAGCTCTCTGGTTGCCCCCCTTACTACCAAGGTGATGATTTATGCAATGGTTCGGGTAACCCTGACCATTTTTACCTTTGATTTTGCCTTCAATAAGATATCGCTTCAGGTGCCTCTCGTCTGGCTTGCCGTCCTGGCGATCATCGTCGGTTCGCTGATGGCTCTCTCTCAACAGCGCTTGAAAAAGATGCTGGCTTTCATCGTGGTGGCGGAGGTCGGCTACATGGTGGGTGGCTTCTGGCTCGGGAACAGGGCCGGGATGAGCGGGGCCGTTCTGCATATCATCAACGATGCGCTGATGACGCTGTGCGTGTTTATGGCCGCCGGGGCTCTCTCCTTCCGCACGGGCGATGACCGACTCACCAGCCTCAAGGGGATGTTCAGAAAAATGCCTTTGACCATGGGGGCCATGGTCCTGGGCGGTCTGTCATTGATCGGCGTACCGCCGACCTGCGGTTTCTTCAGCAAGTGGTATCTGATATCAGGAGGTATCGAGGCTGGACACTACGGTTTTGTCGCCGCCCTGATAATCAGCAGCCTGGTCAATATAGTCCTCTTTTTCCGCTGTTTTGAAATAGCCTATTTCGAACCTTTCAGCGGGTCTGCGGGGCATCAGTCAGGCCCGATGGAACCAGACGATAGGTCTTCGACGGTAGTAGAAGCACCTGCTGATATGCTCATCACGCTGCTGACCGCGGCGGTGCTGTTGATTGTCCTGGGAATCTTCTCGGGACAGATTGTCACCAGGGTCATCCATCAGGTGATCCCTGCGCTGACAGGATAGGGGCCAACTCTTTGAGCTGAGTCGATGGAAACAATTGATTCAATCAGACCATTGATCGCAATATTAGCCTCCCTGCTGGTTATACCGCTGATCATGGTATCTAGAAAAGCGCCCAATCTAAGGGAGATGTGGACCCTTGCCGGGGCAGGTCTCAAATTCCTGACCATTGTCTCCATGCTGCCGCTTGTCCTGGCCGGGACCCGGATCGAGTGTACTTTAGTCGAGGTTTTACCCGGTTATGGCCTGGAACTGCGGGTGGATGCGCTGGGGATGCTCTTCGCCCTGGTCTCCTCTTTTCTGTGGATCGTCACTTCTGTCTATTCCATCGGCTACATGCGCAGCCTTGACGAGCACGATCAGACCCGTTATTTCAGTTTCTTTGCCCTCTCCCTGTCGGCCACGGTCGGGGTCGCCTTCTCGGCAAATCTACTGACCCTCTACTTATTTTATGAGATGCTCACGCTCTCCACCTATCCCCTCGTCACTCACCATCAGGACAGGGAAGCTCGCAGCGCCGGGCGCAAATACCTTTTTTTCATTCTGGGTACCTCGATTGGCATGATCCTGCCAGCCATGCTCTATATCGCCCTCAAGACGGGTACGCTGGAGTTCGCCTCCCAGGGAATTGTGAAGGGCAGAATCAGTCCCCAGGCGACCACTCTGCTGGTGCTTCTCTTTGTGTTCGGCTTCGCCAAAGCGGCGGTCATGCCGTTTCATGCCTGGCTGCCGGCAGCCATGGTGGCCCCCACTCCGGTGAGTGCGCTGCTGCACGCGGTGGCAGTGGTTAAGGTCGGGGTGTTTTCCATTGTCAGGATGATCACCGGAATTTTCGGCACGGGATGGCTTGCTGAACTGCAGCTTTCCACCCTCGTGTGCACCCTCGCAGCTCTTACCATCGTTATTTCTTCGCTGATCGCCCTCAGCCAGGATGGTTTGAAACGGCGGCTGGCGTTTTCCACCATCGGCCAGCTTTCCTATATTGTGCTCGGGGTTGCCCTGCTCTCCAAAAGCGGCATGGTTGGCGGCATGCTGCACATTGGTATGCACGCCTTCGGCAAAATCACCTTGTTCTTCTGCGCCGGCGCGATTTTCGTGGCCACGGGTGTCACCAATGTCAGCCAGATGGTGGGGATTGGCCGGCGTCTGCCCCTGACCATGTCCGCCTTTTTCATCGGTGCGTTAAGTGTTATTGGCTTGCCTCCCTGTGGCGGATTTATCAGCAAATGGCATCTGGTAATTGGCACGGTGGAGGCCAATCAGTATCTCATGCTTGGTGTTCTGCTGGTCAGCTCACTGCTCAATGCGGCCTATTTTCTGCCCATCGTCTATCGCGCCTTTTTCTGCACCCCGGCCGAGTCGATGTTTCCGGGTCCCGCTGCAGAAGCACCCACCTGGTGTCTTGTTCCGCCTCTGCTGACGGCAGGGCTGTCAATAATCTTGTTTATCTACCCACAGCCGTTTTTGCGCCTGGCTCGACTGGCGATTCAGGCAATTTCAGGAGGATAGGAAAGGATGGAAGAGCACGAGGAAAAGATGGTTCTCGAGCATACGCCGGTTCCCGGGTACCGAAAAGCGTTCTATATCGTTATGGCTGTGGGCGTCATCTATCTTGCCCTGGTCTTTTTCCGGGTGTTGTTTTGAAGTCTGCGGATCTGAGGAGATACGGATGAAAAAAGAACTGACGGTATTTGATAATCCCAGAAACGTAAAATGGTTTCTCCTTTTTTTCTACGGGTGCCTTGTTCTCCTGCTGATCATCGATCCGTTCATCCACAAGCATGGTGAATTTCCCTGGGAAAATGCACCCGAATTCTTTGCCGCCTATGGATTTGTTTCCTGCGTTCTGCTGATTTTCATCGCCAAACTATTGCGCCGCTGGGTGAAGCGGGATGAGGATTATTATGAAAAACTTTAACGAGTTTTAGATGTTGTCTATGATGGTTCTGCCCGCACAGATAATCGGTTTTCCGCCGGCTCTGCTGCTGATCGGGGGGGCGATGTTGATCCCCCTGCTCAAAGGGCGAGGGCAATCGTGGTTTATGCTGGCAGTGCCGGCCGCAACATTATTAATCCTGCTCAGCACGCCCCACGGCAGTTACTGGAGTTTCCAGGTGCTGGGCAATGAACTCATACTGAGCAGAATTGACTCCCTGAGCCGGGTCTTCGGCTACATCTTCTGTATCGTTACGCTGCTGGGGGTCATCTTCGCCCTTGAGGAGAATGATGATCTCCAGTACTGTGCCGCATTTGCCTACGCAGGCGGAGCCCTGGGCGTTACTTTTGCCGGTGATGTGTTTTCGCTCTACATCTTCTGGGAGATAATGGCAGTTGCCTCCACCTTCCTGATCCTGGCTCGGCGCACCAAAGCCAGCCAGGCCGCCGGAATGCGCTACATACTGGTGCATATTGTCGGCGGTCTCTGCCTGCTGGCCGGCCTGATCCTCTATGTAGAGCGCAGCGGGACGACTGAATTCGACTTCGTAGGGCTCACCACCATCGATTCTCTTCTGATTTTTTTGGGCATTGCGGTAAACGCTGCCATTCCCCCCCTGCATCCCTGGCTGAGCGACGCCTACCCGGAGGCGACCGTGCCGGGTGCCGTATTCCTCAGCGCCTTTACCACCAAGAGCGCTGTCTATCTGATGGCCAGGATGTTTCCTGGTACCGAGCTGCTCATCTGGCTGGGGGCGGTGATGACCGCCATTCCGATATTCTATGCGGTATTGGAAAACGATATTCGCAGGGTGCTGGCTTACAGTCTTATCAACCAGGTTGGTTTTATGATGTGCGGTATTGGCATAGGAACTGCCCTGGCGATTAACGGAACGGTGGCCCATGCGTTCTGTCATATTCTCTACAAAGCCCTGTTGTTCATGGCGGCAGGATCGGTTCTGCATGTTACCGGGAAGATACGCTGCACCGACTTGGGCGGGCTCTACAAGACCATGCCCCTGACCTGCCTGTTCTGTGTGATAGGGGCGGCGTCCATTTCGGCCTTTCCACTGTTCAGCGGCTTCGTCAGTAAATCAATGATTATCAGTGCCGCTGCCCACAACAAACTTGTCGTCGTCTGGCTCATGCTGCAGTTTGCCTCGGCCGGGGTGTTTCATCATGCCGGTATCAAGGTCCCCTATTTCATGTTCTTCGGACACGATTCAGGAATACGGGCCCAGGAGCCTCCACCCAACATGCTTGTCGGTATGGGAATTGCCGCTTTTTTATGCGTCTTCCTGGGAGTCTACCCCTATCCGCTCTATTCGATTTTACCGTATCCGGTCGATTATCTTCCCTACACCGGGGCCCACGTGGTCGGTCAGCTGCAACTCCTGCTCTTTGGAGCGCTGGCCTTTTGCCTGCTGATTCTGTCCGGGTACTATCCGGCTGAGATGCGGGCAATCAATCTGGATACTGACTGGTTCTATCGAACCGGTGCGCTGCGCTTCTATCGTGTGGCAGAGAGGACGCTGAATACCATTAATAGGAGAGGGGAGCTTTTTTTCGTTGGAGAAATAGCTGTCAAAACAGCAGCCTGGGCCCGTAAAGGAGCCGCCGGTGTGGTAACGGTGCTCATGCTGCCGGTGTGGACTCTGATGCGGCTGACCGAGGAGAGCCGTGAGCAGTTGAACAGCAAGCTCGATGGGCTCATCAGACATGGCCTGGTTCCACTTGGGATAAGTGTCGCGGCGGTGGTGTTTCTGTTGTCGGGATTATATTTTCTACTATGATGGGTCATCGGCCGGTGCCGATTGTCAGGCGGATATGACCCGGGGAGAAGCAGATGGTCTCGCGAAGCGATATCAAAGACATCGTCATATTTAAGTATTTGCATGATGAGATGATTGCTAAATTACTGCCGGAGATGGAACTTCTCCGCTTCGCCGAGGGGGAGATGATCTTCCGCAGCGGTGAGACCGCCGACATGTTCTACTCGCTGAAACGGGGCAAGATACTGTTAGAGCAGCGGGTTCTGGAAAAGGTCACGATTTCGGTGGGATCGGTCAAGCCGGGGTACTCTTTTGGCTGGTCGGCGCTCTTGGGTGATCAGAAATTCACCGTCGACACAGTCTGTGGCGAACCCTGCGAGGTCTTGAGCATCCGGGCGGCAACCCTGTTTGAGATGATCGAAGAGGATTATGAGATGGGCTACCGGTTGATGCACCGTCTCCTGCATATGGTGAGAAGACGGCTTGACGGGCGAACCGAACTGCTCCTCAAAGTAATTCTGGATCATCCTGACATGCAGACTCTGGCGAATAGTGACTAAGAGTGAGGGAGGGGGAAGGGGGGCTTTTAATTTTCTCAGCTTTTGCTATCTTGGCAGAATTATTATAGAGTGAGTGCCGCTCTTGCGACCCACAACCTGCAGAGGGAATTATTATGGATAAAATCGCCCTGGTAACCTACAACCCCGAACTCATGTGCTTCGGCCACGTATTGATCTATGCCCTGGATTTCGATGAAAAAGGCTACGAGGTCAAGATCGTCATCGAAGGAGGGGCAGTGCAACTGGTGAAAACTCTCAAGGACCCTGAAGTGCCGTTTTATGCCCTCTATCAAAAGGTCAAGGAAAAGGGGTTGATCGATGTCGTCTGCCAGGCCTGCGCGGCCAAACTCGGCAGCATTGACGACGCCAGGGAGCAGGGCCTGCCGGTGGGCGGTGATCTGCTGGGTCACCCGTCGATGGAAGCGTATCTCCATAAAGGCTATCGGATTATTACCTTTTGAGCCTCTTCCTCCTCTATTTTGCTTACAATGGAATTCCCAGAACTTGAACAACAGAAGAGGACTCTGGTAGACACCTTCTCCGACGAGCAGGAAATCGGTCCCGAGAATATATCGGTAATCGCCTCTCCCTATCGGATCTGCCCGCTGGGAGCCCATATTGATCATCAGGGAGGACCGGTGCTGGGGATGACGATCAATGCCTGTACTCTGATGGCCTTTTACCGTACGGACGATAATCAGGTGCGGCTGAAGAGCAGAAACTATCCCGGAAAGGTTACTTTCAGCCTGGCCGAGATCCCCGACTCGCCCGGCAGTTTCTGGGGGGTCTATCCCCGGGCGGCGGCACTGGCACTGAAGGAGAACCACCAGCTCGACTTCGGCATCTGTGGCCTGCTTGACGGTATGCTGCCCGGCTGCGGTCTCAGCTCCTCTGCTTCAGTGCTGCTTGCCTATATCCACGCCCTGGCCCGGGCCAACGACTTGACCCTTGCAGCCTGGGATTACGTCAATCTGACCAGGCGGGCGGAAAATAAATATATAGGGTTGAACAACGGTATTCTTGATCAGACTTCGATTGTGTTTGGGCAGAAGAATCACCTGCTGCACATCGACACTCTGGACAAAACGGTCGCCAAACTGCAGGACCGCCGGGACGAGAACGATTATCGAATCATTGTTGCCTATTCCGGCTACTCGAGGGAATTGACCACCTCGGGCTACAACTCACGGGTCGATGAGTGTCGGCTGGCCGCGGCCGAGCTCTCGAGGCTCGCGGGACGGCCCGGAGCCCAGGTGCTTTCAGGCGTCGAGCCCTCCTCTTTCGAGCGCTTCGGAGAGCAGTTGCAGACCCATGTGAGGAAGCGGGCCGCCCATTTTTTCAGCGAGTCGCGGCGTGTTATGGACGGCTTGACGGCTTGGAACAACGGCGATATAGAGACCTTTGGCACACTCATGAACAAGTCGTGCACAAGTTCCATTGAGCAGTATGAATGCGGTGTCCCCGCGGTCTGCGACCTGCAGCAGATAGTCAGCGGCGCCGACGGCGTCTTCGGTTCCCGTTTCATGGGTGGCGGTTTCGGCGGCTGCGTGGTTGGTCTGGTACGTTCCTCGCGAGCGACGCTGGCCGCCGAAGAAATCGAGGCTGCCTATAAACAGCTGCATCCTGAGGTTGCCGAACAGGCCTTTGTTCGGCTGAGCCGCTCTGACGATGGGGTGCGTTTTCTATGAACGCGGTGATTCTCTGTGCCGGATTCGCCACCCGCATGTACCCGCTGACCAAAGATTTCCCCAAACCGCTGCTGCCGGTGGCCGGCCGCCCTGTGCTTGATTATCTGCTGGAGCAGGTGGCCGGATGTGGCGGGATCAGCGCTGTCCACCTGGTGAGCAACGCCAGGTTCGCTGGTCATTTCGAGCGCTGGCGGACCGAGCATCTTGAGCGGGGTTCCTTCGGATCGCTGACCATCGAGATTTACGACGACGGTGCGACGCACAATGAGGAGCGTCTCGGGGCTGCCGGAGATCTGGCTCTGGCCCTGAAATTTATCGGTTCACCTGATAAAATTATGGTTTCCGGGGGTGACAATATCTACCAGTTTGCCCTGGCTCCGCTGTGGAGAAGATTCCTGCAGGGGAGTGAGCACCGGGTCGTGGCCCTGGTTGAAGACAGGTTGGAAAATCTGCAGCGCACGGGGGTGCTGGAATTCGGCGCCGAAGAACAGCTGCTGCGCCTGCATGAAAAGCCCGGGGAACCTCCCTCGCACTGGGTTTGCCCACCACTCTATTTTTTCCAGCCTTCGGTATGGGGTGAGCTCGAGCGCTTTCTTGAGAGCTCGGCCAATCATGATGCGCCGGGCTATTTCATCGATTTTCTCTGTCGCACCAGCCTGGTAAAAGGCTTTCAACTGGCGGAGCGGCGGCTCGACATCGGCTCGATCGAGACCTATCACCAGGCCGATGAAGAACTAGGGAGACAAAGGCT
This sequence comes from Desulfobulbaceae bacterium, assembly GCA_024640625.1. Taxonomy (GTDB): domain Bacteria; phylum Desulfobacterota; class Desulfobulbia; order Desulfobulbales; family Desulfocapsaceae; genus JABDQA01. The sequence goes on from JAHEER010000015.1 coordinate 22,353, forward strand.
GGGGTGCCTGGGGGGACACAATACCTAAGGTGTCCCTTCAGGGACACCTTAGGTATTGTGTCCCCGTTTCCTTCAGTGGTAGTAGAGATTCGGGCCGCCCATGGTCAGCAGCGCCTTGTGAAGATTTCTCCTGAAGTCCCTGCGGTCCCAGATTCCCTGGACGTGCCCCCGTCTCAGCGCGTTGCGGGCCGAATGGTAGTTGGGGGGGATGTCGATGCCGGTGGTTTCCCTGATCACCCGCGGTCCGGCAAAGCCGATTCGGGCGCTGCGGATGGCAAACTGGTAGGGCGAACAGCCCAGGAATGAGGCCACCGGCCCAGCGTAGGAATTATTGTCATAGACAACGATATAAAGTCCGCCCGAATCGATATATTCGCGCACGGCCATGGTGCACTTGGGCATCTGAATCACTCCGAGGGTACCTTCCTGAATCCTTATGCCACCGGTGGTGTGCACATAGGCGAGCAGCGGCCGCCGTTTTCTCTGGGCCAGCTTGCAGGCGTGAACGAATTTTTCACCTTCGGTGGAACCGAAGGTGCCGTTCCTGAAGTCGGAATAGAGAACTGAAGCGACGATTTCGATGGTATCCACGGCCGCGGTAAAGGTCATGTTGGAGCTGCGCCGACCGGTCTTTTCCATGGCCGCCTCGAGCCGCTTGTTGAAGCCGGTGTAGCCCAGTGGGTTTTGGGCCGTGAGGTGGGTGTTGAAAAAGCGGATCGAACCGGGATCGAAGACATTTTCCAGATACCACTGATATTCCAGTGGGAAATGATGTCCGCAGGTCTCACAGACACCGGCGAATTCACCATAGAGATCGGGCACCCAGAGATCCTTGCAGCCGTGTACGTCGGCATTGGGACAGGACACCGTCTTGTCCTCGTTGGCCAGCGGGCTGGTGTAGGTGTCCGTAATCTCCAGGGGATCCTGCCGCTGGCTGCCGTTTTGCCCGTTGCCGGCATAGGTGATCAGTCTGGGGGGTTCCTTCTTCCTGGTGCCGCTGAGAAAATTGAGGACCGACAGCAGCGGTTCGCTGACCCGTTTCATCATCACCGAACCTTCGCCGGACACGTCGCTGAGCATTTTCTCGAGCTGCCGTTTCTGATTTTTCAAGATGTCGTAGCGCAGGGTATAGTAGAACTGCTCGCTCTGGGTGCGGACCTGGCGGAGCATGCTCTCCTGGGTTTCAGGTTTGCCCTGATAGCCGTGCGACGCCATGGCAAGATATTTTTCCGAACGCTGTTTGAGCAGCCGGGTGATTTCATCCTTGGAGAGGTCCCAGGAGATTTCCACATCGAGTTCCTTGTTTTCGGCCCTGGCCTTCTTCCTGCTCAGTTCCCAGGTGCGGAAAGACTGAAAACTCTTGGCCGAGAGCACCACCCGGTCGGTGGCGTTGACCATCTCCGAACGCAGCTTGGCGAAGAAGGCAAAATCATCCCTTCTGGCGCCCAGCGGTGGTTCCTTGATAATCCGGTCGATGATGCCGTGGTTGAGATTGTCCAAGGCCGTCAGCCGCAGACGGTCGGCACAGACTTCGACCAGTTCGCGGGGTACTTTGTTGCCTTCTCCGATCCTGCCCTCGATGGCGGCGGCGCCTTCGGGAGAAATGACCGAATAGTAGCCGTGGCTGGCCATCAACCGATAGTCGGAGAGCCCGATGGCCTCGGCTCCGCCCGATCCGCCTTCGGAAATGAAGGAGACGGTTGGCACCCGCAGTTTGGTCATGGTGTAGATGTTTCTGGCAATCTGCTGGGCGGCACCGGGATATTCCTCGACCGGATATGAGCCGGGGGTAAACACATAAAAGTGAATGGGAATGCGTTCGGTTTCGGCGACTTCCATGTAGCGCTGGGCTTTTTCGTTGCCTTCGGGCCGGCACGAGCCGCCGTTGCGGAATTCCTCGCCGTGACCACATTCCTGGCCGATGACCATGACACTCACCGTGTGGGTCTTCTTCTTGCCCCTCCTGGTCAGGGTCGCCTTGGCGCAGATCATTGCCGGGTCGATATTGGCGTCTTCCTCGCCGCCGAGCTCGGTGTAGTCGTCGTAGACGTTTTCGAGGATATCCTTGAGGCTGAAGCGCTGCACGGAGCGGACGATGCGTACCCGTTCCATCGGGGTAAGCTGCTCCTCGGCGCGTTCTTCCAGAAAACAGATGGATTCGTTCAGCTTGCGGATTTCAGCGGCAATCTCTTCCTCGCTGAAATCGTAGATTGTCTTTTTGAGCTGTTCACAGGTATTCTTGAAGCCTTCAAGGTTGCCCCAGTTGGAGTAATCTTTGATCTGGATCAGGTAGTTGATCCGCTCTTCAATGTTCTGAAGCTGTTTGAGCTGTTCATTCATAAATCAACACTATAAGATCAGAACGTCAGAAGACGATCGAGATTGTCTTTGAGGTAGGCGAGGTTGGTAATGATAGGTCCGCCGCTGGAATCAGTACCGCGGATTCTCGATTCATCGATAAATTGCGCCGCCCGCTGCTTGGCCTCGTCCATGGTGTCGGCCCAGACCAGGGCCAGGGCCAGGTTGGGATCGAAATCGCTGGGAATCGTGTAGTCACGGTTGGAGGGCACATGGGAGTATACTGCCGACCAGTCATGAGAGGGGAAGCTGAACTCGGTAATGGTACCGATCCAGGGTGCAAATCCCCGTTTGGTATCCTCGGCGACGATGCGCAGCTCGATGGCCGCACCCCGGAAGGTGATGTCTGACTGCTTGTAGCCGACCCGCTCGCCCAGAGCCAGCCGGATCTGTTCGCGAATCAGGTTAGGCTGCTGATCGTTCAGATAGCTGATCCGGGCGGAGATGTCGTTTTCGACCTGAATCCTGGTATTCACCTCGAGCAGATAGGGCTGTCCGCTGCGGTCGACGATCCATTCCCAGGTCCCGACATTATCGTAATTGACGTACGCGGCAAGTTTCAGCGAGTAATCCACTATCTGGCTCAGCACCTTCTGTTCATCGAAGCCGTAGGAAAAGCAGGAGCTGTGAAAGCCCGGCGCGGCTTCAACCCGCTTCTGTCTGCCGGTTGACTGAATGGTACAGTTACGGGAACTGAAGTGGATCCGTTCACTGTAACGGGAACAGACCAGCTGCACCTCAAGGTGATTGTAGTCCCGCAGACACTGCTCGATGAGCACGCCGCCGTCGCCGAACTGACGCTTGGCATAATTCTGCAGTTGCCGGTAGATACGTCTGAACTGCTCTATCTCGGTCACTTCCTCGATACCCATGCCGCCGCCGCCAGCCGCCGCCTTGACCAGTATGGAGGGGTTGTCGATGCCCAGGATGCGTTGGTTTTCAAGCAGGGAATAGGCAATCTCCTCGGCTTCCATCTCGTTGTAGATAGGTGAGTCAGTGCCCGGGATGGTGGGGATGTTCAGTTTGTTGGCGACCCGCTTGGTGTTGATCTTGTCGCCCAGGTCACGTATTACTTTCCAGTTCGGGCCGATGAAGGTCAGGGGGCGGTTGCGGGTGGCCGCCCGACGGGCAAACCGGTAATCCTCGGAAAAAAAGCCGTAGCCCGGATGGATCGCCGTACAGCCGCTGTGATCGGCCACCGCGAAGATATCGTTGGGATCGGTATAGCTGGTGATTTTCCAGGCGTTCTGGTCAGGCCCCTCGGATCGATTCAGCCTGACGTGCTCGGAATCGCTGTCGGCCTCTGTATAGACGACAACCCAGTCAAGACCCAGGTCCCGGCAACTATTCATGATGCGGATGGCTATTTCGCCGCGATTGGCGATGAGCACCTTTCCTTCCACACTAATCCTCTTGGTGATTGAACGTAGGTGTAACTGTGATGACAGTTGATATTAGCCGATATGCTGCTTTGTAAATACGGTGGTCAATCTTTCTAATATAGTAGGCTTGATTAATAAATCAAAGTGAAATAAACCTGACAGCATGCCGAATCTGCAAAAGGGGGGCCAGGAATTAATTCTCCCGCCACTGCCGTATATCGCTTTGTCCTTGACTTTCAACCAAAAGATTCCTAGAGATTTGACAGATCACTGTGTGATCGACAACCGCAATTTCCCATGACCCGGGCCCTGTACCTTATTCGACAAATGCCCAACGACAAAAGTGAACTCCCGGCGTCTCCGGATGCTGACAAGGGATCTCTGTTAAAACGACTGCGTGGGCTCATTCCTTTTGGGCGTCCGCCGGATACCACTGAAGCGCTGGAGCACGAGATCCAGGAACTGCTCGAGGAAGGCGAGGAGCAGGGCCTGATCAGCAGCATGGAGGAGCAGATGATCTCCTCCATCTTCGATTTTCGCGATACTCTGGCGGTCGAGATCATGACCCCTGCCGCCGAAATCGTCAGTTTCGACGTCAGCGCCCCGGTCGGTGAGATCATCGAGGCGGTAATCGAGGAAGGCTACACCAGGATACCTATCTATCGGGACAACACCGACCGCATAATCGGCATCCTGCATGCCAAGGATCTGCTTAGGCTCTGTGCCGGCGAGAACCAGTGCGAGGGCGACATCGAGGCTTATCTCAATCAGCCCTATCTGGTATCGGAAGACAAGCCCATCGTCGACCTGCTCAGGGAGTTTCAGAAAAACAAGATTCATATGTCGGTGGTCATGGACGAGTTTGGCGCGGTGCGCGGGCTGGTCACCCTGGAAGACATTCTCGAGGAGATCGTGGGTGAAATCGACGACGAGTATGACGTGGACGACGATGATTTCGAGAAAATCGATGATTCGACCATGCTGGTCAAGGCCCGGGTCGATATCGAGGATGTCGAACAGCGTCTGGATATTGACTTACCGGAGGGCCCCTATGAATCGATCGGCGGCCTGATCATTCATCTGCTGGGCCGCATCGGAGTCGAGGGGGATACCGTACAGGTGGGGGATATCCGTCTGATTGTGCACACCGCTGGCCGCAGAAGAATCAAGAAAGTCAAGATAATCAGGCTTGACGAGCACGCCGGCGACTGATGGGGAATCAATCGGTCCCGATGAGGGGCGGCCTGCTGATTAGTTCGGTGCTGCTCACCTGGCTTGCGCTGCCGGGGAATTTTTCCTTCTGGCCACTGTTGAGCTTCTGCCTGGTTCCTCTTTTGGCGCTGCTGGGTGCAGCGCCCTCCGCAGCAAAGTCATTGGCCTACGGCTTCATAAGCGGCGTCCTCTTCTATCTCCTGCAGCTCTACTGGATTGTGCCGGTGTTGCAGCAGTACGGCGGGCTGAACTGGTACCTGGCGGTGCCGGCCCTGCTGCTGCTGGTGATGTATATGAGCAGCTATCTGGCGCTGTTTGCAGCCGGTTTTTACCTCATCCACAGCGGTGGCCCACGGCTGATCATGCCGGTCGCTGCCGCTGCGCTCTGGGTTGGGCTTGACTGGCTGCGCTCCTGGCTGATAAGCGGCTTTCCCTGGATGGACATCGGCTACGGTCTGTGGGCCCAGCCCCGGCTGCTGCAGCTGGCTGACCTCGTCGGCCACCATGGGCATACCTTCATTATCGTCCTGCTCAACGCCACCATTTTTGCTTTGCTGCCCGGCAGCTACCGGGCCAAAGAGCGAGTTGCCGGAGTGGTCGTGCTGGCCTGTATTGGTGCCTTGAGCGCGTGGTATTCCGTGGACCGCTGGCAGACCGTCGAGAAACTTGTCGAGAAGGCACCCGATGCTGTGGTGGGAGTCGCCCAGGGTAATGTCGAGCAGACCAGGAAGTGGTCGCCCGAGGAGCGGTTGCGCACCGTCAAGGACTATGTACGGCTCAGTTCCAGCCTGAGCAGCGAGCGCGATCCGGTGCTGATCGTCTGGCCGGAAACGGCCCTGCCTTTTTATCCGCGCAGAGACGATTTGCTCAAGCCGGTCAGCGACTTCATCGATTCCAGCACCACCGTGCTGCTCAGCGGCGCCCCCTGGTTCGAAGTCGAGCAGAACGGCGGCGAGCGGCTGGTCCGCTATTTTAACGGGGCACTGCTGATGAAGCCCGGGGCAGGGTTTAACTTCGGCTATTTCAAGAGCCACCTGGTGCCCTATGGCGAATATGTACCGCTGAAGAAATATCTGCCCTTTCTGGCACCCCTCGTCGAAGCGGCCGGCGACTTCACTCCGGGAATCGTTGGTGAGCCGCTCAAGGCGGGGCCGGTCAGAGCCGGCGTTTTGATCTGTTTCGAGTCGATATTTCCGGACCTGGGCAGGGCCTGGGTCGAAGCAGGCGCCAATATGCTGGTTAATTTGACCAATGACGCCTGGTATGGTAAATCGAGTGCCCCGTACCAGAGCTGGGCAATGACCGTCTACCGCAGCGTCGAGACCAGAAGATCGCTGGTACGTTCGGCCAATACCGGGATTTCCGGCTTTATCGACCCGTTGGGACGGGTACTGAGTGAGTCGGACCTGTTCGTCGAGTGGGCGGCGGCCTTGGATGTGCCGCTGTTGGACGGCGAGACCTATTTTGTTCGAGCCGGCTATCGCTTTGCGCCGATTTGCGGAGCGGCGGCAGTCGTGATTATTATAGTCTCATTAAGGCGAAGAAACAGCGGCAGGAATCGGTATTAGATCGATTTTCGCCAGCACAGTGAAATAACACGATCCAGGCAACGTCTTGGAGGATCGAGATGGCACAGGAAAGCGGAGCAGCGTTATCGTTTCAGAAACTAAACGATATGAAAGGCAGGATGCTGGCCTTGAAGGAGCATCTTTGACTTAGCCGCTAAAAAAGAGGAAGTCGAGCGTCTGGAGCGGCAGACGCTGGCACCCGATTTCTGGTCGGACGGTGAAGCCGCCCGTAAGGTTCAGAAACAGCTGGGACAGCTCCAGGAGGCAATCAAAAGCTGGGAGGAATCCTGGTCGGAAATAGAAGAGGCGCACCTGTTGCTGGAGATGGCGGTCGAGGAGAAGGATCCTGAAGCCGAGGCGGAGGTGGCCGACAATCTGGCTGTTATAGAGAAAGAGATCGATCAGACCGAACTGGAATGTATGTTCAGCGGGGAGCACGATTCCGCCAATGCGATGATCTCGATTCATGCCGGGGCTGGCGGTACAGAGGCCCAGGACTGGGTCGACATGCTCCTGCGCATGTACCTGCGCTGGGCCGAAGAGAAGGGTTTCAAAACCAAGTTTCTCGATTACCTGGCCGGTGACGAAGCCGGGGTAAAAAGTGTGACCATCTTTATTGAAGGACGACACGCCTATGGCTATCTGCGCTCGGAAGTGGGCATCCATCGTCTGGTCAGGATATCGCCGTTTGATGCGAGCGGCAGGAGGCATACCTCCTTTGCCTCGGTGATGGTGATGCCGGAACTCGACGATACCGTTGAGGTTGACATCAATGAAAAGGACTTGAGGATCGATACCTATCGGGCCAGCGGTGCCGGGGGACAGCACGTCAACAAGACCGACTCGGCTATCCGCATCACCCATCTGCCCTCGGGCATCGTTGTCCAGTGTCAGAACGAGCGCTCCCAGCACCGCAACAAGGACATGGCCATGAAGATGCTCACCGCCCAGCTCTACGAGCAGGAGCGTCTACGGCAGGCGGAGGAGCAGCAGAGTCTGCACGGAGAGAAAAAGGAGATCGGCTGGGGCAGCCAGATCAGATCCTACGTGCTGCAGCCCTATCGGATGATCAAGGATCACCGCACCGATCACGAGATGGGCAATGTCGACGCGGTGCTCGACGGATCCATAGACAGTTTCATCAAAGCATATTTGCTCTGGGACAGATAGATGGCCGGCAGTAATCCCCCCGAAAGTTCCCCGCCGACCGCCAAACGTTGTGCCAAATGCGGTGCCTGCACCCCGGTGTGCCCGGTGTTCAGGGCCAGCGGCAACGAGATCTACAGCGCCCGCGGCAAGCAGCACCTGGCCGAAGTGTTCAAGGATCAGAGGCCCGGACCGGTGTTCGAGGACATCTATTCAAAATGTCTGCTCTGCGGTGCCTGCTCCGAGGTCTGCCCGCAGCATATCGACATCAGCGACGAGGTGATCGAGGCGCGCTCGACGTTTTCGGGGCTTTATGGTGAACACGGCTACCAGAAATATCTGGCCAGAAAAGCACTGAATCGACCGGAACTGCTCGGTGCCGCCCGGGTGCTCGGCAAAACGGCGGCGGATATGCTTTTCAGAAGGTTGCCGCCGGCCAGCGGCCTGCGGCTCCGACTCGCCCTGTTGGCCCAGACTCCGGCACCGTCGGAGATACTTGTTTCTCCGCTAAAACAGGAAAGATCAGGCGGGGCCGCTGCTCAGATTATCTATTTTCCCGGCTGTGCCGCCCGCTATCTCTACCCCGATATAATTGACTCCATTTCCATGGTATTGGGCCGCTACGACTGCGAGTTGGTGACTCCTGACGGTCTCGGCTGCTGCGGGCTGGCGACGCTGGCTTCCGGCACAAAGGATGAGGCCCGGCGGTTGGCGAAAACCAACATCGGGGCCCTGGAACTTAGTGAGGGGCCGATCCTGGTCTCCTGTGGGTCCTGCTATGCCCATCTGGCCTCCTACGGGACATTGCTGGCCGATGATCCCGCCTGGAAGACAAGGGCACAACTGGTCAGCGAACGGGTCGTCGAGATAAGCGTGTTTTTCGAGGCGCTGCTCAAAGACGAGACGGTTGCGGTTGATGAACGCCTGCAGCGGCTCAAAGTCTTCTACCACGATCCCTGTCACATGCGAAACGAAGCGGGCATCACTGAAGAGCCGAGGAAAGTGCTGGGCTCCTTACCTGGCGTTACGCTGCTGGAACTCGAGGATGGCCCTCAGTGCTGCGGACAGGGCGGTTTGTTTCACATCGGAGCCCCGGAGCTGTCGGCTACAATCAGAGACAACCTGGCCGAAAAGATCATCGACCTGAAGCCGGATTTGGTCACTACCACCTGCTCCGGCTGCCTGATGCAGCTCAAAAGCGCCATGGCCGCCATGCAGCAGGACATTCCCGTGGTCCACCTCACCGCCCTGGTGAACAGCCTTTCCGGCAAACAATAACGGCAAACCCAACAAATTATGTCGACCCAAAAGAATCTTATAAAGACGGTTCAGTCCTCGATTTACGCAGTACCGCTGGCCGAGGTTCTCACTGACGCCAAGCATGGGGACCATACCCATTTCGAGCTGATCATCGTCACCATCGAACTTGAAGACGGCAGCACAGGTGAAGGGTATACCTATACCGGTGGTCGGGGCGGTAGAGCGATCAAGGCCATGATCGATAACGATCTGGCACCGGTCCTGAGCGGCAGGGATGGCACCCAGATTGATCAGTTAGTCGAATTCATGGAATATTATATCCACTATGTAGGTCGGGGCGGCATCTCTTCCTTTGCTATTTCGGCCATCGACATAGCCCTCTGGGACCTCAAATGCCGGTCTCTGGGGAAACCCCTTTATGAGGTCGCCGGAGGCCATGACCACAGGGCCCGCGCTTACTGCGGGGGGATAGATCTGAACTTCAGCCTCGACAAGCTGCTCGCCAGTATAAGGGGTTATCTGGAGCGCGGTTTCAACGGGGTGAAGATAAAAATCGGGCAGCCTGAACTTACCCAGGATGTGGAGAGAATACGCGAAGTCCGCAGCCTTATCGGTCCCGATATCATTTTCATGGTCGACGCCAATTATTCAATGAGCGTCGAGCAGGCCATAGAAGCTGCAAGGCAGTTCACTAAGTACGACATATACTGGTTCGAAGAGCCGACCATTCCCGATGATTATCAGGGCTATGCAAGGATAGCCGAAGCGACCGGAATGCCCCTGGCCATGGGTGAAAATCTGCACACCATCTATGAATTTGGGTATGCCTTCGAGCAGGCGAAACTGTCATTTATTCAGCCCGATGCCTCCAACTGCGGCGGTATTACCGGCTGGCTCAAAGTGGCGAAGCTTGCCGACCACTACAATATCCCTGTCTGCTCCCACGGTATGCAGGAACTGCATGTCAGCCTGCTCGCCTCGCAACCGCACAGCGGCTGGCTTGAGGTGCACAGTTTTCCTATTGATGAATACACCACGCGGCCGCTGGTGGTCGAAGACCGGATGGCGGTGGCTCCGAATCAGCCGGGCATCGGCGTTGAGTTTGACTACACCAAGCTGAGGCCCCACAGGATAGAACCATAGCCAATGGCTGCGGCAGGGCTGGTCCTCAGCAAAAGCCCAGAGGATTCTCTTCCCAGCCCCTCTGGTATCGAAGTCTGGTCCGCCAGCGAGCTCGAACTGATCATAAGAAAGACCTGCGGCAGCCGCTGACAAATCATTTTTAGCTAAACCATGCTAATCCTTGCTGTCAGGCAGCTTTCGCCAATTACACCTTCCTGAGTCAAGACAAGTCAGACTGCCTTTAGGGTGAGTTTTTTCGCCAAGGTTTTGTGCACGGGACAGGCCTGGGCTGCAGATAATAATTTCTGTTTTTCAGAACCGGATAGAGAACCCGAGATATCGATCGAATAATTAAAAATGACTTCGTCGGACCGGGATCTGTCAAGCGACACTCTGGTTTCTACCTGCGCAACAGGTATACCATGATTGTTCGCAAACATGCTGAGCCACATATTCAGGCACGTGGCCAGGGCAGCCTCCAGTAAATCATGGGGCCGGAAACCACTGTTACCGCCGCCCTTGTCTGCCGTGGTGTCCGCCACACCTTGGTGGAGCCCGTCAGTGAAAAACACCTGATAATTTGGGGCACGGCTTTTTGCTGTTATCATTTCCCAAGACCTAACGATGATCCCTGTTTTTGTTGATCATTTTACCAGATTTGGCAGCCACAGAACTAACCCGGGGAAGACGATGAAGATTATCAGCCCTACCGTTTCGACCAGCGCAAAAGGAATGGCGCCGCGAATGATATCCATAAGTGAAACAGACGGTGGAGACACCCCTTTTATGACGAAGAGATTGAGGCCAACAGGAGGTGTTTCCGTACCGATTTCGCAGGCAATGGCCATTACGATGCCGAACCAGAGGCTCGAGTACCCCATCTGCAGCACAATCGGCAGCAGGATGGGTGTGCTGATCAAAATTACCGACACCACATCCATGAACATGCCCATGATATAGAGCAAGGCAAAGATACAGAGCAGGATGACCCAGTTGGGCATGTCCAGGGTTGCCACATAGGAAGCCAGTTGCTGCGGTACCTGAAGACGGGTGAGTACGTACCCGAAGAGCAGCGCCGAGGCAAAGATCAACATGATCATGGTGCTGGTGTTTATTGTCGATCTCAGTATGTTTCTAAAAGTTTTCCAATCGAGTTTTTTCTTGAAGTATGAAAGGATAAGCGCACCGACACAACCGACAGCAGCGGCTTCTGTGGGTGTGGCAATTCCCTTGTAAATACTTCCGAGCACCAGAATAATGAGCAGCACCACCGGCCAGATCTGGATCAGGGCGTCAAATTTCATTTTCCAGCTCACGTCCTCCGTGCTGCGTGGAGCAAGTTCCGGCCTGACCACACCAATTATGAAGATATAGCCCATCATCAGGCCGGCCAACACGATTCCAGGTATTATCCCGGCAATAAATAATTTGCCCACAGATTCATCGCCTACAACACCGTACAAGATAAGGGCGACACTCGGTGGAATCAGCAGGGCCAGGCCACCAGAGGCGGCGACGCAGCCGGTGGCCAGAGATTTATTGTAGCCGCGTTTGAGCATTTCAGGGATGGCAAAGCTGCCGATGGTTGCAGCCCCGGCGACGCTCACCCCGCACAGGGCGCTGAAAATTGCGCAGGCGGCAACACTGGCCATGCCCATAGAGCCTGGCAGCCGGTTGCACCACCGGTTGGTTGCCGTAAAAATGTTGGAGCCTATGCCGGAATGGAAAATTATTTCTCCCATAAGGATAAAGAGCGGAACCGCGACCAGGGGAAATACGGTAAGCCTGTCATAGATAACTCCCGGTACGGCCCCAAGCCCTCGCACACCTTGAACAAGCAGAATACCGGTGACACTGGACATGCCCAGGGCGCCAAAAACCGGCATTCCCAGGAAAAGCAGTAGCAAAAAACCGACTATTACGATGAGGGTGATAGTGACAGAATCCACGTTACTCCTTTGCCTACGGGTTATCCGAACTGATCGGCGGCCATATCAGCCTGACGATGCGAACCAGAACCTGGAGTGCGAGTATGAGAGACCCGATCGGGATGATGGCATAGGGAATCCACAGGGGCACATTGAGCAGGGAACTCGAGTGATATCCCCCGGCAAAAGCCATTATCGACGATTTAGCTCCCTCCCAGACGAGAATCAGGCAAAATACAAGGACAATGGTTGAGGTGCTGATATCGAGCACGTGTCTGGCTTTTTCCGGCATGAGATTGACCACGGAGTGCATCTTGACGTGTCGGTCATTCTGCATCACCCAGCCGGCAGCCATGAAGGCAACAAACAAGAGCAAATACTCACTGAGTTCGACCGAATAGAGCGTGGGTTTGTTCAGAACGTAGCGGGCAATCACTTCGTTAAAGACGAGAATTAAAAGCAGCACCAGGCAGATTTCGGCCAGGACTGCACCAAGACGGCTGATGCGCTCGAAGCAGTTGAACAACGGATGCAGAAAATTCTTCATGTCGCTGGAAATATCGTTATGCAGACACCGCTATGCAGATGATATACTGGGCTCGGCATGCAGAAAAACACTATCCTTTATCTGTTTTACGATGACGGGGAGAAAGCCGGATACCGGGAGCATCATTCCGGTATCCGGCCGCTTTCAACATCTCAAGAGAAGATAGTGAGAATCATTTGTTCTGGGCGATGAAATCAAGGTATTTTTTTCCGTCCGGCACTTTCGTCAACCACCACTCGTGCACGGGGATCATTACCTCTTTAAATTTAGCCAGCTCTTCCGGACTGGAAATATGAACGTTGACGCCTTTTTCCTTATACTGATTGACGGCATCTGCCATGAATTCCTCCAGCATCATCAGCTGCTGCTGGTCGCGCTTTTTACCGCCCTCAATCATAACTTCCTGAACATCCTTCGGCAGACTTTCCCACTTGCTTTTGTTAATCGCTAAAACACAAGTAAAATAGGCCATGTTCGTGACCGCCAGGTTATCCACCACCTCGTATAATTTGCGCCCAAGTCCGGTAATCAGTGGGCGGGTGGTACCGTTGATGGTGCCGCGCTGCAGAGCCAGGTACAGTTCACCAGAACTCATTGTGGTCGGGCTTCCCTCCATCAATTCTACCGCTTTGCTTGCCGTGCTGCCGGATACGGCCCACTTCTGACCTTTGAAATCGGCGGGTAATTTCACCTCAAAGCCCTTGGAATAAATCTGATACGGGCCGCCGGCTGCGGTTCCCAGCACTTTCACGTTATGTTCTTCGAATTTCTGATTGATGCCCAGGTCCCAGAGGCCGGCATCGAGACTTTTCTGCATGCTGGCCGGGGTCTCCCACAAAAAAGGCAAATTACTGATTCCAGTATTGGGTATGATCCCGGTCAGATAAAGATCATTGGGGGCGGCCATGTCGATATCGCCTCGTTCCAGTGCAGCAAATTCCTCCTTGCCTTTGTAGAGTTGCCCGGAATGGAAAAATTTAAACTTCACTTTCCCGCCGGTTTCTTTTTCCACATAGGTAATGAAATCCTGCAGCGGCTGTACCAGATACGGATAGGAAGTTGGCATGTAGGTCGAAAAAACGATTTCAATCGGCTTATCCTGGGCTGTCACAGTTTGTCCCAGACATAGCAGTGCAACGGTAAGAATTGATAAGCTCATCAGGCGCATCATTTTCATAACGAATCTCCTCCTGTGTTTGACGTTTGACTGCGTAAGTTACTTCGTTGCCCGTACTTTCATAAGAGCGAGTCCACTGTTGTTTGACTATCCTTGTATCATAGCGATCATGTGAAGTAAGCAGAGGGGAAAGCATCTTCTCTCAGAACACCCCTGTGCCACTAGAGGTATGTAGATTAACCATAGCTCAAAAAAAAAATGAACAACTTTTCTCAACCGCTGCTGTCTGAAATCGATTTGGCGAAAACCGAACAGGCTGTTTCCTGAGCACGAATTTCATCCAGACCTACCATACGGTTAAACTCTTCGAAGGTAACCATGCGCTCAGCCATGCTCAGGGTTGTCCCGTCACTGGCCAGAGCCGCCATCAACTCGTGCACGGCCTTGGCGATGGTGTAGGTCGCGGAAACCGGGTACGCCACCGCGGCGTAGCCGATGGCCTGTAATTCCGGGGCGGACAGGAAGGGCGTCCTGCCCCCTTCGACGTTGTTTGCCAGCGTCAAACCATCCAATTCTGAGCAGATGCGGCGCATCTGCTCGATATCTGTTGGGGCTTCGATGAACAATAGATCGGCGCCGATTTCGAGCGCTAAACGGGCCCTGTCAAGTGCCTCGTCGATGCCTGTAACCGCAATGGCATCGGTTCGTGCCATGATTACCAGGTCGTGATCTACCCGGGTATCGAGTGCAGCCTTAATTTTTTCCAACCATTCAGTTCGCGGTACGACCCGCTTTCCTTCCATGTGGCCGCAACGCTTTGGGAATACCTGGTCTTCGATGAACAGTGCCGCAACACCTGCACGCTCATAGGCCCTGACGGTGCGAACGACATTGGCCGGCCCACCATAACCAGTATCGGCATCGGCGAGAATTGGCAAGGGAGACGCGTCCGAGAGGCGGGCATAGAAATCAGCCATTTCGGTCATGGAAAGCTGAGAGATATCTGGAGCGCCCAGCAGTCCAGCAGTTGCTGAATAGCCGCCGGCAACATAGGCCTTAAAGCCGCACTGGCTAATGATTCTGGCTGTCAGGGCATCATGTGCCCCCGGGAGCACTAAGATGTCAGGCGAGTTCAGAAGATGGCGAAACCTGGTTGTACCCTTCATGATTCTGTCCGAGCTCCTTATGTGGGCTTGACTCTGATTTCTCAATATTTCTTGCCGGCCCGAAATTCTCCAGGCCGTATATTATCAGAATTAGCGTTAAGTTTCTTATTTGAGTTCGATCAACCGGAGGATAATAAGAACGCATTGACCACGATGCGCGGCAAGCACCCTCAGTCAGGATAGCATAATAGATAAAAGAAGGGTGTCCCAGCAAGAAGAGCAGGAGGCCCACCTGGACAAAGTTGAGCATCGTATTTTACATGTGTTGTGTGGTTTATTAACTGAACAAATGTGGGGTGTGGTGTATAAGGTCTGACAGAATGAACTGGACAACTGAACAAGAGGTAAGAATTGTGTGGGGACGGAACCCGCAGACATGGATCTAGAGAGGGCTTTTGGGAGTCGAAGC
This sequence comes from Desulfobulbaceae bacterium, assembly GCA_024640625.1. Taxonomy (GTDB): domain Bacteria; phylum Desulfobacterota; class Desulfobulbia; order Desulfobulbales; family Desulfocapsaceae; genus JABDQA01. Next base: position 37,568 of record JAHEER010000015.1, read on the forward strand.
GTGAGAAATAACAATAACATCAGATAAATAGATAGATTGGGACAGGCAGCTCGAGCATCAGTGCCAGTTAACGGACTGATTATTTTTCTACACAATACATACTAGCGGAATCTTACGGACCGCAGGGTTTTATGGACAACAACAAGGGTAGGTTCACTCACTGGTATACAGGCTGGGTTCTCGATCGGCCTGTTTGGACTATCGTACTTCTCTCCCTGGTGCTTGGAGTACTGGGATACCAGAGCAGAAATTTCAGGATTGACGCCTCCACGGAAACGCTGCTGCTGGAAAACGATAAAGATTTGCGCTATGCCCGCGAAATATCCAAGCGCTATGGAATTCAGGACTTTTTACTGATTGCTTTTACCCCACAATCCGGCGATCTTCTCGACCAGGAAAATCTCGCAACTATCGCGAGACTGCGGGATTCTCTGAAACGCCTGGAAGCAGTGGAGTCGGTGCTCACCATTCTGGATGTTCCTCTGCTGGAAAGCCCTCCGGTTTCATTTAAGCAGCTTTCAAAAAATAAAATTCCGTCCCTTGAATCGCCGGCGATAGATAAAAACCTGGCAACAACGGAATTATCTGAAAGCCCTTTCTATCGGGACCTTCTGGTCAGCCGGGATCTAAAAACCACGGCGATTATCGTTAACCTGAAAATCGACCCCGCCTATCACACCCTTGTCACCGCCAGAAATGAATTGCTGGATAAAAAACTGCAGGCTCAACTATCTCCAGACGAGGCCGCTGAGTATGACCGCATCGTCGATGAAATAAGGACGCAGCAGGCCTCGTTGACTGAGAGTCAACACGAAAATATCCTGGCGGTAAGAGCCATTATGGAGGCGAACCGTGGCAGCGGGCAGCTTTTTCTCGGCGGCATCAGCATGATAGCAGATGATTTGATCACCTATATCAAAAATGATCTGAGAATATTCGGCGTGGCTGTATTTTTGCTGCTGGTACTGATGCTTGGCCTGTTTTTCAAGAGCAAACGATGGGTGTTCTTACCAATGCTCTGCTGCTTTCTATCTGTCATCGCAATGCTGGGCGTTTTGGGTACCTTTGCCTGGGATGTCACTGTTATTTCATCTAATTTCATATCCTTGCAGCTGATAATCACCCTGGCCATTGCCGTCCATCTGATTGTTCGTTTTCGCGAATATCAAGTGACCCTCCCCGATGCAGATTACCGCACCCTGTTAAGCAGAACCATTCAATCTAAATTCATACCGTGCCTGTTCGCCGTTCTTACTACCATTGCCGGATTTACTTCGCTTATGCTGAGCAACATAAAGCCGGTAATACATTTTGGCTGGATGATGAGTATCGGCATTCTGATATCACTGGCACTCACCTTTGTGCTTTTCCCCGCAGCTGCAATGCTCATGAAAAGGCCAAAGCCGCCTTCGCAAAAAACAATTCTCAATTTTTCATTTACCCAATTTCTGGGGCGCATAACAGAAGCTTACGGCACTGTGATTCTAGTTTTAACTGTAATTTTCAGTATTCTGACCGTCATAGGCGTATCCAGGTTGCGGGTAGAAAACAGTTTCATCGACTATTTCAAGGAGTCGACAGAAATCTACCAGGGCATGAAAATCATCGACCAAAAGCTCGGAGGTACCACCCCTCTGGATGTGATTGTTCAATTTGAAACCTTCGAGAAGGATGGCAGCGAAGATGAAGAATTCGATGAGTTTGAGATAGAAGAGGATTTCTTCTCCGATTCGAACGAAGGGTCTTCCAAGGATGATGGCGGGAAATATTGGTTTATGGACCATCGTCTGGAAGTAATCGAAGACGTACACGACTATCTTGAGAGCAGGCCGGAGATCGGCAAAGTGTTGTCGCTGGGGACCCTTCTTAAAATAGGCAGGCGGCTCAATAACGGAAAATCGCTGGACAGCCTGGATATGGCGGTTCTGTATACGAAACTGCCTGAAAAATATAAAGAGCTGCTGTTGTCCCCGTACGTTTCTTTCGACAAAAACGAGGTCCGCTTTACGGTAAGGATTATAGACTCACTGGAGTCGCTGCAGAGAAATATCCTGCTCAAGGAACTCAAACACGATCTCGTTCATCAGCTCGAACTCGATGAAACCAAGGTCCATCTGGCCGGGACAATGGTCCTGTACAACAATATGCTTCAGAGCCTTTTTGCTTCACAAATCAAAACATTGGGAGTGGTTGCTTTGGCGTTGCTGATCATGTTTCTATTTTTGTTCCGGTCGCTGACCATTGCCCTTATTGCTTTGTTCCCTAATCTGCTGTCAGCAGGCGCCGTACTGGGGGTGATGGGCTGGCTGGACATTCCTCTGGATATGATGACAATTACCATAGCAGCCATCAGCATTGGTATCGCAGTGGACAACACTATCCACTATATCCATCGTTTTAGAGAAGAGATCCAGATAGACGGCGATTATTACGGTTCTATGCACCGCTGCCATAACTCGATAGGATATGCCATGTTCTACACCTCCATGATCATTATCGTGGGCTTTTCCATCCTGATACTCTCTTACTTCTGGCCCACTATCTATTTTGGTCTCTTTACCGGTCTGGCTATGTTTATAGCACTTATTGCCTCTTTGACCCTGTTGCCGCAACTGTTGGTGTGGTTAAAACCATTCAAAAAGTACTAGGACATATGGATGGGTTCAGGGCAAAGGCACTCTCGGTGTTTATGAAAACGTATTATTTCATGCACTTATACACAGAAAAAGTTCTGCGTCCGTTGTCACTCGGGCCCTCTGCAGAAATAGTGTCACCACCCATCTCAGCAGCCTCATTTTGAGCAATTGTAGCGAGTTCCACATTTACCTTTTCCTCGGATCGATTAAAGGAGCCAATTTTATGTTTCACCATCGAGGTTACTGACCCGAGCTTTTTACACGTTGCAAGTGTACCATCATTTTGATCAACAAGTTTGATTTCACTTCCCATGGAGGTGAGTTCGACCCAGGTGCACGCGGAGAGCAGCGAGAGCAGTGCAATTGTCAGAAAAATAGATTTTTTCATTATTGAATCTCATCATCAGGTTGAATTTTCTTTATCATTCCAGATTATCCAGGATATGTGTATCACCTCCGTGGCACAATCCATCGTCCCTTGTCATTTCTACAGGCAATTCCTGGATATTCATAAACCGTTCCTGCTTCGGTAAATACCTGCTCATACTGGCGGCAGATACCCCCGTTGACATCTCTGAAGGCTCTCTTCGGAGTGATGCCTACAATAAGCTTATTGTCGCTGTTTTTCCAGATATTTGTATCTTCCCTCCCGGCTGACTCAAGGGTGTTCTGAAACTGCTTTTATCTCATAGGGTCTGAAGGGGAACAGCGGTCTGAATACCCCTCCCAACTATTTATTTTATAGCTTGGTTTCCGGCTACTTACACCTCATCAGTGGCCGGTCTCCCCTTAATCATGTAAGACTCCGCAGTAGCTGGAAGTCTCAACTCACGCATTGCAATGCTAATTGACGAACTGGGTGAAATAGAGGGCTATCTCGGGGAAGATCACAAGCAGCACGATCATGATGCCTATCATGAAAACGAAGGGTGCGGCACCGAGCATTACGTCGCTGATCGACCCAGTTCGACGGACACCCTGCACGACATAGAGATTCAGGCCAACCGGAGGGGTGATAAGAGCCATTTCGATCAGCAGGATGAGCAGAATGCCGAACCAGATGGGATCGTATCCCATACTGATCAGTATGGGCGCTATTATGGGAACTGTGATGACCATCAACGACAGAGTTTCAACAAAAAAACCGAGAATGATATAGAGGAGAATGACTACCAGAAGTGTCTGAAGTGGCGAAGCTCCCAAGTTGATAATAAAATCGTTGAGCATTTCGGCAAGACCAATCGAATCAAGCACGAAGTTGAGGAAATTGGCCGAGATCAGAATCAACATGATCATGGAACTGGTACGGATGGTTCCCTCGAATACTTGTTTGAAAAAATCGATACTCACGGCCCGATAGCGAAATGCCAAAGCCAGCGAAGCAAGCACACCAAGCGCCGCAGACTCTGTCGGCGTTGCGAGTCCCGCATAGATCGAACCGATAACGATGACAAAGATTATCAAAACCGGAATCAGATCCTGGAGGCTTGTGAAACGCTTCTGCCATGATACGTCCTGTTTGCCCCCGCTGAGCGCCGGGTTGATCAGGCAGGCGATACTCAGACACAGCATGAACAGGAGCGCCAGAAGGATGCCCGGCACGATGCCGGCCAAAAAAAGCCTAGGAATAGAGGTGTTGGTCAGAAACCCGTAAACGATCAGATTGATGGAAGGAGGGATCAAAATACCCAGAGTCCCGCCAGCGGCGATAGAGCCTGCAAACAGTTTTTCCGAGTAATTAAAACGCCTTCCCTGAGGCAATGCGACGGTAGTGATAGTCGCTGCCGTGGCCACCGATGAGCCGGATGTGGCGGCGAACAGCGCTGAAGTGCCGATATTGGCCTGCAATAGACCTCCAGGTAGCCAGGACAACCAGTTATTTAGAGCATTGTAGGTCTTCTCTGCAATTCCTGCCCGGAGCAGGATTTCGCCAAGCATTACAAACAGGGGAATGGAGAGCAGCAGAAAATCTGTAGATGCAGACCAGGTGATTTCCCCCATGGCCCGGTAGAGCGGGAAATCTGAAAAGATCCTGCCAATGGAGAGTCCCAGGAAACTCAACGCAGCGGCAACTGGTACACTGAGCACCAAGAGAAGCAACAGCAGTATGAGGGTAACGGTGACTATCATTTCTGCTGCGTCCGTTCGATTGTCACATCCGCTGTTTCCTGGATCTCTTCATCTAATGTAGAAATTCCGGAAACTTGCGCTGCTTGTTGGGGATTTCCTCGCAGGCGGTAGTAACAGGTTGCCGCAAGAATGACAAAAATCATGAAAGCGAACCAGAAAAGCCCAAGGAGCCATAGTGCTTGCGGTATCCAGAGCGGTGTTGCCAACGGTGTATTGGCAACAGAGTGCTTGATCACCGAAGTTTTAACCACCAGAAAGCCAAAATAGGAGAGCGTTACCAGGTAAATAGCGAGCAGACCATAGGCGAGTAGGTCGAGAAACGCCCGTCCTTTTTGAGGCAATCTGCAATAGAGTACATCGATACGGATGTGGGATTTTCTGAACAGGGCGTAACTGAATCCCCATGTACAGCTGATAGCAAGAGCATAGCTTGACAATTCATCGGCACCTCCCATCGACACAGCGAAGGCTTTTCTCAGAACAACTTCAACAGCGATCATGATGGATGCCAGAAAGAGGAGCAAACCTGAGCACCACGCAGCTATCTGTGATATCTTTTCCGACTTTTCCAGTAAGTGAAAAACCATGTAAGGAGTAGGCGATAATTTAACAGGATCCGGGGGGCGCTTGTGCAGCTCCCCCCGAAAATAGTTTTATTTGCTTTGGATACCGACAACCTTACCGATAGTGTCGTTCCAGGTAGATATGGTTTCCGGGTCGACCTTTTCGGCGAGCGCCGGCAGGACACTGTCTATGAGAACTTGCTGCACCTTTTGACGGGCGTCATCGGTAATCGGAACTTCGGTGAGATTCTGAGGATCGCCGTGGGGACATTCTTTACCGGTCAGGCATGCGATACCTTCAATGGTTTCCTTCTCGGTTACTGCCCAACCCGGCGTTTCCAGTTTATCCTTGATCAGGGCCTGCAATTTATCCTGCTGTTCCTTGGTGAGCTTATCCCAGGTATTCATGGAAATGACACCAATCGTATAATCCCAGCCGCCCACCGGCAGTGGATAGATAAATTTGGAAACTTCACCCCAGCCTGCCGAATAGCCCGACAGTGAACCGGTGATGGCACAGTCGACCACACCTCGCTGCAGCGCCTGCGGTACTTCGCTAAAAGACATGGTGACGCCGGTCGCGCCGAGTGCGGTCACGAATTCAGAGGTAGTCCAGCCTGAGGCCCGGATTTTTTTCCCCTTCAGATCATCGAGACCGCCGATTTCAACGCGACTGAACAGAACCTGGGCTGGATAGGGCACAACACTGAGCAGTTTCACATTGAAGTCTCTAGCTAGATATTTTTCCAACGCCGGCCTGTATGCTTCCACGGTCTTTTTCGCAGTGGCGATATCAGTTGTAACTCCCGGAAGATCAAGTCCTGCCAAATCCGGAGAGTCGGAAACTATATAGTCGGCCACGGTGTGTACCACATCGAAAACTCCCATATCCATCTGGCGCACTACGGCCGGACCTTTCAGTTTGACCTGGCCCAATGATGTCATGGTCGTTTCTATACCCAGTTCCTGGGGCACCGTTTCTGTCCAGAACGGTTTTTCAAAATTTTTGAAGAGGGTCAAACTACTCCAGGTGCCGACAACCCGAAGCTTGTCAACGTCGGCAATCGCCTGGGCGCAGGAAAATGCAAGACCAAGACAGATTATCGCTGCAATTTTCATTTTGAGTTTCATAGTGCCTCCGTGTGTTGTGGTTTGGGTGGTTTATTTAAAGGGTACTTCCTTTAAATTCGTATGTAGTCGTCTCATAGTCGACTATATCAGTCTATGGCATAGCTACTGTTTTTCAGATCACTGACAAACATATAACCAGGAGCATGACTGACTGCCAGTGGCAATTTTGCCTGGTGAACTACATTTTGCGGCGTTACTCCGCAGGCCCAGAAAACCGGTGTTTCTCCCTCTCTTATTGCGACAAAATCACCATAATCCGGCTGCTCGATAGTGGTAATACCGATCTCAGCGGGATTGCCGATATGCACGGGCGCTCCGTGAACATCGGGATATCTAGCTGTTATTGCTACAGCATCGTCGATTCGGTGATCGGGGATCGGACGCATGGAAACCACCATGGAGCCATGGAAATCACCCACTGGGGACAACGCAAGAGAGGTGCGATACATGGCCACATTTTTCTGTTCATCGAGGTGACGCAAAGAAATGCCTGCGTCAACAAGGGCTTCTTCAAAAGAAAAGCTGCAGCCGAGCAGGAAAAAAACAAAATCTGAGGTATCGATGCCGTGCAGGGATGCTACTGTGTCGGTACATATCCCGTTTTGCCATATCTGGTAACGAGGAATTGTATCTCGTATATCCGCTCCCGGCGCCAGATGCTTTGATAAACTGTTTCCCGGTCCAATAACTTCAAGCAGCGGGCAAGGCTTGGGATTGGCTCGGCAAAATTTCTCGAAATCCTCTGCGTATCTGCTCGGGAATGCAGCAAGGTTTGCCTGGACATACCCCAGGCAGTATCCGGCGGTCGGTTTGTCAAATTGATTTGCAGCTGCGAGAGCTCTCAACTCGGCTGGGTTCATTGCTTCGCCTGTCAATATATTTCCGGCCTGCGATCCCTGAACACGGGGACTGCCTGTCTGATTTGCGTGACGGTATCCGGGTCGATCTCGGCTGCGGCGATTCCCTCTTGGAAGCCAAGCCGGCACAAAGTGCTGCCATCCGGTGCAAGTGCCTGGGAATGGCCGGCAAAAGGAGCACTACCCATGGCAGTATTGTTTGCGGCGAGAACATAACACTGATTTTCAATGGCGCGTGCTTTCAGCAGAGCCTCCCAGTGGTTGAGGCGAACCAGTGGCCATTCAGCAGAGATTATCAAGGCCTGGGCACCTTTTAAAGCGAGCTTTCTCAAGAATTCGCAAAACCTTAAGTCGTAGCACACAGCCAAACCAAAGGTGATGTTTTCGATCGTATACACGCAACACCGATCCCCAGCAACAAGATATTTATCCTCATCCAGCATTGGCACCAGGTGGGTCTTGTCATACGTTGCGGCCAGGCGGCCATTACGATCAACAATCTGGGCTCTGTTGGTTATTCCTCTGTCAATTTTGGCGGCAACGGAGCCCCCGGCAAACCAGATGCCGTATTTACGAGCCAATCCACCGAGAAAATCAGCCTCTTCTTTTCCTTCCGCTGAAGCCAGACTGTTAAGCTCAGCAAGTGCGTATCCGGTTGACCATAATTCAGGCAAAACGATTACCTCCGGAGCCGCTTCAGACTGGGCGACCGCTTCAGCGACAAGTGCTTCGACCCGATCGTAATTAGCCTGCTTATCTCCCGGAATAATCGATTGTTGAATGAGCGCTATGCGCATATACTCAGCTCCTGTCAGGCACCACGACAATATCGTAGGCTTTGACGATCGAACGTTTCAGAACCGGATCCCGCATGGTTATCTCACAGGCTGAGGCATACAGTGCCTCGCCTCCGATAATCGGGATGGTGCCGCTGAGCAGTCCGGGTGCAGTCTTATTGGGATCGTCTTTTTTGATACGTTCGAGCAGGTCAGTGTAATGCAGGATCTTTCCCAGCGTGCCAGCTTGATAGTCAATCCATGCCCCCTGATGATATACTTTGGCTGATATCTCTATCTCATTCCAGTGATTGACCACATCAGCCACTGACCAGAACGTGTCGCCCAGCACTTTGTCGCAGACCTGTTTTGATTTACTGACGGAAACGGCTTCAAGTTCCCTGTCGGTGTGATCACTGGCAATTGTGATATATAGACTGCCATCGTTTTCGGCTGCTAAGAAAAACTCCACTTCTGGACTGGTTTGCTGACCTACAACCTGGATCTCCGCCCCCTGTGTCAGTCGATGTGGACTGATCCAATAAAAGGCGGGGATCTCGTATGGGGGCGCCACACCCAGTTTTTTCAACTCCTCAATGTGCTGGTGCACAGATGCTTGATCACGACCGGTGTACCCTGCGGCCACACAGCCGTCCATAACCAGCGACCTGGTAATCTGAGCGGCGTTTACAAGTTCGACGGTTACTTGAAAAGTGTACATATGTGCTCCTGGTTATATACAGTGTTTCAACCTTGTATATTGGCACGATGCTGACAACAAGTCGATAGAAATCCCCCAAAATGCATTGCTGGCCGGTTTTTTATGCGTGTGTCGCGAAGTATTTCATGGGGGCAGGTGCTCGAGACGGAAAAAAAGACCGAGGACTCGGCCTGGATGTGCTCAGAGCGGGGGGCCTGAGGGGAGGCTAAAGGCGGGAGATCGTGGTTTGCACCGCAGCACTGCAGCTGCATCCCAGATGCGAACCGCTCTGCTGACAACCCGGGGACCCGGCGGGACGGGAACGACCCGCTTTTTGTTTACAGAAATTAAAGACCAGGGCAGCCCCCACAAAAAGGACGATGGTAAGGCCCAGGGTCGAAAGAAAAACCATCATAACTGCTCCTTGAGATTGTCTTTTACAACAAAACTAGCCACGACTCGAAGCCCTTGCTTGGGATTCTGTAAGTTTAGCCGCCAAAATCGTCAAAGTGGATATTTTCCGGCTCCACACCGAGATTGTCGAGCATCTCCTGCACCGATTCGAGCATCATCGGCGGACCGCAGACATAGTAATCGATGTCCTCGGGCGCCGGGTGATCCTTGAGGTAGTTGTCGTAGAGCACGAGGTGGATGAACCCGGTGTACCCCTCCCAATTGTCTTCGGGAAGTGGCGCGCTGAGGGCCAGGTTGAAGGTAAAATTGTCGTGTTCTTTGGCCAGTTCCTCAAACTCATCCTGATAGAAGACCTCAAGCATGGAACGGCCGCCGTACCAGTATGAGACTTTGCGCGTGGTCTTCTTCCGCTTGAACAAATCGAAGATATGGCTGCGCAGCGGTGCCATGCCGGCGCCTCCGCCTATGTACACCATCTCTCTGTCATTCTCCTGGATGAAAAAATCGCCGAAGGGGCCTGAAATAGTAACTTTGTCACCCTCCTTGAGGTTGAAAATATAGGATGAAGCCTGTCCCGGAGGAGCCGCCGGCTGACCAGGGGGAGGGCTGGCAATGCGGACGTTGAGCTTGATAATACCTCGCTCCTCGGGATAATTGGCCATCGAGTAGGCCCTGGTCACGGGGACGTAAACGTGTGATTTATACTGGAACATTCTGAACTTTCGCCAGTCGCCGAGAAACCGGTTGTCGATGTCGAAACTCTGGTAATCCAGCTCGTGGGGCGGCACCTCGATCTGGATGTAGCCGCCGGCCTTGAAATCGACGTGCTCGCCTTCCGGCAGCTTGAGCACCAGTTCCTTGATGAAGGTGGCGACATTTTCGTTCGAGGCGACAACGCACTCCCACTTTCTGGTTTCGAGCATCTCCGGCGGCACTTCGATCTTCATGCTCCGCTTCACCGGCACCTGGCAGGCGAGTCGGTATCCCTCCCGGGCCTCGCGCCGGGTGATCGCCGATTCCTCGGTGGGCAGAATGGAGCCACCTCCCTCGGTGACGATACAGCGGCACTGGGCGCAGCTGCCGCCGCCGCCGCAGGCGGAGGACAGAAAAATTCCCTGGTCGGCCAGGGTGGTCAGCAGTTTACCGCCCGGCTCGGTTTTGAGTTCCTTGTCTTCGTTGATGACAATGGAGAGATCGCCACCCGGCAGAAGCGTCTTCTTGGTGCCCACGATCAGGGCGACCAGAACGAACTGGATGGCGAGAAATATTGAAACTCCGTAAATAATTTCGTTCATCCGATTACTACCGTATGTTGGTGTTTCATTGATTCATTCATTAAAAACTGATGCCGGCAAAACCCATGAAAGCCATGGCCATCAAGCCGGCGGAAATAAATGTCATGCCGAGCCCTCGAAGCCCTTTGGGCGAGTCGGCGTATTCTGATTTTTCCCTGATGGCGGCCAGCAGAATCACGGCCATCATGAAACCGCCCCCGGCCCCGATTCCATAAGCCGTACTCTCGAGAAAGGTGTAATCCCGCTCGACCATGAACAGCGATGCGCCAAGGATCGCGCAATTAACCGTCAGCAGCGGCAGAAAGATGCCAAGGGTGTTGTAGAGCGCCGGCACGAACTTGTCGAGCACCATCTCGAGAATCTGGACCACGGCGGCGATGGTGGCGATATAGATCATCAGCCCGAGAAAAGTAAGATCTATTTCCGGCTGACCGAGCCAGTCCAGAGCCCCTTCCTTGAGCACCGTATTGAGCAGAAAGTTATTCAGCGGCACCGTGAGAGCGGTCAGCACCACCACCGCCAAGCCAAGTCCCACAGCCGAGGTGACCTTTTTGGAAATGGCCAGAAAGGTGCACATGCCGAGGAAAAAGCTGAGTGGCAGGTTCTCGATGAACAGCGATCTGAAAATGATGTCGAGATAATGCATTATTGACTCTCCTGCTGCTCTGGATCATAGGTGCGGATCAGCCAGATCAGCAGCGCGATAAGAAAGAAGCCGCTGGCCGGCAGGACCAGCATGCCGTTTGGTACGTACCAGCCGCCGTTGCTTACCGTGGTAAATATAGTGTAGCCAAAAATGGTGCCGGCCCCAAACAGTTCCCTTATCAGGGCGACGCTCATCAGGATGAAGCTGTAGCCGAGACCATTGCCGATGCCGTCTATGAAGCTCGGGATCGGCGGGTTGGACATGGCGAACCCTTCGGCCCGGCCCATGATGATGCAGTTGGTGATGATCAGTCCGACAAAGATCGAAAGCTGTTTGGACAGCTCATAGAAAAAGGCCTGGAGGATCTGGTCAACCAGGATTACCAGGGTGGCGATGACCATGATCTGCAAACCGATTCTGACCGTGTTTGGTATCTGGTAGCGTACTATGGAAATGGTCAGACTCGAAAAGGCGGTCACCAGCGTCACGCAGATCGACATGACCAGCGCCGTGGACATCTGGCCAGTAACTGCCAGAGCCGAGCAGATGCCGAGCACCAGCAGGGCGATCGGATTTCGTTGAAATATGGAGCGGACGAGAAGTTCCTTACTGCTTTCAGCCATTGAGTCCTCCGTTTTTTAACTGCTCGAAAAACGGTTTGAATCCGTGCTCTCCGAACCAGAACTGCATCATCGAATCGACTCCCTGGGTGGTGATGGTCGCACCGGAGAGGCCGTCGATCTGATGGGTCTGTTCTTCGGGGCTGGACTGGGTTCCGCTTTTGACTACTGAGAGTGCCAGCTGGTCAGACTGATCGTAGAGTGTTTTGTCCTGCCAGCCCTTCTGCCAGCGCGGGTTTTCCACCTCTCCGCCGAGGCCCGGGGTCTCCCCGTGTTCGTAGAAGGAGACACCGCGAATGGTGTTCAGGTCGGCATCGATTGCCACATAGGCGTACAGGGTCGACCAGAGCCCCTTGCCTCGGACGGGCAGTACGACCTGCTCGAAACTGTCGCCGTCCTTGACCAGGTAGACCAACGAGTATTTTTCCTGACGCCTGAGGCCGGCGATATCGGTGTCGGCATCAAGCGCGCGGCCATTCTCATCGCTCATGGCCGCATCGAGTTGGTCAAAGGCAAAAGGGTCTATGTCGGGATCGTCGACAAAGGTTCCGGTAGCCAGATCGACGAGCCTGGTCTCGATCGAGGAGAATTGCTCTTCAACTCCCATGTCGGGCTGGTAAAGCCCGGCAGCGTTGAGAATATTCTTCTTCTGATTGAGGGTTTTATTAACCGTCTGGTAGGGCTCGAGTCCCACCGCTGCGGCAGCCACCAGGGCCGAGCAGGCGAAGGCGAGCACCAGCACCGAGTAGAACGGTTTGAGAGGATGTTCCTTAGCCATTGCGAACGAGCCTCCTTCTTACATTGGCGCGAACCACCAAATAATCGAAAAACGGGGCAAACACGTTACCCAGCAGAATCGCCAGCATGACGGCCTCCGGATAGGCGGGGTTTGCCACCCGGATGAAAATCGTCAGAAAGCCGATCAGCAGGCCGTACATCCACTGCCCCGAAAAGGTCTGGGCTGCAGACACCGGGTCGGTGGCCATGAACACCAAACCGAAGGCGAAGCCGCCGAAGACGAGATGGTAATGCACCGGCAGGGCGTACATCGGATTGGTTGGATCCGGCACCAGATTGAAGGCCATGGCGGTGACCACAGCGCCGACCAGCATCGACAGCATGATTCGCCAGGAAGCCACACCGGTGGCCAGCATCAGGGCGGCACCCAAGAGACAGGCCAGAACCGACGTCTCGCCCATGGATCCGGGAATGGTGCCGATAAAAGCCTGAAACCAGGAATAGTCGAGTGAGGCCAGCAGGTTGGCCGGATCAGCCTGGGGCAGGGCAGTCAGCGCGGTGGCGCTCGAGTATCCGTCCACCGCCGTCCAGACCTTGTCGCCGGTCATCTGGGCCGGATAGGCGAAGTAGATGAAGGCCCGGCTGGACAGGGCGGGGTTCATGAAGTTTCTGCCGACTCCGCCGAACACTTCCTTGGCGAAGACCACCCCGAAACTGGTGCCGACCGCGACCTGCCAGAGCGGGATGGTTGGCGGCAGGGTCAGCGGCAGCAGCAGACTGGTGACCAGAAAGGCCTCGGAAAACTCATGCCCCCTGATCAGGTTGAAGAGCGCTTCCCAGATGGAGCCGACGATGACCACGACCAGGTAGATCGGAAAAAAATAGAGCGAGCCGTGCACCACGTTTGAGATCAGCGATTGGGGATTGACGCCAATCAGGCCCATGATCGCTCCACGCCAGCCGTCCGGCATCGCCCCGATTTCGACCAGCACCAGGTTGGCCTGATAACCGGTGTTCCACAGGGCCATCAGCGTGCAGGGCACCAGCGCGATGATGACCGTGATCATTATTCGTTTGAGATCGACTGCATCGCGCACGTGGGGTGCGGCCGGGGTCGACTTGGTGGTCGAAAAGAGAAATGAGTCGAAGGCCTCGTAGAGCGGGTAGAGGCTTTTAAATCTTCCACCCTCTTCGAAATGGGGCTTAATGTCGAGGAAGTATTTACTTAATTTGTTAAACATAATTTACTATTGAGTATCATCCTTCCTCTTCAATGGAGGTCAGCGTTTGACGAAGCATGGGAGCGAAATCATTTTTACCGGGATCAACATAGGAGCACAGCGCCAGGTCTTCCTCAATCAGTTCCAGACAGCCGAGTTCTTTGGCTTTCTCTGTATTGCCCGAGGCCAGGCTCTTGAGGAAATAAATCGGAACGAAGTCAAGCGGCATCACCTTCTCATAAGATCCCAACGGGAAGATTGCTCTGTTGCCGCCCCAGACCGCAGTGTTGAAAGGAACTTTGTCTGGTTTGGTGAAGGCGGTCAAAAAGGCCCGTGACACCGAAAAACGATCGTTTCCGAGACGCAGCCAGCCGAACAACTGGCGGCCGTCGCCTTCGGGCAGGCAGCTTATCAACTGATGATAGCGACCGAGAAAACCGCGCAGGGGATCCGCCTGCCTGCCATCGAGAATGGAGCCGGAAACGAGCCTGCCCTCGACTCCATTTCTCAATTCATTCCGGCATAATTCAGCGATTGAAGCGCCGAGAATTGTTTCCACGTGACGGGGGGTATCGAAGCAGGGACCGCCCAGGGCCACCACCCTCTCGCTGCAGAGCTTACCGGTTCTCAGCAGTCCGCCGAGGCCGCAGACGTCCTGGGCGCCGATGTGCCAGACCGTCTTGAACTCGCTGACCGGATCGATGAAATGTATATGGGTGGAAGGCAGCCCGGCCGGATGAGGGCCTTCAAAGACGACCTCCTCCACCTGGCTGGCAAGCGCCTCGAGACCGGTGAGATCTCCCGCATGACAAATATATATGGGTTTACTGATGAAGGATGCCAGCGCCTGCATACCGAGTAGAAAATCATCTTTTCTGTGGTCGATGACGGCTTTCATGTCTGGCCCCACCGGCGAGCTGTCCATGGCCGTGACAAACAGCGAGGCGGGCTCGCTGTCAATCGGCGGGATTTTGCCGTAGGGCCTGGTTCGCAGTGCGGTCCAGAGGCCCGAGTCGATCAGCACTTTACGCAGACCTTCCGGGCCGAGGTCGGCGGGGTCCGTGCCGGCCTCGCAAAAGCTCAGGCGCTCACCTTCAGCAACTCGAATCACCAGAGATTCAAATTTACGCTTTGCGCCCCGGTTGACAGCCACGACCTCGCCGCTGGCAGGTGCCGTGAACATCACCCCTTCGTTCTTTTTGTCGGAAAACAGCGGTTGCCCACAGGCTACCTGGTCGCCGACCGCTACCAGCATGGTCGGCTTCATGCCAATGTAGTCGTCGCCAACCAGAGCCACGTGCTCGACGGGAGCTGCCGGGGAAATCGTAGAATCGGGTGAGCCGTCAATGGGAAGATCGAGGCCTTTGTCTATGGTTATTCTTCTCATTTCAGCTGAAGAACCCCTTTGTCTGATATCGGTTCATGTCTTTATCTATCAAGTAGCCTTCGCAGTCCGGAAGAGTTTCCAGCAGGGCGATGGATTGGTCAGGATCGAGGACCATGGCGGCAGTGGCGAGACCGTCGGCCCAGGCAACAGTGGGGGCGATTATGGAACTTGAAGCGGTGCGGACGGGAGAGAAGCCGGTGCGGGGATCGATGATATGATGAATTTTTTTATCGTCGGTGAAATATTGCATGTAATCGCCGGAAGTGGCGATTGCCCGGTCACTCATTTCAATGGTTGTCATTTTTTTCAGATCGTCGCTCCGCGGGTTTCTGATACCTATCTTCCACGGTTTTCCATCATAGCGATAGCCAACCACCATCAGGTCGCCACCGGCTTCGATGAAGGCGTTGCCAAACCCCAAACGCTGCAGAACTTCTATGCCCCTGTCTACGATGTAGCCTTTGGCAACCGCATCCAGGGTGGCCGTCACACCAGGTGTGGAGTACTTCACCGTGGTATCATTCTCAACAACAATATGTCTGTAGTCGACCACTTGCAAAATTTCTTTTACTTTTTGTTGGTCGGGAAGTTTTCCGGTCTTCCTAACCTCTTTAAAGAGTCCGACGAGGGGCAGAACGGTGGGGTCGAAGGCCCCGTCAGTGAGTTCACTGAGTTCAATGGCGAGTTTGAAGACCTCGACCAGTTCCTGCGGCGCGTCGTTGAGCGATCCAAAACGATTGAGCTCCGACAACGGGCTGTCGGACACATAGGTGCTCATCATCATCGAAAGCGTTTCCATCCGCTCGATGCAGGCCTCTATGCCTTGCCGGCAGGAACCTTCGTCTTCACCGCAGACCACCAGATTGACAATTGTGCCCATCATCGGCTGGCTGTGGCGTACCGGCTTGAGCCTGCCGCGCGGCCGCACTCCGAGGTAGCCGATGATGCCCACCGCCGCGCTGACAGCGGCCAGCTGCAACAACCGTCTTCTGGTAAATCCTTGTTCAGATGCGAGAATGGCAGAGCTGTTCATCGTCGACCCGGTCGCGGAAAGCGCAGAAGTGAGAGAAATGAATGGAAGGCCATTGTTTATTCCCTTAACAAGAAGAGATTCAATTTAAAAATTCCGCCAAACTATAAACACTCTCTCCTGACCGGGCAAAACAAAGATGCAGATCCGGAAAGTGAAAGCGGTTGACAAACCCGTCCTGAATGAAATCATTATGAGAGAACAGGGTGCGCATACCGGAGGGGGACCAATTGCAAAATCCGACTCTGAGCCCTCAACGCCTACAACCATCAGCCAGCGAGGTGTTTTGTGGAAGCCAATCGAGCGTATGAAAAACTGGGACTGTTCTACCTGGGGAAGGAACTGCCGATCGGGGAGCAGGCATCGACCGGGCTGCCCCTGCTCTACAAGAGCAAAAACCTGACCACCCACGGGGTCATCATCGGCATGACCGGAAGCGGCAAAACAGGCTTGGGAATAGGATTGATCGAGGAGGCCATCATGGATGAGGTACCGTCGATCATTATTGATCCCAAGGGTGACATGGCCAATCTGCTGCTCACCTTTCCGGCTCTTGACCCTGCAGATTTTGAGCCCTGGATAGATCCGGCGGAGGCTTCGAGGAAAAACCTTTCAGTGGCCCAGATGGCTGAGAAGACGGCTTCCGACTGGCGCCAGGGGCTTGAGTCCTGGGGGCAGAGTGGTGAGCGCATCGGCAGGATGCGGGCAAAATCGACGGTCACCGTCTATACGCCCGGCTCCAGCGCCGGTATACCCGTCTCCATAATGGCGAGCTTTGCAGCCCCGGCTGAGGATGCGCTGCAGGATCAGGACAGCCTCAACGCCCTGGTCGGCTCCACCGCCACCAGTCTGCTTGCGCTGGTCGATATCGATGGGGATCCGCTGACCAGTCGGGAGCATATTCTGATCTCTTCGATTCTTCTGCACCATTGGAGAAAGGGCGAGGATCTGTCGCTGGAGACGCTGATCGGGGCCATTGTCAATCCCCCGTTCGACAAGGTTGGCGTTTTCGGTCTCAGCAGTTTTTTCCCTCAGGCTGACAGAATGAAGCTGGCCATGCTGCTCAACAACGTCATCGCCAGTCCCAGCTTCGGTTCCTGGTTGCAGGGTCAACCGCTTGACATACAGAAAATTCTCTACGGCGAAGACGGCCGGCCTCACACGGCGATCTTTTCGATTGCCCATCTCAGCGAAACCGAGCGGATGTTTTTTGTCACCCTGCTGCTCAATGCGATGATTGGCTGGATGAGGCGACAACAGGGCACTTCGTCGTTAAAGGCGCTGCTCTACATGGATGAGATTTTCGGCTATTTCCCGCCCACCACCAATCCGCCCTCGAAAAAACCGATGCTGCTGCTGCTCAAACAGGCCAGAGCCTACGGTATCGGGGTGGTGCTTGCCACCCAGAATCCGGTTGATCTCGATTACAAGGGTCTGTCCAACATCGGCACCTGGTTCGTCGGCCGCCTGCAGACCACCCAGGATCAGGACCGGGTTCTCGAAGGCATTGTCGGCGCCAGCGACGGTGCCCTCAACCGCCCCCTGGTGAGGGAGCTGCTCTCGGACATGAAGGGCCGGCAGTTTCTGCTCACCTCGGCCCACCTCGACGAACCGCTGTTGTTCGAAACCCGCTGGGTCATGTCCTATCTGAAAGGACCGATCAGCCTGCAGGATATCGACCGTCTCGTGGAAGACCGTCCCCGCGCCGCAGATGAAGCGGAGCCGGTCCGGGGTCCAGGCGGACAACCCGGGGCGCTGTTGTCAAGTCCGCCGATTCTCGCCGAAGGGATCGACCAGCGCTACCACCTGCTCAATGTCTATGCCGAAGACTTTGGTTTTGAACCATGGCTGGCGGCCACCGCCTCGGTGCGTTTTTACAACGCTTCTCGAAATATCGATGAGCTCACCCAGGTAAATGTACGCCTCTCTCTCGACGAATCGTTCGATGCCCCGGACTGGCAAGACGCGGAACCCTCGGAGGCCGAATTGGAGTCCTGCCCCGAGAGCGCACCGGAGGGCAGCAGCTTCCAGCCTCTGCCCCAGATCTTCTCAGCCCTGAAAAACTTCAAAGGCTGGGAAAAGGATCTTGCCAACCACCTTTACCAGACCCAGCGGCTTCACCTGCTTCGCGTCCCCTCGCTCAAGATGGAGTCGAGACCGGGGGAAACGGAAGCCGAGTTTCAGGTCCGTATCGCCGATCGGTTGAGAGAAGACAAGGAGGCGGCGGTCGAGAAACTGGCGGGTAAATTCCAGGTGAAAAAAGAGCGGCTTGCCATGAAGCTGGACAGCGCCTATGCCAAGTTGGAAAAAGAAGAAAGTGACGTGTCGACCAAGACCACCGATACCATCATCAGTTTCGGTACTGCGGTGCTCGGTGCCTTTATGGGCCGCAAAAGATTGTCTTCAACCACCATGACCAGGACCGCCAGCGGTATCAGAAAAGCCGGCAGAATCGGTAAGGAAAAAGATGATGTCCGGCGGGCTGAGGAACTGGTCGCCCGGCTCGAACAGGAACTCGAAGAACTCGAGTCCGAGCAGAGCCAGGCGCTGGAGGAACTGGCCGACTCTTATAACCCGGCCCTGGTAGAGACCGAGACCTTCGCCGTCAAACCGCGACGCAGCGACATCTTCGACGTTCGCGTCTGTCTGCTCTGGGAGATGGTGCACCCACCTATTACTGGCTAGCGCGAGCCCGCTTGTTGTTCCTTGAAGCGGATCAGCGCTCCCAGCAGATCACAGTATGGTGTGGCGATATTGCTGGCCCTGCCGTGGGCGGAGACGTAGCCCACCAATCCATCCACTTCGGTGGGCTTGTGCTGTTCCAGATCCTGCAGCATCGAGGGCCGATGATCATAGGTTGCCGGGATGAGCGTCCCATAAAAGAAGCTCTTGTAGTGGTCCGGATTCTGCCAGGGCAGCCGGGCCCCTATGGCGCTGACCACCGCAAACGTCTCGTCGATTACGGCATCCATGACGGCTCTGGTCTCAGGGGCGTCGGCCAGGGTGCCGTAACTTACCCCGAGAACGGCGCCGAGCGGATTTAAGGCGCAATTGTAGAGCAGTTTGGCGAACAGCGACTGATGGACGTCCTCGACGGCGATACAGGGCAGGCCGGCCTGGGCGATGGCCTTGGCGATTGACGCAGCCTGTTCGGGAATCGTACCGCCGAGGCCGGCGCCGAGGTGCACGTCGTCGGCAGACACGGTGATGCGTATCTGGGCCGGACGGACTATTTCGAATCCGGTGATGACCCGGGCGCCGAAGCTCCTCTCGGCCCCGAGCACCTTAATCAGCTGCTCGATGTTGCCGCACCCGTTCTGCATGGAAACCACGGGACAGTGACAGTTCTGAAGCGTGGATAGATCCTGAACCGCCGCCCGGGTGTTGTAGGATTTGGTGGTGAGCAGAATGGCGTCGTAGTGACGCCCCTCAGTGCCGGCAATCGAGGTGGTCAGTATCAGAGCGTCGGCCTCGATATGAAAGTCGCCGAAGATGCCGGTCACCGACAGACCGTCGGTTTTGATTGGTTCGACGAATCGTTCCCGCAGCACCAGCGTAACCTGGTGACCGTCGCTGGCCAGCATGCAGCCGAGAGCCTGCCCGAGAGCGCCGGCGCCGTAGATGAGAAAGTTGCGGATCATGGATAGGGCCTACCTCCCCAGGTGCGACTGACGCTGCAGCCGTCGCGGAAGTTTGTGATCATAGTGCTCCTCCAAAAAGCGATGGATCGACTCGAGGCAGTCCCGGCGGCCGGCGAGGTGCTGCCGCTGGCTGGCGGAAAGCTGCGGGGCCTTTTTGATGGTAGTGTCGATGTCAGCCGTTCGCGCAGCGAGAACTTTATAGAGATCGAGAAGATAGGTGTAGGACATGACGAGTGTAAATTGGGGTACTGATTCGCTTGCGGAGCGTATCACTGATAATACACAAAATTTTGCAGATCAACATGCGCTTTGAGATAGGTGCGCAGCCAGGCCAGTTCTTCGAGTTGGCCCTGCCAATAGGACTGCATCGGCTCATTACCGGTGTGCTCGGCTGCGGCCAACCGTTGGCCGGCCTTATCTATCTTCGCGGTAATGAAATCGTGAAATTGAACAGAGTATTCATTGGGCATCGGCTTCGGTCCTGGCTAGTTTGATTATCTACCGCATCGACTATTCTGTACATAGCGACACAAGTCCAAGCCATCCCTCATGCAGCGTTACTCGCTGTGGTGGTTGCCCACCGCGCTAGCAGGCTGCTCCGCCGGCTCCTCGCTCGCGTCTTGCCTGACTGGGCGCCTTGAACTTATGTCGTTATGTATAAGTAGTTGATTTTAAAAATCCAGGCTGAACCGAAGTTTAGGCGCGCTTACCCCTGCCGGTACAGGCCAGCAGGGGGAAACGCATGGTCCCGATGCGGATCGATCAGGATTTGCTTTTAGACGGTTGCTTTCTGGCTGGCTTTTTGTAGCGCAGACACTTTCTCAGGATTGCCTGAAAGGTATCCCAGTCTCTGGTGGTCAGCGCGCCGTTTTTGGCAAAGGTGATTTCGGTGTTGTGCATGACTTTCTCCTCGGCTTCTGGGGAGGCCGGGGACAATGAAAAAGGGCCCCCGGACCATAATTGGTCTGGGGGCCCTGTCACCTCAGACGGGTTCCGCCCAATCCCTGATCCGCGGGGATTGATCGGTCTGCTTCCCAAGGCAGGTCTTCTGACTTCCGGATCGTCCCGCGCATCGCGCCTTCCCAATCAAAGATCAGTGGCAGTGCCTGGTCGGCACCGGCGATGCAGGTCCCCGGTCACAGCGGCGGGCCCGTTCCCGGTTTGCACGGGATTCCCTTTTACGTCCAATGGACACCTGGGTAGTCGATTTGTATCTCGAATATACGGGCCTGTCAACAGACAACTGGTATCCGCCTGGCGACCTCTCTATCAGTGACGGGTTTGATCGGCAGAATGCCAGGGAGATAACGCGCCTGACACTGGCTAACGACAATTATTTTTTGGCGCTGACGATAGAGGCTGATGAGGAAATTAATCAGCCCTTCTTGCCGCCGCTGAAAGTTGCCAGGAAAATCCCCGCGAACACCAGAGCGATGCCCTGCAGGTGAAATAGTTCTATCGACTCACCCAGGAACATAATTGCCATTATCGAGCTGAACACCGGCATCAGGTGGATGAATACGCCGGCCCGGTTGGCGCCGATATCTCGCACCGCACGGTTCCAGAAAATAAAGGCAAGTACCGACGGAAAGATTGCCACGTAGACGATGGTCGTCAGCGTCGGTAGATTGGCTGTCAGCCCATAGCCCATGCCGAGTTCCAGAAAATAGAACGGCAGGATGCCGATTAAACCGGCGACCATGATCCCGAGCAGGTAGGAGAAGGGGTGCAGCTCATCGGGAAAGCGTTTCAGGTTCACTGAATACAGGGCCCAGGCCAGCCCGGCACAGAGCACCAGCAGGTCGCCCCGGTTGAAGTCCAGTTCGACCAGCGAACCAAGCTTGCCGCCGACTATGATCAGGGCCACGCCCGACAGCGAGACAAGGATGCCCGCCCATTGCCTGAGGCTCAGCGGTTCCTTGTTAATGAATAGCGAGCAGAGGGCGATCAGGATCGGGACACAGGAGTTAATCAAGACCGCGTTGACCGCGGTGGTCGATTGAACGGCCAGGTAAATCAGGGAGTTGAAACCGGTGACTCCGAGCAGTCCCTGGATGATGATGAATCTGCGTTCGCGGTAGACGATGCCGCGCTGGCTCAGGAAGGTGCGCCAGCTGAAAGCCAGCATGATTGCCAGCGCCAGCGCCCAACGCCAGAATGACAGGGCCAGCGGCGGAATGTCGGCGTGCATTCCTCGACTGAGCACGAAGTTGCCCGACCAGAAAAGAGTGGTGAGAACGAGCAGAAGATACGGCATTGGGTGCCACTCAGAAATGCCGTAGGTTACGTTGATTACAACCGATCAGGCGTCGATTTTGGTGAACGAAGCAAGAGATCCAGCTGGGCAGCTTTACCGGATTGTTACTCATAGTCGCTCAGGGTGCAGGACTCAATATGATTGCTGGAGAGACCTATGAAACTATTGCCCAGATCAATCTCGAACCTTTCCCATTTATCACCTGTCCGGAGAACCTCATAAACTCTTACGTCGGTCAGTGCGAAGTAACGCTGCTTGGTCTTGTTTTTAAAAAGACCGTGGAAGGTCCCGAAGATAAAGAAAAAAGAATCACCTCTCATCTCGGTAATGATCTTGGCCTTGGCACGCTCATCTTTGGCTTTGGCTGAAAGGGTCTGGGCCCTCATTTTTTCTGCGGAACTGCCGGATTCCGTAAGTCGATCAGTAAAGAAGATGATGTCCGAGAGACGGATTTGAAGCTTTTTGAAGGACGTGAGTTTGTCTGCACCGTGGACGGAGACATCAACGTCATACATGAGTATCGCGTCATCAAAGCTTTTCTCGGCAGGATTCTTCCAGTAGATGGTGGAACTGTTTAACTGGTCGATGGTGCGAATGCCGTCGTTTTTCAGATCAACCTTGCCAGTGTATTTCTTGTTCGGAGTGAAAAGAATGATTTCCCTCTGGATGGACTCCTGCATATCCCCCTCCTGTATGAGTATTGTCGCCCGGTGAGACCGAAATATCCTAGAAACAGATATTACCTCGAATTTGGCGGATGTCATCTTTTTTCAAGCTGATCGATAGCTTAGACCATATTTTGTGCATCTGCAAATAAAGGCTGAATTTGTTAGCGAGATGGTGTACTTATTGTAATCAATAACAAAAAATGTAGTACCCGGGAATTCGCCGGGTTGCTGCGGGGATCAACACGTTACCAGGCGAGCACCATGGCAAAGAAGATAGTGGTAATCGGGGCAGTGGCCCTGGGCCCCAAGGTCGCATGTCGACTGCGAAGGTTGGACCCGGAGGCGCAGATAACGCTGATCGACCGGGATGATCTGATCTCTTACGGGGGATGTGGAATACCCTATTATGTCGGCGGTGATATCAATGACCTGGAGGATCTTTACAAAACCACCTCCCATGCCCTGAGGGATGAGACCTTTTTTCGGGAAATCAAAGGGGTCGAGGTTCTTACCTGCGTTGAAGCAATTGCCATCGACCGGAAAAACCATCAGGTGCTGATCCAGGAGCTTGGAAGCGGGACGACCCGGCAGCTTGATTATGACAAGCTGGTGCTGGCCACCGGTGCCCGGGCAATCCGTCCGCCCTTTCCGGGTGCTGATCTTCCCGGTGTGCTGACCGTCTCCAACCTCCACGATGCCGAACAGATAAAGCTGTTGATGACCCAGGGCAAAATAGGTAATGCCGTGGTCATCGGCGGTGGTGCCATAGGTCTGGAGATCAGCGAGGCGCTCACCGATCTGTGGGGCATTGAAACCACCCTGATCGAGATGGAAGATCAGGTGCTGCCGACTCTGCTGGGCAAATGTATCGCCCGGGCAGTTGCAACCGAGCTGCGGCGCAACGGAGTCAACCTCATGCTGGCCGAGCGGGTCATGAAGATAAACGGGCACGCCCGGGCGAAGGGGCTAGAAGTCCATACCACTTCGGGAATAATGCCGACCGATGTAGTCATCCTTGCTGCGGGAGTCAAACCCAATACCGATCTGGCAGCCAAGGCAGGCATTGCTTTGGGGCGCAGCGGCGGGATACTGGTGGACCGCAGGCTGCGGACCAACGATCCCGATATCTATGCCGGCGGCGACTGCATCGAACTCAGAAACCTGGTCAGCGGAGAAAACAGTCTGATGGCGCTCGGTTCACTGGCCAACAGGCAGGGAAGGGTAATCGCCACCAATTTAAGCGGCGGTTCCAGCCATTTCACCGGTACGGTGGGTACCTTTTGCGTCAAGGTCTTTGATATCGGGGTATGCAAGGCGGGATTGACCTATCGCCAGGCCAAAGAGACCGGCTACGATCCGGTTTATTCGGTGGTCGCCCAACCCGACCACGCCCATTTCTATCCCAACGCCGAATTCATTTACGTGTCGCTGGTGGCTGACAGAAAGACCAGGAAAATTCTCGGCATCGAGGCCGCGGGAAGGCATGGGGACGGTGTCAAGGCGCGGGTGGATACGGTGGCCGTCATGCTGAAAAACGGCATCGACGTCGATGAGGTGTGCTGCCTCGAGACCGGATATGCCCCCCCGTTTGCCTCGGCCATGGACGTGATCAACAACGCCGGCAACAGTCTCGACAATATTCTGGCCGGCATGAACCGGCCCATTGACGCCGCCGATTTTCTGGTTGAATTTTCCCGGCACGCGCGCCGGGTACTGGATATACGGGGGGAGCTCGAGGCCCGGCCCTTCGTGGAAAAATTCGGCTCCCGCTGGGTCAACGTACCCCAGAGAGAACTGCGCACCCGCTACCCGGAAATCCCTGCCGATGAACCGCTGTTCGTCATCTGCGATACCGGATCCAGATCTTACGAAGCGCAGGTATTTCTGCATACCAAAGGGATCACCGACACCTTGCACATCCAGGGCGGGTATGCGATGATCAAGGTCACTGACCCGGAATTCTGATGGGAACCTTGAAAAATTGTCTTGCCGCTCAATGCCTGGGGCGGGCGCGAAAATTTTCTTCTCGGGCGCACCGCCTTTTGATCGTGAAGCCCATTCTGATTTTTGTGAGATTCCCTTATTTACCGCAGCACCATAAATTGGCATGCGACAACTAAAGTTTGACCCCATCGGCGTGATCAGAACGCCCTATACCAGCCTCGAGGATATGCCAATCCAACCCGGCGGTGGCAAAGATGAGCTGGGGGAACTGATCATCAAACCGCACTACTCTGCTGGATTAGCTGACCTTGAAGGTTTCAGCCATATCTATCTGCTCTATTTTTTTCACCGCACAACCGTTACCAGAATGCGGGTGATCCCTTTTCTGGATGATAAACCGCGGGGAGTGTTTGCCACCCGCGCGCCGGTTCGTCCCAATCACATTGGTCTGTCCGTGGTTGAACTGATCGGGATCGAGGGCCGCCGGGTGAAGATCAAAAATATCGATATCATTGATGGTACGCCGTTGCTGGACATAAAGCCGTATATCAAGGTATTTGATGGAGTCGAGGAGTGCCGTTCGGGCTGGATGGAAGCGGTGCGCCTCGAGGTGGAGGCGCACCGTTCGGATAATAGATTCTCTGAAGAAAAGAGTAAGGGTGGAAACTCCTGAGGCACTAGATAGAAAGATGGGCACCACCGATATGGACCATAACCGGGAGATAGAAACCTTTATCGCCCAGTGGCCGGAGAGTTCTGATAGCTGCCGCGAGGTTTTCAGCAGGCTCTTTGATTTTTTAAGCGGATTGAAAGGGGCTGAGATCGAGTTTCGTATTCGGCCGGGGATTAGCTATTCATTGCGCGGAGTGCCTGCGGATGTCTCCGATGTCCCGCTGTTCGTCATGATTGACGTTATCGAGGATCAGCCCCGTTGGCTGTCGGTCTGTTTTTACCAGCAGATGGTCACCGATCCCGAAGGTCGGGGCGACTTGATACCAGGCGGTCTGCTGGGAGAAGACGGACTCTGTTTCGATGTCGAGTCTGAGGATGCCAGTGTGATAGAATATCTGCAGCAGCGCATTAGCGAAGCCTGCAAAGCCGCGAGCAAATGAGATGGGAAGCATAACGATCGTCGTCGACAACAAGGCCGGAGAGGGGTTCGCGGCCGAGCACGGCTTTGCGCTGTGGATCGAAGAGGGGGGACGCACCATCCTTTTCGATACGGGCAACCAGGAGGCCCTGCTGCCAAACTGCAGGAGATTGGACCTGAGTTTCTCCAGCCTGACCGACCTGGTTCTCAGCCACGGCCACTATGACCATACCGGGGGGGTGGATTCGGTAGTGAGCGAAGCGGGCGCTATCCAGGTGTATCTGCATCAGGCAGCCATGCAGCCGCGCTACGCCAATGGCGAGGATGAGTTGAGATCGGTGAGGATGCCGGCCGCTTCAATGCGGTCGCTCTGGGAGCTGCCGGATGACTCGATTCACTGGCTCACCCATCCGCTTAATCTGGGTGAGCACATAGGAATTACCGGTCCAATTTCCCGGTTGACCGAGTATGAAGATACGGGCGGCGCTTTTTACTACGATCCCGGGGGTAGTCGGCCTGATCCCATCGACGATGACAATGCGCTCTGGCTGCGCAGCCCTGAGGGGCTGGTTGTCTGTGTCGGCTGCAGCCATGCCGGTATCGTCAATACCCTGCAGACGATTAGGCAGATCACCGGCGAAACAAGGATCCGCTCCGTCATTGGCGGCCTGCACCTGATCAATGCTTCAGCAGAGCGGCTTGAAAAAACGGCAGAAGCCTTAAATAACTTCGACCTCCATCAGCTCGTTGCCTGCCACTGCACCGGCGACGAGTCGTTCGCCTACCTGGCAACGCATTTGCGCTGTGAGGTTGTCCAAGGCTATGCCGGCTTCTCCATGAGCATATGAGGGGCGTAAAAGAAAGGGGACCCAATATCTATCATGTCCCCCGGGCAGACGATAGGTATTGGGTCCCCTGAATGTCCTGACAAGGGGGCTGTAACGGAGTCAGCGATGATTGAAAAACGCAGGCTGGGCAACACCGGTATCGAGGTGGCCCGGATCGGCATTTCGTCGAGTTTCGGAGCACACACAGATGTTTTCAGGGCGGCCCTGGACAGGGGCTGCAACTACTTTACCTGGGGAACCTTTATCAAAGGCCGCAGTTCCGCATTCAGGGACTTTGTCAGGCAGCTTTGCCGCGAGGGACGGCGCCAGGAGCTGGCGATCG
>JAHEER010000171.1 GCA_024640625.1 Desulfobulbaceae bacterium
GGCATAAAAACCCGACGAGGATTCCGAAGGAACTGAAACAGAACCCGCCGACGAGAAGAACGGCGATATAGTCCAGGCCACTGCCACGATCAAAATCAAACTTTATCAGCAGATGCAGGAAGAGTGCCGCAACACCGATTAAAATCATCCCCAGGCATACCTTGGAGAGAAGCCATTCCACCTCGCGAATCGGCGTTTGCAATAGTCCGAGGAGGAGATTCTTTTCTTTTTCCTCGGCCACCTGCGTCGGGAGAACGATGAATCCGACCAGCAGGACCAGCATTAATATCCAGGTCGGCAGCATTTGTCTCTGGATACCTTCTTCCTGAAGGGAAATGATCCCCGCAATCCAGTTTCGACTCTTTCCTTCCAGCGCCCGCTGCAACCCGGAAACGCCCTCGAAGATGGCGACTGTCTGGAAGGAGGCTTTTGCGAGAACGATCAGGTCACAGCCTTCAATCCCCTTCCCTGCAGGAACCAGAATGCCGTCGCCGAGCCTGTCCTTCAACCACTGTTTGCCTTCCGCTTCATTCGTATGCCAGGAAACCTCAAAGACAGGTTCGGCCGACTTGAGGCCTTGAATCATCGCGGGAGGATAACTTGCCTTTTCAACCAGCCCGATCTTTATTTTCCGGGCGTTCGTTTCGTCCCCATCGACCAGATTCAACGATACGAAAACAAACAGCGGAATAAAGAGGATCAGGTAGAGGGTCTTGTTTTTAAATGAAATCGCCAGATCATTAAAAATCAAAATCAGTATGTTTCTGATCATGAGTAGAGATTCTGATGGATGTGCGACTCGAAATATTCTGCCGGGGAACCATCAAAGACGAGGTTTCCCTGATGGAGGACCATGATTCGGGTAGCGAGGGTTTTGATCTCTTCAGGTCGATGAGAGGTAAAAAGAATCGTCTTCCCTGATGCATGAAGTTTTTTCAGCTGAACATAAATCTCCCTGGTCATTTCGAAATCAAGGCCAGAGGTTGGCTCATCAAAGAGAAGGATCGGCGGATCAGCCAGGAGGGAACGCCCGATGCTGACCCGCTGCTTCAAGCCTTTCGAGAGTACTTGCACTTTATTATGACGAAACGGAAGCAGGTTAAATTCCTGCAACGTTTCCTCGACCCGCGAACGGGGGATTTGAAAAAGGCGGGTAAAAAGAACGAGGTTGTATTCGACCGAGAAGAAATCAAAGAGATTCGGTGTCTCGGGAACGAATCCTACCTTCCTGACGATGGATCGTCGGTTTTTCAGGTCAACCCCGTCGATCCGGACCACCCCACCGTCGGGAACCAGCCAGCCGCCGAGTAGTTTTAAAAGAGTCGACTTGCCGGCGCCGTTGTGGCCCACCACGGCAACCAGTTCGCCCTCCTCGACGTTAAAGCCGGTGGCAAGGAGCCCCCTGGCCTTTTTATAGACCCTGGAAAGCTGATGAACCTCAAGCTGCATGGAAGATTCCACATTGTGATGAGGCGCGTCGCCAGGTTGCCGGCCGGCCCCGTCCATCAGATAACATCAGGGGCGGGGCGCAGGAGTCTTTATATGCGTTTTGCCAGAAAAACAATCAGCAGGACTAAAACAACTATCACCAGAACACCGGCCATAACACTCTCCTTTAATTTGCTTTTCACTACCCGTCGACTGCCGGCCGGCACTCATAATCGGGTAACAGCGGTATTTTGCCCGGCTGAAACAGAATGAGCAAGACCACTGCCGGTACCACCACACCATCCCCAGCCGTGGGGCAGCCCGGGATAACGCCAAGCAGCATCACATCCAGAACAATTTGCAACCTCCACTCTTGGCTCCTCGAACCTCGAGCTGGCACTGGGTGCTTAGGGCTGAGTACTCCGCTCTACATTCTTCGTACCTGGCTCACGATAAATCTCCGCAACAGGCCAGAGCTGCCGTTCTCGCCCAGCAATTTATACCTACACTCTCGGCCAGGCGTCGCTGTTATCGAAAAAAACCAACCTGAAGCCGCCCACCTGGTTTCTGTCAAACCTTACGTCTGGAATAGCAACTTGCCATTCGTTGTTGTTTTCGGGCACAAACAAAGTGAGAATATTAAAATTGACTGGTAGATATTGGTATATGTGAAGTTTTGCACTCAAGATATTTGAGTAATACATGTTACTAGACAGAATGTTACGACCTGCTTGTTATTTCACTTTTCACGCTTTGCGGTGGCTGTGCCCGGCTGCGTTTATCGCGCTGATGCTGGCATTCAGCGGTGGCTGTTCAACAGGCCAAGTACATGCCACCATAAAATATCAGGATATTTCGCTAAGGTGCTGCGGCCTGGAAACAAAGGGGCTTGGTTTCCTCACGCCCTCGACCGTAACCGGACAAGAACAGGATATACAAAGCCTCGCATTTATATTTGCGAGCCAGTTGGAGAAGCAACGTCCCGATATTCGTGTCGTCAGCCTTCCCGAGGTCCTGAGCGCGGTCAATCAGGCAGGCATGGCCGATGAGTATAA
Source organism: Desulfobulbaceae bacterium (assembly GCA_024640625.1). Classification (GTDB taxonomy): domain Bacteria; phylum Desulfobacterota; class Desulfobulbia; order Desulfobulbales; family Desulfocapsaceae; genus JABDQA01. The sequence goes on from JAHEER010000171.1 coordinate 2,484, forward strand.
GCAGATGTACGTGGATTACAGTGATACCGGCATTTTCAAGCAGGAATCGCTGCGCAAGGTGGGGCAGACCACCGGCGTCCAGTATCTTGCCCAGTTGAAACTCTCAAGCTTCAATCAGGGTTCTAGTAACCGCTTCAGCTTTCTAGGCCTCCGCTTGTTACAAACCAAGGAGGCGAACATCCGACTGTTCCTGCAGATCTGGAATAGCGAGATGGGTAGCATCGTCTGGGAAGGCACCGCGGAATTGAACTACGCCAAGGATACTAGCATCGAAACACCCGTCACCTTTAAACTGGTGGTGGAAGAAATTGCCGAAAACCTGATCAACAAACTGCCCGTCAACGGAGTACCCCATTCCGCCAAGCCCTAATGCCTACCAGGTAACAGATGGCACCGTCACGCTGCTGGCCTTCTCGCCCCCTAACAAACCCGATTATCCGGAGCCAAACAAATAGACAGTCGCATTAAAGAGGCTCTGCCCAGAGCCGAAGCTGTTTTGGTTATATCAGGGCCGGCTGGACGGAAGGGTGCGGGCGGAAATTTACCGTTCCTCACGTTCACCTGTGGGTCACATTAGCAAACCGGAAATATATAGCCCGAAAAAATAGCGACCCGTGGGCCGCCATGAGGAATACGAGTCAGTTCTTATGCTCCATCATTTAATGGAGATATAAAACCCAAGTGCAAATATCGTCACGAGAATACCAATGGCACCCATAACGACTGTACTTGCATGATTATTGTGCCAGCCTCTGACTATCCAGTAACTTTCCAGCCCGATAAAGCCAGCTGCCGCACCATAGGCAATAAAAAGTCCCTTGGATTCAATACCCGAAGACATGATGAAAACAAGATAAAAGACAAACGCGACACCAATAGGGGTCAATGAAAATATCCAGTCCTGTATTTCTCCAGGTCCTCTGTGGGTCGTTAACAGCTTGTTAAGCTTATCCGTATCTCTCATTACCTTCCCCTCCCCCTGGGTCATCCCTATACCGGGCCAATCAGCCTGGCACTTACATTTTGTGATTTGACACGATCCAGTACATCTTGTGAGGAATACAAATCTCTATCGTACCTAAGCAGCATCAGGTGATACCGCAACGGACAGAACTCCGCTGTGGTAATGCCACCATTATTTTCCAGCGCGGCAACCAGTTCTTCTCTCTGTTTCTCTCCCAAGGTTTCTGTTATGTGTACAACGATCTCAACAGTATGATCAGGTTCGTTCTCTATACTATGTAATGCTTGTGCCATGACGTCACTCCTCCATATGTTCTATGTCAATATAGACTCAATGAGTCTCATGCCCTTGATTTAGTCATATAAGAACCATGAAGTTTCATGATTTTTCTAGCCAAAACAGCTCTATTGGTTTAGCTGATACCCCCATTACCTTGGCTGTTAGATTGAAGTCTAGTTAAGGCACAACGGGGTTGGTATTGTGGAAGACACTTATTCAGCACATAAGAAACCATTAATTCAGCGAAATAATGGCTTGAAAAGTCACTGTCTAATTTCATACCAGATAATCGCATAGGCATTCGTGGCATATTTTTTCTGCACAAGTGTCCGCTCCGGCTGAAGATTTTGTCGATACCCAGTATGGCCCAGGCGATGTTGATGGCGGGTGTAATTCCTGACGACCGCCGGGAGTGCCATCCAGAAATACACCAGCCGACACATCTTTCATCACCCTCCTTCTCTTCCTCAAGGTCCACCAACCATTGTGCACCTGAAACTCCTCGAAGCTTCCGCCCGGTGTGGCAAGGGGAGCTAACTTTGGAGACGCAACATGAAGACAGTTGTGTCGAGAGCAGCGTTCATTGCAGTCTACTCTGCATTGAAGATAAACGATTGTGAGGAATCACAAACACCGGCAACACAAGATAGCGCTCCCGAACATACCGAGAACAGCTAGCTGACACATTCATTCAATCCCTTCCTTTCCCTACCACTGGTAGCTTACTGAACTGAATGCAACTGCTGCACGGCAGGTGCTTGCGTTTGCGTTTGCGTTTGCGTTTGCGTTTGCGTTTGCGTTTGCGTTTGCGTTTGCGTGACTGTCTCGGAGAGGTGCGGGAATTTCAATCAGGAGAAAAAAAGAAAAACACCCGATGCACAAGTGATACGTGCATCGGGTTGTAATTCAGTGGTGACTCAAGGAAAAACTGAGGCAGCTGAAATTCAAGCTAACCTGATGTTTTTAATGGAGCCGGCGAGAGGAGTCGAACCCCCGACATCTTCATTACAAGTGAAGCGCTCTACCAGCTGAGCTACGCCGGCGTCTTGCCTGTAACTGACAAGGCCGCCTATTCTAGTGAATTGCCAGCCGCGCCGCAATTCAATAACACGCCCGGTCCTGCAACCATACATCAGGATCGTCCTCGACCAGCCCCGTGAGCTGTTCACCCGCGCCTGTTTCCAGCTGGAAATCCAGCCAGTATTCGGCAACAGTCCGGTAGCGGGTATCCAGCTGTGCATCAAGACCCAGTTTGCGGACGCGTTTCAGTCGTTTTTTGGCCCGATTCATGTCCTGAAAGGCGCCAAGCGAAAGGACATTATCCTTGCCGATAAAATATTCCTTGTCATTGTGATCATCCAGTATCTGCGCCTGCCGGCGAGCCTCGACGCGCTCCATTTCGGGGAGATGCACCCAATAGCCTATTGGATGTTGCCGCGCAGTTTCACGTTGCCGTGGTTCCAGCTCCATGGCGATCAGTTTTTCCTCCATCTCCTGCATTGTCTTCCTGACAAGAAACGGACCCAGCGTCTGGCACACCAGACTCATCCCCGCACCGGGAGGTTCATTCCCGGTCACCGTCTCGATCACGGAGATTTCCTCAGCTGCAGCCTGCTCCTTCTCCTGCAAGGTAACCAGCGGCACGGCCGTTGCAGGAATCGGCGGCAACTCCCGCTCAACCTGCCTGATGGACTGGCTATGAAATATATTCCAGCCCAGAAAACCCAGATTCACCACTACCAACAAATAGACTATCTGTCGCATCAACGCCCTCCGGCAAGAATAGCCAGTCCCTTCAGGACCAGTTCGGGATCGTGACGTGCCTG
>JAHEER010000061.1 GCA_024640625.1 Desulfobulbaceae bacterium
AAGGTTGCTCAATGCCGAAGGAGAAAGGATAAAAGTTTCCAAAGGCAGTGTTGTAGATTTTAAAAATGTAAGATTCGAAGGATATCAGGAACAACCCTTCGTTAACGTCGAGGACAAATTTATTATAATTGTTTTGGCCATATTAAGTTCAGTAGTCAGTCACTGCGCAATAAATTCTATAACAAAAACGACCGTCTTTCTGTTCATATTGGGATAGAATACTTAAAAATCCGCGCAAATTTAGGGGTTCAGTTATGAGAAGCCCCGGATTTTTTATGGGGTAAAGGTCGCCATAATCAGATTAAATTGAGAATCTTTCTTATTGATACGAATAATTGGAAATGCTCGAACAGATTTTATCACCTAACATGTCGATTGTCCTTTTCGCTTAAAGCCTGGTTCGTTTTATGTTGACTCTAATCCGATTTAGTCACAAAAGGTTTTATAGAGAACCTTTAAAGCCTATCTGAGGACGAAAACAGAGCAAAGGCCCGCTCACATTTAAATCATATTTGAATTTGGCGCCGGAAAGGGCTACCGTAATTCTCAACAAGCCCGGTAGCCTGATAAAAATGGCAACGGTAAGAAAAGTTGAATATGAATCTTATTCCACAAACCATACGTTGGCAGATTATGATGGCCTTTTTAAGCTGTTTTGTTTTTATGTCCATCGTTGTACTGCTCGACTACAGCAATTTCAGGGAATTGTCGCGCTCCATGCAATTTTTTGAACTGGCAGAGGAATTAAATAACAATCTCATGGAGATGAGACGTTACGAAAAGAATTATTTCCTTTATCGGCATGAATTCAATTACGAGGAAAATGTCACCTATACCAATCAACTGGCTTTATCCCTGCAACGTGAGCATGACTCCTTAGTCAAGGCTATCGGAAAGGAGAACTATGGAAACTTTAACCAATATGTCGACAACTATTCCGATTTCATGGCTCAACTAAACCAAGCCGACTGTGAGACACAGGACTGCGCCAAAATCCAAGAGCAGATCCGGGGGGTTGGTCAAAACCTGATGGTGCTGGCCGATCAGGTGGTGACAACGCAACGCCGGGAGATTAATACACTTCTCCAGCGGATGATTCCCCTACCGTTGATTGGCCTGCTCTTTCTGATGGTTCTTCTGGGTTTCGTGATTTTTTACATTACAGAAAAAGTGATACGGCCACTGGCCCGAATTACAAGAGAATCAGACGCTGTGGCCACTGGTGCGTTCCAGCAAATCACGCCGTATGGCGAAGATAAAAATGAAATTCATCATCTTGTCTTGGCAATCAACCGTATGATGAGTGAACTGGAAAAACGCCAAGATGAGCTGATTCACTCACGCAAGATAGCCTCCATCTGTACTCTGACAGCAGGTATTGCCCATGAAATAAACAATGCGATTAACAATCTGTCACTGACCATTGAAGCTTTGATCGAAGACGGTGAAACCATGAATTATGAGGAGCGTCGGAAACTCTATCAGGACGCCATGGATCAGAGTGATCGCACGAGTGATATCGTGAAAAATCTTCTAGAATTTTCCCGCGCAAGCCACCCAAAAGTGGAATCATTCGATCTTGAAGAACTGGTTGATAAGACTATCCGGCTTCTCAAAAATGAAATGAACCTGCACACAATCAATTTCGTTAAAGAAGCGGAGCAAGGTATTCCCCAAGTATTCATGGACAAAGGGGGGATTCAGCAGGTGCTCCTCAACCTTTTTCTCAACAGTATCCAGGCCATGGATGAGGGTGGGACTCTCAGGGTTGCTATCAAGCGGACTGAGGTGCCGGGAGAAGTGAAGATTGATATAATTGACAACGGACCCGGTATTGCGGAACAACATATCGATCAGATTTTTGACCCATTCTTCACGACCAAGGAGGAGGGAGAGGGTACCGGGCTTGGCCTCTCGGTAAGCTACTCCATCATTAAGAAAAACGGCGGAAGGCTCGAGGTGGAGAGTGAACCGGGTTGCGGAGCCTGCTTTTCAATCTTCCTGCCAACCGATACCTCCGGAGCTTGAGGGTGGATCTCTTCAAAATTGCTGTGATCGACGATGAGACGATCGTTTGCCGTGAAGTCAAGAGAGGGCTGATCAAAGAGAAAAACTGGGAAGTAGAAACGTTTCAGGATGGGGAAACGGCGTTGGCCCGTTTCAAACAAGTAGCTTTTGATTTGGTTCTCTGCGATCTTCGCTTACCTGGACTAAGCGGCCTGGAATTGCTCAAGGCCGTTCGTAGCAATTATCCCTATTGCGAGTTCATAATCATCACCGCCTACAGTACCGTGGATACTGCAATACAGGCAATCAGGGCAGGAGCATTTCACTATGTTACCAAGCCGATTAAGATGGCTGAGCTAAAACTGCTGGTGCGGAGAGCCCTTGACAAGGTTTTGCTGGTGCGAGAGAAAGATGCGCTCAGAGAGGAGCTCTTCTCCCAGAATCGGCCGGCGAAGATGATCGGCAACAGCAAAGCCATGCTTGAAGTATTCCACCTCATAGGCAAGGTTGCCCCCCTTGATTGCACCGTACTCATTCAGGGAGAAAGCGGCACCGGCAAGGAAATGGTGGCCAGGGCTCTGCATCAGAGAAATCCTCGCAGCAATTGCCCTTTCATATCGTTTAATTGTGGAGGATTTACCGAGGAATTGATAGCCAATGAACTGTTCGGACACGAAAAGGGTGCATTTACCGGTGCGGCGGAAGCCAAGGTCGGGCTGCTGGAAGCAGCCCATCGTGGCACCATTTTTCTGGATGAAATCAGTGAAATGCCGATCAGCATGCAGACCAAGCTCCTCCGTTTCGTCGAGGAACGCACGCTTATTCGAGTGGGTGGGGTAAAAGCCCAGCCAATCGATGCCCGTCTGGTCGCCGCCAGTAACCGGGATCTCAAGTCTATGGCTGAAAAACGAGAGTTTCGGGAAGATCTTTATTATCGCCTAAACGTGGTGAATATCACACTGCCGCCGCTGAGAAACAGAACTGACGACATACCGCTTCTTGTTCAGCACTTTCTGGGAAAATACAATCGAGCCTTCAATAAAAAGATAGGCGGGATTTCCACCGAAACTCTGGATATTCTCACTCAATACCCTTTTCCTGGAAATGTTCGCGAACTTGAAAATCTCATTGAAAGGGCCGTTGCCCTGTCCGATGGGTCGGTCCTTAAGCCCTATGACCTCCCCTCCGATCTGAGGGAACTCAGCATGAGTAACTTTGAGACTCATTCCTGGCCCTCGCTCGAAGAACAGGAAAAGCATTACATACAGCAAGTGCTGTTAAAAACCAATGGCCGGAAAGGCCTGGCGGCCTCCATACTCAAAATACCCCGAACAACGCTCTGGCGCAAAATGAAGTATCACCAACTCAACTGATTTCGACTAAGTCTGCCCGTGCCCTTCCCGGCGCATCAATATCCAGCCAGCCCAGCCAGCACTTCTCGATCATTAACTGAGCTATCATGGCTCAATGATCAGCCGCCTATCCCGTTCACGAAACTTGTTCCATATCGAAACGAAAACCATAGATTATTAATATAATGACATTTTTAAACAAGCATTCGTGACATAGCCGCGTTTTTGTTTCATATCGAAACAACAATTGCCATCCCGCTTTAGGATGTCCCTATAAGTATACAGTATCATTATAAATATATTTTGGCACGAATATTGTTAGTAAGGAGCCAAAGCCTCATCGAGCAATAACTTTAAACGAACACAGGGTATTGGCAGGGTTTTTTCAAATTGAAACACCGGACCCAGAGAGCGCACAGCGTCGATACCGAACTCGAACACTCCATAACGAGCTTAACAGCTATGCAAAGAAAAAAGATCCTCGTCCCCTTGGGACAACATGCCAGGAATCTCAAAAGCGTTCATTACGCCCTGTCGCTCGCCGGGCGAATCCAGGCGCAGATAATCATTATACGGCAGAGGAAATCCGGTGAAGAAACAAATGGCAATGTCAACCTGCTGGATAAATCCTTAGAAGAATTGATTGGCGATGCGCGACAACATGGCGTAGCACTCTCTCTCTATCGCATTGATGAAAACCTGATTGATGAAGTCATCACGCTGGCCAACGCCGAGCACATAGGACTGCTGGTGTTCAACAGCGACGATGAGCTGTCCGAGCCAACAATGGCACAGATAAAGCCACTGATTTCAAGCCAGATAATTCAAGTCAGATAAAGAAACTTATAACACGCAAGAGGAGGATGGATAAAGGAATGGCACTCGTAATGATCTCAAGTCTATACCAGGGAGGCAGAGAAGATTTGGCCCGGGAACTGGCCGCTAAAACAGGGTGGCCAACACTGAGCAGAGAAGAACTTCTTGAAAGCGCCAAAGAGGAAGGCATCAAGGTCGGCCGCCTGGAAATGAGCCTGATAAAACGCCCATCGTCCTCGGAAAAACTCGCTCGCGAGAAGAAGCTCTATCTCGCTTTTATAACCGTCAATCTCTGCCGCAAGGCGCTTGAGGGCAACCTCATTTACAGTGGTCGGGCGGGACATCTGATGCTTCCTGGGTGCCACAAATTAAGGGTGGGGTTATCAGCTCCGCTTGACATCCGTACAAAAAGAACGGCAAAAGCCCTGAATATGGAGATGGAGCAGGCGGAAAACTACCTGGCCCAGCTCGATGAGGATATCGACCGGTGGATTCGCCAAACCCATCACGCCTCTGGGCAGGATCCAACCAAATTCGATATTTTTATAAATCTGGAAAACATGTCGGTGCATAACGCCGCCGAAACGCTTCATGCGATATCCCAATTACCTGAATATCAAGGCACCCTGTCCAGTACTCGCGTTCTTGAAGATCTCTACCTGTCAGCCCAAGCAGAACTCAAACTCATCATGGATGAAAGAACAACAGGAGCCGACCTTAGAGTAAAGGCTGATACGGGTTTTATTTCGGTGACCTACCCCCCGCATCAGGAACACTTCAAGCAACTCATACCCGAAGTACTTTCGGGTCTTGAAGGCTGCCGGGAAATTCACTGCACCATGGCGGCGACCAATATTTTGTGGGTGCAGGAACTCTTTGACCCAAAATCTGAGAACTTTCACCACATCATGCAACTGGCCCAGCGCTGGGGAGCCGCTGTCGAGTTGATGCGACTGGTATCGCCCAGTGAACCCCTCGATGAGAGAGGGGCTGTAGATATGGAATATGATTTTGGCCGGTGGGACTGCCCTGAGATTGATGACGGCGGTGTCGAAGATGATGACCCGTTAGTGGTTATCAACGATGGCGGCCTAAGCACCACCATTGAAGAACTTATCGACAAGGGACGCTGCGGCGGCGGGGTCAGCATCTGCGGCGGCTATGACAAAATTCTGGAACGGGTGCAGGGCGATGGCGACTATGCCCTGGTAGTTGTCGGCGACATGTTTCTCTCCAAGGGAAAATCAACCCGAACCAGGCGAACCCGAGAACTTACGATGAATATCCGTGATCGCTTGAAAGCTCCTGTTATCACGGCTGACGAACTGGAATCAAAGTTTATGTTCGGTAAACGCCAGGCCGTTAACCTGGTCGGTTATTCCGTGGCTGTAGTGCTGCTCTATTACCTGGTATTCACGCACCAGGATCAGGTATCGGCCTTTCTTTCCGGTCCGCTTCACGAAAAAGCAAAGTGGCTGGCGCCGCTGGTAATATTCATGTTCATACCAGTTATCGCCTATCTCTATGGCGCGGTTACCGGACTCGCACTCAAACTCATAAATATTGACTGAAGATCTTCCCGAGGTGACCTTATGCACGCTTTAATTACCTATATAGACATCAATTTAGCCACCGCACTCCAGGTTGTTTTACTGGGATTCATTGGTGGTATTCTCAGCGGTTTTATCGGCAGTGGAGGAGCTTTTTTCATGACCCCGGGCATGATGAACCTGGGGGTGGATGGCGTTATTGCCGTGGCAAGCAATATTACCCATAAATTCGGCAAGGCGATGGTTGGCTCACGGAAGCACGCTGCAGCGGGCAATGTTGACAAAAAGCTGGCGGCATTCATGTTGATCACGGCAATAGTCGGTATACAAATCGCCGTAGCCATCAACAGTTATTTGTTCAAGGGTGGCGGCGGAGGCCATGGCGCGGGAGGAGGCGCCGGTGCGAATCTCTATATCAGTCTGGTATTTGCCACGATTCTTTCAACGGTGGCAATTTCAATGCTTCGGGATGTATTGAGATCGGGTAATGGAGACGACGACAGTGGGCCATCCATGAAAATTGCCGAGTTTTTCTCCCGCTTGAATTTACCCCCGGTAATTAATTTTCCCGTAGCTGACACCAAAGTCAGCCTCTGGGTTCTGATGGTAGGCGGCATCAGCACCGGCTACCTGGCGGGAACCATCGGTGTCGGCGGATTTATCGGCGTTCCGGCAATGATCTATGTATTTGGCGTTCCGACTGCCGTGGCAACGGGAACCGAGCTTTTCCTGGCACTGTTTATGGGTGCGTACGGGGCGATCAGCTATGCCTATCAGGGTTTTGTCGATATTCGCCTGACCATGCTCCTCTATCTCGGCTCGTTGATCGGCATCCACCTTGGTGTGTATGGCGTCAAGGTGGTGAATGAAAAATATATCCGGTTGGTAACCAGCGTGATCATACTTTTGTGTGTCTTCAGTCGGATTATTGCCATGCCTGTCTACCTGAGGCAATTGGGATTCATTAGTTTTCCCGCTGAATACGACCGCTTTTTTAACTTTGGCAGTAAATTCTTCCTCTTTGCAAGCGGCATAAGCGGAGCGCTCGTGATTCTTGCTAGAGTTGTACATGCATATCGACAGCGCAGAAAAATTCAAAAAACACTGCTGATACAACGACAAACAAACATCGACATAACCGGACTCGAAGAAACTGCCTAACCGCTGACCTAACGTGGTGCTTACGTTCCAGGAGGAAACCATGAGTGAAACACGCAAAATTCTCATTCTCGACGACGAACCTATCGTCGGAGAACGACTCAAGACTCTGCTGGCCAAAGACGGTCATTATGTAGAAGTTTTTACCGATCCACGTCTGGCGATACAGCGTCTGGAAGAAAAAACTTTTGATATCATCGTCAGCGATATTCGTATGCGCGAGTTAGATGGGATTCAGGTGATGAACCAAGTATTTCAGAAATCTAAAAAGACCAAAGTTATTCTGATAACTGGCTACGCAACGTTGGAGTTGGCCCGCGAATCGCTTACCAAAGGGGCTTTTGATTTCATCGCCAAGCCATTCAAATCAAATGAGATACGTACAACAATCGGGCGGGCGTTGGAAGCACTGGACAACGAGGAATCCCCACGCTCAAGAACGACATCCATGTGAGGCAAAGATTTGCTGTGGCCGAGACCCGATACAATGTCTTTTTATAAATATATCTGTTCTGGATTGCATGAATTGTCGCCGATGGTCGCAATATGGTGAGGTTCAGTGAGGTGAGGTTATCGTTATGATCAAAGCACTTGTTTCTGTCTACCCGGACCTGGCGTCGGTAATCGCGATGAATTATGCCTGTCGCCTCTCCAAAATGTTTGCCATGGAGATACAGCCGATTTTTGTAAAAGAGCCCGAAGAAGGCGATAAGGCTCCCGCTGTGGGATGGGTGCGGCAAACCTGGGAGAACGGTCTGCTTGACGTTGAACAGGAGGCAATGAACAAACTGATTGAATCCGAAAGATCGGTATACGTCAAACTAACAAGCCTCCAGGTAATTTATGGCGACCGTGACGAGGCAATTTTGGATAATCTGCTTCAGGGCGGCTATGACCTTTTTGTCGAGGGTTCCATATCACGATTCGAGAAATCCGTACTGTTGCAACGGACTTGCTCCCGGCTTTATCGTAAACTGCCCTGTTCGGTAATGATTGCCCGCAACCTGATAGATCTGAATAAAATTCTGGTAATTATTGGCGATGCAGCCCCTGCCAGCACACTGCTCCCTGCCCTAATGAAATTATTTAAAGGAAGCAATGTGCGTTTTGATCTTCTATACAGCAAGATTATCGATTCAGGACCACTTGAACCAATCTATTCTGAGCCTGAGATTTTCAACGAAGCTGATGAGATTTTTCACGGTACAGGCTGGAAGCCTGAGAAAAAGCTGGCACTTCAAGGAAGTCCAAGGGATCTGGCAACCCAGATAGAAGAATATAGTCTGGTAGCCACCAGTCTGCCCTCTGAACCGGAGCGGCACAATGGGCTGCTCGAACTATTGAGTGATACTCCCTCTCCGATTCTGTTTTGCCGGCAGCGAATCGGTATGCTTTGAAAAGGAGGTAGACGTGAAAATTTTAGCCGCACTTGATTCGTCCAGCCAAAGCACTTTCGTGGCAACTGAGGTTGCCAGGCTGGCAGCAAATACCTGGGCCGATGTCACTTTATTGGGAATAGAGCCGGAAGCGGTAAACACCGACCAGAGGCCATTCGCGAAGGGAGACAGAAAAGCTGAAGATCATCCTCTGATCAAGTCTCTCAGAGAAAACCGGAACATATTGCAGAACTATTTCGGTCCCGACAATTCACCTTACAATCATAGCGTAGTCACCTCAGAACTGGTGGAGGTGGAAAACGGATTCTGGGAAGATTTGCAAGTCTGTCGCGGATCGATAAAACAACTCAATACCCGTTTAAGGACCGGCAACCCAGCCAAGGCTGTTCTGACCGAAGCGCGTAACTCTCAATGTGACCTCATTGTGCTGGGAAATTCCATATCGATATTTGGTGGAGTACTGGCCAGGTCAGTAAAGAAAATTTTATTAGAAGCGGACACGTCGGTATTGATGGTTGCGGAATCGAAAAATCCACGCAGGATTGTCGCCTGTCTTGATCACGACAACATCAGTCAGCCATCACTTGAGCTGATTAACCAAATGGTGACGCTCTATGACGCAGATCTGGAGATCGTAGGTCTGACTACGCAGGATACATTGGCGAACAATGTCGACAGCAAGATGGGAGAGATTATAAAATACTATGCTGCAAACAAAATAAAAGCGCTGGTCCGTTTCGTAGAGGAAAATCGTCTGGCAACATTTGCAGCTCAAGCGGCGCAGGATAACCTTGTGGCTATCTGGATGGGAAAGAAATCCTTGCTGAGCAGGATCTTCCATCCGCGCTCTGTGGAAAAACTGTTGAGCGGCACCGAGTCATCCTTGCTCATTCTACGATAACCGTTTGACACGCTCCATTGGGCTGCTGCAAATGCGATCACCGGACTCGGATTTGGGAAATCTCACTTAGAAAGATTTCTTGGGCCAATCTTTGATCTTTTGCATCACCAATCTCACGAATTTGCACTCACACAGCTCAGGTCGATCATCAAGGTTGTCTTTGTAATAGCAATGGTTGGGACAGGGTTCAGCTCCCGTACGGTGCTTTTCCAACAGCGGTCCTTCGTAGAGATCAGCGAATTCGCGTACCATGATCGCCAAAGTTGTCAAACATCTCTCTTCCAAATGGTTGATGTAGAAAAAACCCTCCTCGGGACTATTGACCGCTCCCTGATAACCGACAATTGCGGTTTTGGGATCACTTAAAAAATCTTCCCGGCTGAGCCACACTTTCTGACAAGAATTACAGGTTTTAAATAAGGCGTCCATGTGGGATAAAAAATAAGAGATCGTTAATGAATTATTCTCAAACCGGGGCTTTTAGTACAAGGTGTATATTTGGTGCACTGTGCTACAATTAATTCATATTAACTATATCCATGATGAGCAAATCATATTTTTCGAGTTCAAATAGGAGCTCTCTTTAATAAATATACGGCCGACACCTTGTCTCAAATTTTATCATATATTTTGCCTCTACGTTCATGGTGGCCAGCGGTTTCCCCCGCCACTCTTAGAGCCGATTTTCTGGCTGGATGCATCGGGGCAATTGTCGCTTTGCCGCAAGGCGTAGCTTTTGCCGCCTTAGCTGGAATGCCTCCGCAGTATGGGCTCTATACCGGTATGGTTCCGGCAATCATCGCTGCGTTGTTTGGGTCTTCCTGGTTGCTTGTCTCCGGACCCACGACTGCGGCATCCCTGGTTCTGTTTTCCTCCCTCAGCCAACATGCGGTTCCGGGATCTCAAGAATATGTGCTGCTTGCAATCACAGTTACTTTCATGGTCGGTCTCATTCAGCTTAGTATGGGGCTTGTTCGTTTTGGTTCTCTGGTTAATTTTATTTCACATTCTGTTGTAGTCGGTTTTACCACTGGAGCAGCCGTATTAATAATTGCCAGCCAACTCAAACATTTTTTGGGACTGAGTTATGAGTCAGGCCAGGGCCACATCCAGGACACATTTTATAATCTCTTCCTCAACCTGAACCAGATCAATACGTATGCAATAGTGGTTGGCGTTATAACCATTGCAGCCGGTATTGGGATGAGATTGTACAAGCCTTCCCTGCCCTCCATGATTATTGCGATGATCGTCGGAGGCCTTGCCGCCTTTGCCCTGTCTGTGACGCTTGGCAAGGAAGTCGTCAACATTGCGGTAGTGGGTGCGATGCCAGCGACCCTGCCCCCGCTGTCGATGCCGTCAATCAATCTGACAAATATTAAAATTCTTGTTCCCACTGCGCTGGCCATGGCTCTTTTTGCCCTGGTTGAAGCAGTTTCAATAGCCAGGTCTTTGGCCGACAAAACCGATAAGGATTTTGATGGAAATCAGGAATTCATAGGGCAGGGATTGTCAAATATAGTCGGGAGCTTTTTCAGCAGCTATGTCGCAACTGGATCGTTCAATCGTAGTGGCATGAACTACGAAGCCGGAGCCAAAACCCCCTTGGCGGCGGTATTTGCCGGGTTGATCCTGATACCGGTTGTGCTGTATCTTGCTCCCCTGGCTGGTTATCTGCCCAAATCGACACTGGCGGGAATTCTTTTTCTGGTGGCCTGGCGTTTAGTAGATCCGGCGCATATCCTAAAGATTTTCAGGACAAGCTTCACCGAATCTATAATTGTGGTATCCACCTTTCTGGCCACTCTCTTTCTTGAACTCCAATTTGCAATCCTGCTGGGCATTATGATTTCCCTGGCAATCTATCTCAACCGCACCTCCCACCCTCATATCATAGCCCGAGTGCCGGATCCGTATTCTCCCTCGCGCTCTTTCACGACCAACCCGGCTCTGCCTGAATGCCCTCAGCTCAAAATAGTGCGGATCGATGGATCTATCTATTTTGGAGCGATTCATCATGTAAAGAGCAGTCTTCATGAACTGATGAACACCCATCCAGAGCAGAAAAGCCTGCTCATTGTGGGAAGTGGTATCAATTTTATAGATATGACAGGAGCCGAACTGCTCAGCAATCTGGCTCACGAACGACGAGAAGCCGGTGGGGACCTGTATTTCTATGATATGAAGGAGGATATCTGCAGCCATTTTAAATTTCTTGAGTATCTGCTTGATATAGGGCTCGACAACATTTTCATTTCAAAAAAAGAGGCCATCGCCGAGATTTTTAATCGCCTTGACCCGAAAATTTGCAGGCGTTGTAAAGCCAGAATATTCCTCGAGTGCAGAACCATCGCGCCAGGAGCACGGGATGAAAATACTGATTTACGAGACGACTGATGCTGCCTATATGGCCGCCCGCTATCTCAGTGAAAAGCACGATGTAACGATTTTAGCGGAGGCAGATCAACTCCCCGAGCGGTTTGCAAATCTTGATGTCAGCTTTGTGAGGGGCAGTGGGGCCAATGTCACGATACTAGAGCAGGCGAATGCGGCCAAAATGGATCTTTTCGTGGCCTGTTCTGCTGTCGACGAAGGGAATATCGTGGCCTGCTGGACAATTAAAAGAATTGCCGATATCGAAACGATCTGTTTTGTCCAGAAAATGGAACTGTATCAGAATCTCAACTATGACGACCAAAGCCGGTACCAGACAACCTATGATATCGATACGGTAATCTGGCCTGAACGACTTTTAACCCAGGATATTTTTCGGATTGTATCGGTTCCAGATGCGGTTGATGTGGAATTTTTTGCGAGCGGAAGGGTAAAGCTGTTTGAGTACCGAATCAAAGAAGATTCCGAGATATTGAATCAACGAATAATGGACTGCTCGTTTCCCCGCAATGTTCTGATTGTCGGCATTACTCGAGAGAACAATTTGTTCATTCCGCAAGGGGCAACTACCATCGAACTAAATGACAAGGTCATTTTTATGGGGACAGGCCCCGCCCTGGATATACTGGCAGCCCGTTTTTTCAAGAAAGACAGATCATTAAAAAGAGCGGTGGTCATAGGCGGGGGGAATGTCGGTTTCCTTTTGGCTCAGCAATTTGAAGAAGCCCATCTGCATGTTACAGTCATCGATCTTGACCGTCAGCGCTGCACCTATCTGGCTGAAAGACTCAAGAATAGCCTGGTATTATGTGGGGACGGAACAGATCTCGAACTTCTGGAGAATGCTTCAGTCGAAGACTGCGATACAACCATATGCGTTACCGACAACGACGAGAAAAATTTACTCTGTTCACTTTTGGTCAAGCAGATAAGCAATTGCCGGATTGTTGCGCGGGTCAGCAATTCGAACACCGCGCTTCTGTTCGACCGAGTTGGCATTGATGTTGTCGTTTCGCCATTGGAAGCAGCACTTAAAGATCTGCTTAATCATATACAGAGTCGGGAAATTGACATCCTCGCACTCATAGAGGGTGGGCAGGGTGAGGTAGTACGCCTAACGGTACCTGAAAATTTTGAGGAAACAAGGGTTGCCGATCTCAGATTCGAGGCGCGGGCCATAATCGGCGTGGTACAGCGAGGCCGGCAGATTATTATCCCAAACGGGGAAACGATTATCAAAAAGCATGACCAATTGAAATTTTTCACCGTGACCGCCGATGTCGAGGCGATAAAGAAAATGTTCAGCAGATGAAAAGTATGCCTCATACTGTTTCGGCACTTGGCCATATTCTTATTGCCTTTGGCGCAATCCTCCTTTCCCCAATTGTAGTGGCGCTGATAGAACGAGAATATTTTGCGATAGTCCCGTTTACTTGCGCATCTTTTATAAGTGTAGGGCTTGGATTGCTTTGCCGAAAACTTGAAGGGAAAAAAACCAATTTTGACAAACTCACGCGCAATGAAGGCATGCTGATCGTTTGTCTGACCTGGATGACTGCCGCTGCCATGGGGGCAATACCCTACCTGTTCTATGGCTTATCGCCTCTTGACGCCTATTTTGAGTCGATGTCGGGAATTACCACGACAGGTGCCACGGTACTGTTGGATTTTTCACGCTATCCCAAATCTTTCTTTTTCTGGCGCGCTCTTACACAATGGCTTGGCGGAATGGGAATCATCGTCCTTTTCGTCGCTGTGCTTCCGCAGTTCAAGATTGCCGGCAGACAGATGTTTTTTGCCGAAGCGCCAGGACCTACTGAAGAAAAGGTGACCCCAAGAATCACCCAGACTGCGAAGGCACTGTGGTGTGTCTATATAGGCCTGACCGCAGTTGAAATATTAGTACTTATCCTCGCTGGCATGCAGCCGTTCGATGCGGTGTGCAATTCCTTCTCAACCATGGCTGCCGGGGGATTTTCCCCTCATCCTCAGTCAATAATGGGATATGAAAACAATAGAATTGTCTGGATCATCATTGTTTTCATGATACTGGCTGGATCAAATTTTGCTTTGCAATATCGCTCCATAGCCAGGCGTAACATAAAGATCCTGTTCAGGAGTGAGGAATTTCGCGGCTATTTGATCATCATTCTGGCAGTAAGCGTATGCCTGTCAACTGTATTGATCTTAGGAGAAAAGGTGTCTGCGCTCGATGCGCTCCGCAACAGCCTTTTCCAGACTGTATCGATCATAACAACTACAGGTTTTGCCACGGCTGATTTTGCTGTCTGGGTGGTACCCGGTCAGGTAGTGCTGTTTAGCATGATGCTGATCGGCGGGTGTGCTGGATCAGCCGGTGGAGGTGTCAAAGTTGTTAGAATTTTGGTCTGGGCCAAATATCTGCACAGGGAGGTCATACAAATCATTCATCCTCGAGTAGTAAGGCCCATTAAAATAGACCAGAAAGCGGTTCCCGATTCTATTCAGCAGCAAATTTTAGGTTTTATACTCTTTTATGTGCTGCTGTCAGTCATCTCATCATTACTCATTACAGCATTAGAAGGAGACGGCATAGTTGGTATAGTCGGGACTTTTGCAACTATCGGAAACATAGGACCAGGGTTCGGGGCAATAGGGCCGATGGGCAGCTATGGTAACCTTTCTGCACCAACCAAAACGATCTTAATTTTTAATATGGTTGTTGGGCGGCTCGAAATTATTCCCTTTGTCGCCATGCTCCACCCACGTTTCTGGAAACTCGGCTAATGAGTCCATCCCTAAATCAGTGAGTTAAAACAAGCTAGGCTGCTCCCGCTCCCCTGCAAACATCTCTTTAGCTTCACCTGCACTGCTTGCAGTTGACCTGATCACCAAGAACTTTAACAAACAAAATAGAAACATTCGGTCAAACTGGCCTGGTATGGCGTCAGTAGATTACCACGGGCAGACTATGAATTTAGGTTTGAACCAAGTTCGAAGGTGTTTCCTGAACCTATATCGGCTTCGATAAATTGCTCGGCTTAGAGGTTGTCCTCGGCAGTATCAATTATCTGAGAATTACTCCGAAGAAAGAGCATTAGGAATTTGAATCGACTAACAAACTTACGGATCAAGAGATTCCCAAGTCTAAGTTACGCTCAGCCCACAAAATCCCAATCAATCGTTAGCTTGACTAATGATTTGTAGATCCTTAAATATTTGACGTTATGTTATCCCGTTCTGGGGTATCAAACTTAGCGGTTATTGCTATCTCAAAGCCTTAATAAAGATAAAAGGGGGAAAGGATATGAAATCCAAATTGTTCCTTGCAGTATTTCTTATCATATCGGTGTCAATAGCACATGCACAGGAAAAACCCAACATTCTGGTCATCTGGGGTGACGACATCGGCACCTGGAACATCAGCCATAATAACCGTGGCATGATGGGCTACACAA
Source organism: Desulfobulbaceae bacterium (assembly GCA_024640625.1). Classification (GTDB taxonomy): domain Bacteria; phylum Desulfobacterota; class Desulfobulbia; order Desulfobulbales; family Desulfocapsaceae; genus JABDQA01. The sequence goes on from JAHEER010000061.1 coordinate 15,013, forward strand.
CACCCAACATCGATCGCATCGCCAAGGAGGGCGTGGGCTTCACCGACTATTATGGTCAGCAGTCCTGCACCGCCGGCCGGGCCGCGTTCATCAACGGCTCGGTCCCGGTCCGTACCGGCATGACCAAGGTCGGTATGCCCGCTGCCAAGGAAGGTTGGCAAATGACAGACGTAACAATGGCCACGGTGATGAAGAGCCTCGGCTACGCCACTGGTCAGTTCGGCAAAAACCACCAGGGTGACCGTGATGAGCACCTGCCCACAATGCACGGCTTCGACGAATTCTTCGGCAACCTCTATCACCTCAATGCCGAAGAGGAACCGGAAAACAGGGACTATCCTGCTGACTTATTGCTGGCCAACGGCAAGACCTTCCGTGAGCAATTCGGTCCGCGCGGCGTGCTCAGGACCAAAGCCGACGGCAACGGCGGCCAGACCATCGAGGACACTGGTCCATTGACGAAGAAGCGGATGGAGACCGTGGACGAGGAAACTCTCGCCGTCGCAAAAGAATTCATCAAGCGCCAGCATGAAGCAGGCACCCCATTCTTCGTCTGGTGGAATGCCACCCGTATGCACTTTCGCACCCATGTTAAGGAGGACAACAAGGGGATAAGCGGTCCCAGTGGCGACGAATACCATGACGGCATGGTCGAACATGACGGGCATGTTGGTGAACTGCTCGATCTCCTTGACGAGCTGGGAATCGCGGAAAACACGATTGTCCAGTATTCGACCGACAACGGTCCGCATTACAACACCTGGCCCGACGCCGGCACCACCCCCTTCCACGGCGAGAAAAACTCAAACTGGGAAGGGGCCTACCGCGTACCTGCATTCGTTCGCTGGCCTGGGAAATGGCCTGCCGGTGAAACGCTCAACGGCATCGTGGCCCACGAAGACTGGCTGCCCACCTTTGCCGCCGCCGCCGGAGAACCCAATATCAAAGAAAAGCTAAAAGCAGGCGTCGAGTTGAACGGCCGTTCTTACAGGAACCACATTGACGGCTACAATATGCTCGACTATCTCAGCGGTAAAACCAAGCAGTCGCCTCGCAAAGAGTTTATTTATGTTGACGACGCCGGTGCCATTGCCGCTATCCGCGTCTTAGACTGGAAGGCGGTCTATCTGGAGAACCGCGCCCACCGCCTACAGATCTGGAAAGAGCCGTTTGTCGGTCTGCGTGCACCTGACCTTTACAACTTACGCCGCGACCCATTCGAGAAGGCAAAGCTAGGGTCCAATACTTACGAGGACTGGTATATCGATCGCGCTTACCTGCTCGGACCTATGCAGGTCGTGGCCAGCAAATTCCTCTTAACCATGAAAGACTACCCGCCTAGCCAGACTCCCGGCGACTGGAGTCTGGCCACCCTTGAAGCTCAGATCAAGGGCATGACCTTGGGCGGCAAATAAGCATGTTATTCTGGCGGGGCATAAAGACGGTATGCCCCGCCACAGTAATGGATTGCTAGCAATACCACTGCAACTTTTGGGAATCTCAAGCCATTGTCGTATAAAAAGTTAATCCTATTTTTCTGTTGATTTTGATTCGCAGAGTTCAAAACCATGTTGCGAAGTAGGTAAGATCTGGCAATCTTGACTCTTTTGGCACTGTGGCAGGTAAATACTCTTCCTGATAGGATATTTCCAATAATTTCCAGCTAGTTGAGCCCTGCCTGAGAAAACATCACGAGTGATCCAGCTTACACAATTCTCAAGTGATCAGGCATAGCCTTGAATTCTTGCACAAGTGCTCAAACAAGACCTTTGTAGTGGAACTAATACCAGGAAAGCTACACTACCGGATCAGGATGGATCCCCCTTTGCGCGGGGACAGGTCAGTCCCGACACAGTTCATAGTTCCGCGCCAGAACTGCGGGGCCTTTGCAAATCTAATCTGTCGGGAAGAATTGGAAGTAAGCGCGGCCGGGCTGTCTTAAAGGCTGGTTTAGCTAAAAAGGTTGCTGCGCATTGTTTGGATATTGGCTTCCACGGCCTTTTTTGCTGCTGAAATATCTCGGTTTTGAATTGCCTTGGCAATGCGACGATGCTCCTTGAGCGTACACCTGTTCTTTTCTTGAGGATGTCTTCTCTTTTCTTCATGCCGGACTAACTGAAAAAACACCGACAAATCGTTTAACAAGCTCATTAAGCGATTATTTTTAGACATTTGAGCAATCAGATAATGAAACTTGCCGTCGAGTTCGTTACACGTGTCATAGTCTTTTTGTTCAAGCGCTTTTTCAAATTCATTCAAGGAATTACAGATGGTCGCAATATCCTCATCTGTCGCACGTTCAATACATTTCCGAACCGCCAGTTTTTCCAGGGAGATTCGGATATCTATATGGTCATTTATCTGTTCGGGATCAGGATCAATAAGATACAAACCCCGTTGAGATTTTTTTATTATAATTCCATCTGCAACCAGTCGGTTTATCGCTTCTCTCACCGGTGTGCGGCTTATCGATATCTCCTCAGCAAGGGCATCCTCTCTTATTCGGCTGCCGAGTTCAAACCCCCCATGCAAAATCTTCTCGCGAATGATCGAGTAAGCTGCTTCATTCAAGCTCTTGAATACCATAGGTCAGGGGCTTCCTTTGTGCCTCGGGTTGAGCCTCAAAGAGTCTCTGTACTAAGAGTCCTTCGTTACTGCCAGAAAGTGATACAGGATAGCATTAAATACAATAGTAAGAAACCTAGAAAAGTTGTCTGTGACAAACCGCAAGAAGAAAGATCAGGGAGAGCGACTGCAGCACCGTTCACATTGCTGCTATAGCCTGAATTTCCAGTAGCGCCCCCTTGGCTAAGGCACTAACCCCGACCGTGGCTCTGGCCGGGTAATGCTCAGCGAAATAGGAGGCATACACTTCATTCATTTTATTAAAATCTTCCATGTCGGTAAGATAGATCACGACCTGGACAATGTTTTCGGCCGATGCCCCTGCTGCTGCTACGACCGCTAACAGGTTTTTCAGAGTTTGATGAGTCTGTTCCACTATACCCCCGTCCACCAGAGCACCGGTGTCAGGGGCAAGAGGCAACGCGCCTGAGGTAAAGAGCATGCCGTTGGCCGCCATGGCCTGACTGAAAGGTCCGAAAGCCGCAGGTGCGTTATCTGTTAGAATTTGCTTCATATTATTTCACTCCTACATTGTGCTTGGCAGCCAGGTGACGATCTTTGGAAAGATTATGAGCAATACCAAACCAACCGCAACGATGCCGACGAAGGGGAGCATTCCGCGGATGATGTCCTTGGTCTCAATCCCGAGTTCAGGGTCAGCCGCCCCCTTGAGGAAGAACATTGCATAGGCGAACGGTGGTGTTAAGAAAGACATCTGCAGGTTAACGATGATCATCATTGCAAACCAGAGTGGATCGAATCCGAGCCTCGGGATGATCGGGGAGAGGATCGGGACAAGTACAAAAATAATTCCAACCCAGTCAATGAAGGCTCCCAGGATAAAAGTTATGGCCATGATAGCGGCGAAGACCGCCCACTTTCCTCCGGGAAAATCCAGGATAAACGACTCAACTATTTGCCCCCCGCCGCCGGCCAGAAAAACGCTGACAAAGGCGGTGGAACAGGCCGCGATTAGCAACACCATACAGGTCAGCTTGATCGTACTCTGCGATACCTCCATAAGGTCTTTCCAGCTGAACTGTCCGTAACATGCCGTCAATATGATCGATACTACCGCACCGACAGCTGCCGCTTCGGTTGGAGCGGCAATTCCTGAGTAAATTGCTCCCAGAACAGAGAGTATAAGAAGCAGGGTGGGAACCAGTGAGGTCACCACCATTTTGAGTTTCTGAAAGGTCGTGTAGTTGCCCTGCTCTTCTGTGCTTACAGAGGGTGCTACCGATGGCTGCAGAAAGGATCTGACGGCGATATAAATCATATACAGAACCGACAGCATCAATCCCGGTCCAAAAGCCGCCATGAAGAGCTTGCCAACCGAGATCCAGGCCGCAGGGCCATAGACGATAAGCATGATGCTCGGTGGAATCAGAATACCCAGTGTACCGCCTGCACAGATGCTCCCGGTGGCCAACCCTTTGTCATATCCGCGCTGTATCATTACCGGTAAGGCAACAAGGGTAAGCATTGAAATTGAAGCGGCGATTACTCCGATACAGGCAGCCATTATGGTGCCTATCAAAATGCTGACGATCGCCAGTCCACCCCGGAAATTACCGAAACAGACGTACAGACTCTCGTACATTCTCTTGGCAATTCCGGAACGTTCGAGCATTCCGCCCATAAAAACAAAGAGCGGGACCGCCATAAAACCGGTGTTGGTCAACTGAGCGTAAACCCTGGCATAGACCATATCGAAGACGGTATCTCCGAACATCAGAAAACCGAAGATCACACCGGCTCCTCCGATCGGAGCGGCCAAGGGGAAACCTGTCAGCACGCCCAAAAACAGAACCAGGAACATCCCAATCGTTACAAACTCCGGGCTCATCGAAATGTCCATATTACACCAGCCCTTCCTTAACGTATTTAGTTTGCGCCTCGATAAGGTTCGAACCTTTTATGATGAAATAGATGTTCTTGGTCAGTTCTGAGAGCGTTTGAATAAAAAACAGGATAAAGCCGACTGTTAAGACCGCACGAAACGGCCAGGAAGGTGGAAGCCAGCTGCTATCAACCATTTTTTCACCTGTTTTCAAGGCGAACAGCGTCCACTTTATCCCTGAATGAATCAGAATATACTGGATCGGGAAAAGGAAAATGAAGGTCATAGCTACGTCTATGATTGCTTTCCACCTGTCTGACAGCAGCGTATAGAAAACATCGACTCGAACGTGGCCGCCGATTTTCAGCGTATAGCCCCAGCAAAGGGCGCCAATTGATCCAAAAACCATCTGCGACGTTTCAAGAGCCCATACTGTCGGTTTGTTGAAAATGTAGCGGGCAGCCACTTCGTAAATAAGGACGAAAATCAACACAAGGATCAGGTATTTAACGAAGTATGCAACAACGTCGCTCAGCCTGTCGATAGCTTTGGTGATCTTCCTTAATGTTGATGAAAACATGGAGCTTT
>JAHEER010000172.1 GCA_024640625.1 Desulfobulbaceae bacterium
GCTTGACGCCCAGGCTAAATTACTCAACGTCCTGCAGGAGCGAGTGCTCGATCGCGTTGGTGGCGGAGCGAGTATTCCGATTGATGTACACGTTATCGCGGTGACCAACCGAGATCTTGCAGAAGAAGTCAATAATGGTCGTTTTCGCGCCGATCTCTACTATCGCTTGAATGTTTACCCGATAACAGTCCCACCATTGCGCAACCGAAAAGAAGATATCCCTCTTCTCGTCAAACATTACATTTCATTTTTTAATAAGAAGTTCGGGAAAAATGTTGAGAATATCCCTCCTTTCTTACTTGAGAAAATGCAACAATATGATTGGCCAGGCAATGTTCGTGAGCTACGAAATCTTATCGAAAGGGCGATCATTCTCTGCGACTCAAACTCATTTCGGTTGCCTAGCGAAGCCCTCTTGCTGCAGGATGCTCAGAATGGAAGCCTCCCCATGGACCGACCTGATGAAGAGGCTGGTCTGTTATCACTAGCTGTAATGGAACGTCGCCACATCTTTCAAGTCCTGCAAAAAACCAATTGGAAAGTCAGCGGAACTGACGGTGCCGCCAGCATTCTCAAAATGAATCCTTCAACCCTTCGATCGCGGATAAAAAAGCATCGGCTTGAAAAGCCATAAGAGCATCGACGACCATCTGCAACAACCCTCAAACAACCTCCTAACGCCATATTTCGTCTTGATATATCACGAATTGCGATATATCGCGCCTTGGCTGTGCCCCTGAAGCTCGATCACTATCAACTCTTACTTATTTGATAACAGTTATTTACGTATACATTTGAAGATAACGACAAAGTGGGCGCAAATATTGAAATGACCAATTGCATCATCCCTGGGTCGTTGAGGAGAATTGTATGGTCGGACTGGAAATACTGGTCGAAATTGGCCCCCTGAAACAATTGGAATTTCAACAGGCATTTGAGATGGCAAAGAACAACAAGTCTCTAAATGATGCCCGTTTAGATTTGGCTTTATACAAAAAGGTTGATGAAGCGAATGTCTTTATCTGGATTGAATGCTGGAGCGACATTGAATCATTGGAACATTATTTTTCGGATCACTCTTACAAGGTGTTGCTGGGCGCCATCAGGATTTTGGGAAAACTCAGAGATAAAAGAATCTGCGTCTATATGGAGGACTTTTGACATGGTTCTAAACAAGGATTTTACCGTCCCGCTTCTTCTACTGATGTTCTTACTGCTCGATGTCAGTGAGGGGTCAGCCGAGGACACAGGTGGCGATCTTCGCTCTGCCGTGCAGAATCCGATCAGTTCCTTGATCAGCCTGCCTTTCAAATTCAGCTACGATAGCGGCGCCTCAAATGGCGATGGGTATACTCTCAATATTCAGCCGGTCGTTCCCGTATCCGTCGGTGAATGGAATATTGTCAACCGCCTCATTGCACCGCTCGGGCATGTTGATGGTCCAATAAACGGGCTGTCGGGCAATCCAAACCCTGTTCCAGGTGATGGCGCCTCCGGTCTGGGCGACTTCAATTATTCTGCTTTCTTGTCACCCGCGAAGGTAGATGGACTCATCTGGGGTGCTGGTGCTTCACTCGGGCTGCCGACGGCATCAGATAAACAGTTGGGTACCGGTAAATGGAGCGCAGGCCCTACGGCGATAGTCCTGGGCCAGCCTAAATGGGGATCAGCAGGCTTTTTGGTGAGACAGCTGTGGTCTTTTGCCGGGGATGATGATCGTAAAAATGTCAGTCAGCTGCTTATTGAGCCGTTTATTAACTACAATCTCGAAAACGGCTGGTTCCTGATCACCGACATGGTTATGACGGTTAACTGGGAAGCAACGAGCGGTAATGAATGGACGGTACCCATTGGAGGAGGTGCCGGTCGTGTATTCAAAATTGGTAATCAACCCATCAACTCAAGGCTCGAAGCCTATTATAACGCTGTGCAACCCGACGGGGCACCGGAGTGGAACATTACTTTTACTTGGCAGTTCCTTTTTCCGAAGTAATGACGGCGGTAATTACAACATGAACAGCCTTAATTTGGGAAGAAAATCATGTCTTCCATAGAATCATATAAGGCAACATCAAAAAGAAAGGAGGATCACGATGAACAAAATTAAATGGTTAAAGTCGATAACTGCAATCGTTGCAGTTGCTGGTGGAATGGGTATGGCCTGCTCAACCTTGTTAGCCGCAGAAAAACCAAACATCCTGATGATCATGTCGGATGACGTTGGAATCACTAACCTCAGCGCCTACAGTCGGGGCATGGCAGGTTACAAAACCCCCAATATTGACCGGATTGCTAATGAAGGGGCACTGCTGACGGATTACTACGCTGAGCAGAGCTGTACAGCAGGTCGTTCTGCTTTCATCACAGGACAACATCCGGTGAGAACAGGCCTCACCAAGGTAGGTTTTCCGGGATCCCCGCTCGGACTTCAAAAAGAAGACCCCACACTTGCCGAACTTCTTAAGAATCACGGTTATGCCACCGGCCAGTTCGGCAAAAACCACCTTGGTGACCGAAATGAATACCTGCCGACGGTGCATGGTTTTGATGAATTTTATGGAAACCTCTATCACCTGAACGCAGAAGAAGAACCTGAGAATCCTGATTATCCCAAGGATCCGGATTTTTATAAATCAAAAGGGCCTCGTGGGGTTCTCGATTGTGTAGCTAGTGATGCCGATGACACCACCGATGATCCCCGGTTTGGTAAAGTTGGCAAGCAGGTTTGTAAAGACACGGGGGCACTCACCAAGAAACGCATGGAAACTGCCGATGAAGAGTTTCTGGATCGGGCGATGAAGTTCATCAAAAAGAGTGAAACAGATGATAAACCCTGGTTCGTCTGGCTTGCGACATCCAGGATGCACTTCTATACGCATCTCAAAAAAGAGAGTGACGGTGTAACAGGTCTTGGAATCTATGCAGACGGAATGGTTGAACACGATGGCCATGTCGGGCAGATTCTTGATCTGCTTGAAGAACTCGGAGTCGATGATAACACTATTGTTCTTTATACCGCTGATAATGGACCTCACTACAATGAGTGGCCGGATGGTGGAATTTCGCCGTTTCGCGGAGAAAAAAATACCAACTGGGAAGGTGGTTACCGAGTACCGCTTCTGATTAAATGGCCGGCACAGATCCCGGCCGGAACAATTTCCAATGAGATTGTTTCTTCTCAAGACTGGGTACCAACCTTAATGGCAGCTGTCGGAGAGGCCGATATCGCTGAAAAACTGGAAAAGGGTCATGAGGCCGATGGCAAACAGTTTAAAGTCCATCTGGATGGATTCAATGTCCTCCCGCACCTTGCCGGGCAAGAAGAAAAATCACCTCGCGAAGAGTTCTTTTACTTCAGTGATGATGGTCAACTTGTCGGCGTTCGACATAACCAGTGGAAACTTGTTTTTGCTGAGCAAAGAGCGAAAGGTTTTCAGGTATGGTCGGAACCATTTGTATCCCTCCGCATCCCGAAACCTTTCAACCTGCGTACCGATCCGTTCGAAAGGGCAGATACCGACGCCAACAACTACGAACGCTGGTGGATTCAACGCAGTGCTTTCTCCGTCACTGCAATTCAGGAAATCGTTGGAAATTTTATGAATACTTTTAAAGAGTTTCCACCACGGCAGAAACCGGCGAAGTTCAATGTCGAGGATGTAATGAAGAATATGTACAAAACTGGAGCGAACTAAAACCGAAAGTATGCGATCATGATCGAAAAGGCAGGGCCAATGGGCTCTGCCTTTTTACTCTGTGAGCGGAACAGGATAGTTAAAACGGGGGGTATATTATGAACAGTGAGTACCAAACAATGGCCGCTCTTGCCCCGGGCGAGCATAAAATCATTGCCGTCATTGTAGATCAAGAGGAATCTTTTTCCGCCATGCTGTCCACGGGATACCTGACCGCTGAATCGCAGGATGCCTATCTTCTGCTGCTTTTAGTGGCTGATGCGTCTCCCGCTTGGATGGAAATCCCTGAGGAGTATGACAGATCACGTATCATAGTCGAATTTTTACCAAACAAAAATCCTGAAAAAAACATAATCAAGCTGATTAGACGTTTTCGACCGCTCCTGCTTGGTCTGCCGATGGACACTGAAGACATGGAGGGTCGTTATCTGGCGGGCAAAGAATTCGATATCATCCTCCAGCAGGCTCCCTGCCCCGTCTACCTGGTCAAAAGTCCACCCAGCTGGACTCTGTCCCCGTCGCTGTCAGCCTTTGTCCCTTTCTGGAACGACAGAAACACCACCTTTGCCATCGATACCGCTCTTGAAATCAGCCCTCGTCTGAAGATAACTGCCGGGGTTGTTGTGCCTCCCTCCGCTGATCTTGACGATCTGAGTATGCAGAAGGATGAACTGGAAAGCCAGACTGGCAAATGGCTCGATTCAGATCGATTCAAAATCAAAATACTTCGGGGTTATGATGAAAACCAGACATTATTGAAAGAAATTGAACATTATGATTTTTTATTGATTGGTGCCAGCCGGGGAAACCGTATTGCCAGAACTCTGTTCGGAGAGTCTCGAAATAAACTGGCCACCGATGCCAATGGACCGGCGATCATCCTTCGCGAATACCAGGGTAAGTCAGGAGCCACCCTGACAAGTGCCTGGTCATATATAGACCGATTCCTACCAACTCTTGCGAGAGAAGATCGTATCGAGGCATACCGGGTTATAAGGCGCGGAGGTCGACCAACCCAAGATTTCTTCACCATGACAGCCCTGTCGTCGGCTATTGCGAGTCTGGGATTAATCCTGGACAGTGCGGCAGTTATAATTGGAGCCATGCTTGTTGCCCCATTGATGTCGGCAATTATCGGCATGGGCTTAGCCATCATTCATGGTGATATGAGGTTTCTCTTCAAAACGACAAGTGCTGTATGTAAAGGTCTGATAATTGCCATCCTTACCGGCTTTGTTTTTGGTCTGGTAAATTTTCACGGTGAACCCACAGACCAAATTTTGCAGCGTACATCCCCTTCAATACTTGATCTTCTTGTGGCGCTCATTTCCGGTATTGCAGCGGCCTATGCGCTGTGCAGAAAAAATGTTTCAAATTCCCTACCTGGCGTTGCCATTGCCGTTGCCTTGGTGCCCCCCCTTGCCACTGTCGGTGTCTGTCTGTCAATTGGTTATTGGAATCTTGCACTTGGAGCCTTTAAACTGTTTTTCACCAACCTGGTTGCCATTGTTTTTGCCAGTGCCCTGGTATTTGCAAGTTTTGGCTTCCGTCCCAACATCGATACAACCCAAGATCAAAGAAAACTGAAGGTCTTTCAACGTTCATTTCTGGCAACCGGTATCTTGGTAACTCTGATGGTCGTGCTGCTCGTTACCAGGACAACTGAGGAGGTGAGAGAGGCAAGCCTGGAGGAAGATATCAGTTATGAACTTTCCCGGTATCTTGACGAGCTTAAAATTCCCGCAGATTTGGACCAGTGGAGCATGACCGCGGTAAGCGCTGGGACAACCCAGTTTGATCTTCAACTAAAGGCGCCCAGGGAATTGG
>JAHEER010000062.1 GCA_024640625.1 Desulfobulbaceae bacterium
ATTAATATGGTCGGCAGAAAACGGTGGATGGATAGAGATCATCAGATAAAAAAATAGTGAAAACTATTATTAATCTGTTGGTTTACTCCTATTGTTTTTTGGTGAGACACACCTACTTTATAAGTGTAAAGATTATCATTAATTATGATACTTCAGCGAGACTTCACATTGTTTGTCAAAAATAGAGAAAAACCAGAAACAATATTGATAGCAAAGGGGCTAGATATGAGTATGCGAGGAAAATTGATCTCGGAAGAATACCAGAAAATGGTATGGGTACGTGACGATAAGGGAGGCGAATATGTCTGCTACGCCAAGGATTTAAGAAGTCCAGAGCAGGTGTCGGAATATGAGAAAAAACGGTGCCTCGATTCGAGCCTGGTGTTGGGTCCAAACTGGTAATTGAGAAATCTCTCAAATGGTTATAGCGATCGGCACCTACCCATCTGTGCCGTCGCCTTGCTCACCGTTCATGTCAAACCGGGGCATGATCGGTGAGCTTTTTTTCCGCTGCTGTGATTAGGAAACAATTCTGTTACCATTAACAGATATCCATAGAGAAACAACTGGTGAGACTATGCGGCAACACCCACCCAGCGAGGTAGTGATAATTGGAGCAGGCATGGCGGGCCTCTCCTGCGCCCGGGTGCTCCATGAACATGGGGTTAATTTCACTGTCCTGGAAAAAACTGGCGGTCCTGGGGGAAGAATAAAAACTGATAGGAATGATGGGTTCCAATTGGATCACGGCTTTCAGGTCCTGCAGACTGGCTATCCCGGTATTTCTGATTACCTGGATCTGGATAAGTTAAAGCTTTGCCGCTTTCCCGCCGGAGTGGCCATACGTCACAAGGATCGCTTTCATATTGTGGCCGATCCCCGCCATCATCCAGGCAGCATTTACAGTACCATCGCCTCCCCCATCGGCTCATTGGGAGACCGCATAAAGCTGCTCAAGCTTGTCGGCTCTCTGGTCAGGCAACCGATGGAAAAAATTTTTGAGGATCCTGAGGAGCCAACCATCGATTTTCTCAGGGAGTGGGGATTCAGCGAACGCTTCATAAAAAGTTTTTTCACGCCTTTTTTTGCCGGAGCGTGCCTCGATACAAGCATGACGGGCTCTAGTCGGGTGCTGAAATATGTGACCCGACTGTTTTCCACCGGTGATGCAGCATTGCCGGCAGAGGGTATGGGGGCCATTGGCCGGCAGCTTGCCTCATCATTGCCGGAAGACAGCATCCGCTACGACCAGGAAGTGAGCAGCGTGCGGAAAGGGGCGGTTACTCTGGCTGACGGTACCGTTATTGCAGCGGAGCAGATAGTGGTTGCCGTGTCCCATCCGGTATGTGCGAAGCTTTTGCAACTTGACGTGCCGGTAAAATCAATGGGGGAAGCCTGTGTCTATTTTTCAGCTGAATGGCAGCCGCCGATTCCACAACCTTTTCTTGTGCTCAACGGCGGAGATAAAGGCCCGGTGAACAACATCGCCTTTCCGAGCCTGGTGGCACCAGGCTACGCGCCGCCGGGAAAAACTCTTGTTGCCGCGGTGGTCCTTGGGGAGCACAATTTACACAGTGACCATCTAGAGGCTCTGGTGCGAAAGCAGTGTGCAGAATGGTTTGGAGAGATGGTTCAAGGGTGGGAGCACATTAAAACTTTCATCATTGATCAGGCGCTCCCGAACCAGGCGCCGCCCACATCAAATCCTTACACGTATCCGGAGCCCTTTTCGCCGGGAATTCGGATCTGCGGAGAATATTCCAGCCTGCCGGGATTGCAATGGGCGTTGATGTCTGGGGCAATGGCAGGCCGCAGCCTGGTGAACCCGATTGGAACGACGGCCAGGTGTGAACACCAATAACCACGGCGAAATTGTCGGGGAGAAGGTATGGATAACGCTGAACAGGTGATGCGGGAGAAGATCAGCGCCCTCTTGTCGGAGCAGCCCCTGGCGGTCCTCTCGACGCAGCGAAATGGCCAGCCCTATTCAAGTCTGATGGCCTTCGCCCACACCGACGATCTTGGCGAGATCGTGGTCGCCACCGGCAAATCGACTCGCAAGCACCAGAATATCAATATTGATTCCAGAGTTTCCCTGCTGGTTGACAATCGCTCCAATAACGAAGAGGATTTTCATGCGGCGGCGGCCCTTACTATTCTGGGTGTGGCTAAGACCATAGAAGAAGTCGAGCGGCCGGTCTACGAACGTATTTATCTCGAACGACACCCCTATCTGCAAAAGTTTCTCAGCTCACCCACGACGACATTTATCAAAATAGAGGTTCAGCACTACCTGCTGGTGTCACGTTTCCAGAACGTCATGGAGTTTCATATCAGTGATGAAGTGGATTTATTCACTTGACAATCTGCCGCATCCGGACGCGTTGGTCATCGGCGGCAAGGCCATGGCCCTGTTTGAGTTGGCAGCCGCCGGCCTGCCGGTGCCACCCTCTCTGTGCATCAGCACGGCGGCTTACGACCTGTTTGTCGATGCCAATCACCTGAGAGAGAAAATCGGCCTGGAACTCTATCGAAAAGACATTAGAGAGATGCGCTGGGAGGAAATCTGGGATGCTAGTCTGCGGATCCAACTTCTCTTTCTGAAAGGAAAAATCAGTGGAGATTTGAAAAAAAGTATACTTGAGGCAATTCGGGATAACTTTGGCGAGCAGCCCCTGGTGATCAGATCGTCTGCCCCGGAAGAAGATGGTGCCGGCGGCTCTTTTGCCGGTTTGCATGAATCTCACATTAATGTTTCTGGACCCGAAGAGATTATTAGAAAAATAAAAAAAGTCTGGGCCTCGCTCTGGTCAGACCGTGCGATACTCTATCGGCAGGAGCTCGGGCTTGAGGTGCTTACAAGCCGGATGGCTGTGGTGGTGCAGCCGTTTGCAGAAGGCCGGGCCTCAGGACTGTTGTTCACCCAAAACCCGCTTAACGAACGGCAGATGGTCATTGAGGCGGTGCATGGTCTCAACCAGGGGCTGGTGGACGGGGCCGTTGCCCCGGATCGCTGGCTGATCAACCGCGAAAGCCTGCAAGTCGAAGCCCACCAGGCACCAGAAACAAGAGACATCTGGTTCATGCGCTCACCCTCGGGCGGAATACACTCTGGTCGTCTGGACAAGGACAGGAGTGAGCAACCGCCATTGGATAAATCCTCGGTCGATGGGATAGTCCGGTTGGGTCTGCGAGTGGAGGACCACTGCAGGACACCCCAGGATATAGAATGGACTGTGGTGGATGAGCAATGGTGTCTTCTTCAGGCACGCCCGATCACCGCGGGCAATAAAGCATCACAAGGCGATAAGCGCGCCTGGTACCTCAGCCTGACCCGAAGCTATGATAACCTGCTGCACCTGTGGGAGCAGATAACCCAGAAATTACTTCCGGAGATGGATGAAGATACAGCCCGGTTGGCGGCAGTCAGTTTTGCTGAAATGGGAGATGCTGATCTGGCACTGGAACTGCGCAGGCGCAGCGACTTGAATGAGCGGTGGACAGCGGTTTACTGGAGCGATTTCATCCCCTTTGCCCATGGAGTCAGATTGTTTGGTGAAGTCTATAATGATCTGCTTGAACCGGATGACCCGTTCGAATTTGTGACCTTGCTCACCGGTCAAAAGATGCTGAGCACCGAGCGAAACGATCTGTTGAAGGGATGTGCAGAACTCGCAGCTGCCGATGACTCTCTGTTCCAGAGCCTCAAAGGCGGAGTGCTTAAAGGTGTGGGCGGAGAGCAATTCCAGTCAAAAATCAGCCGGCTGAGATCACATTTCTCAATTGATTTTGTCGGGGTTGGTGATCCGCAGGCGGTAGATAGAATTATTTCCTCCATGATAGTTCAGTATTCACTCCTTCCCCGTGATTCGCGGACAACCTCGCAGACTGAGCGTGAACGGCTCGAGCAGGTGTTTCTCGAGAGAGCGGCGCAGAACATCGATTTAGACCCCGCCGAACTGCTGAGCATGGCAAGGGAAAGCTACCGCATCCGCGACGATGACAATATCCACATTGGCAGGATCGGGCAGGAACTGGAACGGGCCTGCGACCATGCCAGGGCACGGCTGCACGAAAATAACAATAGTGTGTCTCCGGACACTTCGGCCCTCAACCTCGCCTTGCTGCTTGAGGGGAAGACAGTTGCCGAACATGCTGTGCAGGCGGCTAAGGTAGATCTACCCCAAGGTGTTGAACGCACGCGTGTCCGGGCAAGGCAGCTGCAGGGTCAGCCGGCAAGCAGGGGAATTGCCAGCGGCCTGGCGCGAGTTGTGGAGAAGATGAGCGATCTTTCCGAATTCCAGAAGGGTGAGGTGTTGGTCATTGATGCGATTGATCCGACCATGACATTTTTTGCGCCGTTGGCCGCCGCCATCATCGAGCGTCGCGGAGGCATGCTCATTCACGGTGCAATCATTGCACGGGAATATGGTATTCCCTGCATCACTGGAGTAGTGGGAGCCACGGACTATATCTCCACCGGCGACCGGGTAACCGTGGACGGTTATCTCGGCATTTGCACGGTTCAGAGACGAGATGATGCGGCTACCGAGACCATTTCTGAATAGCGCGGCAGAAACCAGGATAGTGAACCTGCAGACGTAACAGCTGCTGCCTGATATAGCGGACAATAACCTTATGAAATCGAAAAAAACACCAGCTCTGAACCAGATAAGGAAAGCTAAACTTCTGTTTGCCTCAGGGCAGATAAGAGAAAGTATCAAACAGTTCAACGAGGCGGAGCGAGAGGGCTATGAGCTTCTTGACATCTGGTTGAGCAGAGGCGCGGCTTTGCTCGCGCTGGGCCATTTCAAGGCTGCCGAAACGGATTTCAGCAATGTGCTCGAGGTCCAGCGGGACAACGAAAGAGCCTATTATTATCGCGGCATTGCCCGCGCCGCCCAAGGACGTCATCAGAAAGCAGTCAGCGATCTTACGGCCTCTCTGAGCCGCAATAACAACAGGGGGATCGCCCATCTGATAAGGGGGCTGTCCTATGCCGAGCTCGGCAACAAGTCTGATGCGGTATTGGATATCAACAGCGCGGGAGCCTTCTCGGATGCCGAACTTGAAAGCTTTGCAAAACTGTTTGGCACCATTGGGAACCCATTTCGCAACGCCAAAGCGATGATGGCCGAGGAAAACGCTCCGTGGAACAACTTGCTGGATAAGTCATCAGCCGAGAAGCTGATGAAATTGCTGCAGTAGTTGGGACACTGTTTCAGGGTAACACTCCAAGCTTCGAGATCAGGCGGCAGAGGCTCATGCCCGCCAAAGGCCGATCACTTCAGGCATTCGGCCCAAATGAAGTAGAGCGAATCAGATTTGCTCATCCGGTCCGAGTATTTGTCACCCGCTGGTCGGGGGTAGCCGCGAATCGATTCTGTCTGGATGTTCCCAAAGCTTCCCTGGTCCAGGAGATAGTTCATCACTACTCCTTGCCTTTCAAACGGGTGAAGATCTGCCCACTTGCGTATTTGTTTGCCCGGAAACCAACGTTCGGAGATAGTTATCGCCAGAATCCCGCCGGCAGCGAGTAGCCGGGCAATTTCTGAGAGCACCTCCAATGGCCTGCTGAGATATTCTATTGAGACCGTGCAGACGACGGCGTCGAAACTGCTATCCGCCAGGGGAATACGGGGATCTTTATTGAGATCATGAACCAGATAGCCCGATAATCGCTCATTGGCCAGCAACTCCTGCTCGTTCAGACCGAGACCTTCCACATGGCAGGAATGCAGGGAGTCCGGAATATGTGACTCCCAACTGCTCATCAGATCAAGTATTCTCGTCCGCGGGGTGCATAATCGCCCATAAAGCGACCGGACATGACGGCGGGCGGTAGCGTCGAGGTGATGCACCAGGCGTGGGGTGCGGTAGTAGAGCGAATCATCGGTCTCGTCCTCTCTGCGCAGGGGTGATCCAGCGCTGAGAGAGTATCTGACTTCGTCTGGTGAAGCCTGCATTCCCGGTCCCCCAGCGGTGATATGGTGTGCTATATCGTTTAACGCGCCGCCCCGTTGGACGGCTATCGATGATCTCTGGTGCACCAGTGCCTTGACTTTGAGAGGGTAGAGGGAAAGTGGATGATTGGTGTCGATAACCAGGGAACTGTCGTCACAGTGTGTCAGCCTGACAGGGGTTTGATCGACGGGGAAGGAGCCCAGTGGTTTCCAGAAATAGCCCTTGGGATAGTACCTGCCTGGCTCAAGAACGAGGCCATCTCCATCTTGCCCGGGGGTAATTGCGGATCTACTGCAGGTGACCAGTTTCTTGCCGTTGTATTCAGGGACCAGACATCCAGGGGTAAAGATTTCAGTGTGGCTGTCCCCGGGAGCAGTTTCCGGCACTGCATCCCCCATGGAGCCAGGGAAAATATCCCTCCAGAAATCGACCTTCTCCATATAATAGCGGTCATTGTGGGCTGCATGCCTACTATTCCAGCAGAGGGAAAACTCGATGGCTGCTCTTTGTCTCATATCAGGTGAAGGTGCTCCGGTGAAGATGGAGCAAGGCAGTTAGAGTGTGGCTATTTAATCGGTGCGGATCGATCCGGTTACTTCGAAGCGGCCATCCGCATTTCTGCGCATCAGGACAACCTCGCCGGAGGCGGGATAAACCGTACTGAACGCGGTGATGTTCACCTGGTGGGTCACAAGTATCAGCGGTCTGACAAGCTGCTGGCCGGCGAGCCAGGACTGGAGCGCTTCGGTCTGAGGACCTTTTCTCTCATAATTCCTAAAAAATGAATTGAGCGGCGGCAGCGGCACGGGGGTGCCAAGTCCAAGAAGTTCTGCCGTCTCCCGACAGCGGCACCACTGACTGGTGTAGACGTCGGCATCGGTGATGCCGGCCTGCTTCAATCTGTTGCCGATTCTTATGGCCTGATCCCGGCCGGCCTGGGACAAATTTCGCTGGGTCGTGCAATCATCCATGGTGAAATTTTCTGGATCTCCGGTCCCGGGCGCCAGTGCATGTCGCATCAGGGCAATCTGATTACCCTTCTTGAAATCGGCCAGTAATTTTAGCTCGTCGCCCTTGTCTGCAGCCGCTCCAGATAGTGATATGAGCGTAAAAAAAAGTGACAGAAACACAACTGGTAATAGTCTTCGGCAAAGTGGGAAGCGTATCATGGCAGCCTCAATATTTCCTGTTCTCACGACCCTGCGGCGAGTGCCGGCAGAATCTCTTCAAAATTCTCTTTGAAATTGAGCATGGAAAGGTAGACGCAACTTTCGGGAAAACTTTTGTGCAGCAATTGCAGGTTGGCACCTGGGTCGTAGTCTGAAACCTCCAGGGTGTCATCGCCAACGCTCTGGCTGAACAGATTGATATTGTCCGACATCCAGGCCTCAACGACAAGCGGAATATCAAAGGCCTTAAGCTGGTTGAGCCTTGACTCTCTGCCGATTACCGGCTGGGTGACAACAAATTGGGCCCCGGCAGCTATTTTTTTAGCCATTCTGTTCAACTCGACCTTGAGGGGATTGTAGTGGTTGAATGCCGCCCCAGTGATAAATCTGCCCGGATACGTCCGGTTGATGAAGCCAATAAGATCTGCACTCGAGGCAACGTTGAATACCCCCCCTATGCTTGCCGGGTCGAGCTTCGGCAGGGACGGACCGCCGTCACCTCGAACAACAAGCAGAAAGCGGATCCCTGACCGCAGCGCCCAGCCGAGAATTTCATCAAGATCCTCTTTGCTGTGAAAAGTGTTAAGATTGATTACCACCCGTTCGGGATCAAAGGACAAATTCAGCAGCTCTATTGCTTCCAGCGCTCCCAGGCGCAGATTGCCCATGGGATTGTCGGGGATAGAAATACCACATCCCGCCTGCATGACACGGGTGAATCGCTCCCCAAATCTGTGCAGCATTCGATCTGGGTGCCCGGGGGCTGATTTCTTGGGGGTAAGCAGTTCAATAATGTATGGATAGTCGAACATGGGTAACTCCTCTTTTGGGCTACTATAATCAGCACTGACCAAAAGACTGCAAAACGATCCGCTTTTTATGCTAAAGTAGTTCCCATCCTGAAACTAAAGCAGCATCCACGTAAAATGGTGAGAGCCTTTGAGACGGCAAGCGATGGGTCAGATTCCGACAACTCAGATTTTCCCATGAATTACCGGTTTGCCATAATCGGCGGGGGATTGACTGGCACCTCTCTACTCTGTCAACTCGTTGATGCACTGGAACGCCTGGGAGATGCGGGCCGAAGATCTGCTTGTGGTCTGGGGATCGATATTTTTGAAAAACATCCTGTCGTGGGGCCCGGGCTGCCGCATAATGGCGCCTACGTGCTTCCCTTTCACATCACCAATATGTGTGCCAGAGATATGACGGTAAGAATTGCCAGACCGGATGATTTTCAGCAATGGGTGAGAAATAACAGAGATGCGGCGTCCCCTCGATTCGACCAGCAGGAAGTCGCTTTTTCTGTCTCCAGCGGGGTGGATGAGCACTGTACTCATTATCCGCGCCAGGTAATGGGCGAGTATCTCAAAAGCCAGTTTAACGGTGCTGCGAAAAAGGCGAAAGACATAGGTGTCGAAGTCAAGATCTGGAGCAGATGCGAAGTGGTCGATCTCTGGGGAGAGGGTACAAACATCTATCTGACCTCTGTCGATGATCAGCGGGTCAGAAAAAGGGTTGGTCCGTTTCAGGGTGCACTGCTGGCCACCGGTCACTGGTTTGCATCAAGCCGGATTGATAATTACCTGAGTTCTCCATGGCCGGCAGTGAAGCTGCTTGAGGTCATTCCGCCCGGCGCCGAGGTGGGGGTGATCGGATCGAGTCTGAGTGCCATTGAAACAGCGCTCACTTTGTCAGCTGAAGGGCGCTTCCAGCGCCTTCCTTCCGGCCGGCTGAGCTATGAAAAACCGGATAAGCCAAGAAGGCTTACCCTCTTCTCCCGGCAGGGACTCCTGCCACGGGTCAGGGGGCGAATCGGCCAGCGGCGAAATCGCTATTTTACCTGCGAACGCTTACGGCGGCTCATGGACGAGAGGCCCAACCAGCTCACTCTCAGAGAACTTTTCCAGCTAATTGACCGGGAATTATCGGCAGCCTATGGTGTGCAGATAAATTGGCGGCAGGTGGTTGAACCGAGCGGTGCGCCGGCGCGTGTCCTGGAGCAGGACATCGACCGGGCAGTGAAGGGTGACGGTCCTGCGGGCGAACTTGTCTGGCAAACGGTCCTTGTCCAGATTTTTCCTGTAGTGAGGGAACTCTACCTGTCCCTGAGTGCGGCTGAAAGGCGGCTATTTGACCAGCAGTTCAATACTCTATTCTTTGTGCACGCTGCGACTCAGCCGGTCAGCAATGCAGAAAAACTATTGGCCCTTATGGAGGCAGGAGTTGTTGGGATTCAAAAACTGGGGAGAGATTATCGGTTTGACTTTAACCAATCGACCGGGGAGTTTGAGCTTTACTCCATCGGGACCGATGGACAATGCCGCTTGGCTACCTTTTCCTTCTGTGTTGATGCCCGGGGACAGCCCCGGTCGATCGAAACGGACAGCTCGGAACTGACCCTCAATTTGTTAAAAAGAGGTCTCGTCCAAACTGAACGAATACCACCTGCTGACCGCGCATATAAGGCTGACTCCGCACGTGGATCAATCCTTATTGATCCCGAGTCCCACCGGGTGGTGCATACTGATCCAGAAAACGGGGACAATGCGAATATAGAACTGTTCGCGGTGGGGGCAATGACCAGGGGGCAGATCATAGATGCAAGCATGGCGTACGGTTTGGCTCGGTCCACACAAACGATCGCCAATCTTCTGATAAAAAAGTTGTCTGATCTGCGCCGGCTGGATTGATCCAGTCCCGGCGGGAGCGTTCTTTTTATTAATTTCTAAGTGAGCATTGCTGCAGATGCAGACAGCGGCGAAAATCGCCTTATAATTTTATTCACAGTTATCAACCTCAAGGAGCGCAGTGGAAGCTGCAATGATAAAAATTTTGCCTATTGACCAGTTGTGCGCCACCAAGCTGGCCTTCGGTAGTGGGCAGGGTCATGACCACAGCCACATCAGCGGTGCCTAACCTGGGCAACCTAGCCATCGCCGGCGGGGCCGAATTCGGCGACAGCATGGCTGCTCTGGATCGCCGGGCGCTCGAGCTTGCCGGCGGTGCCGGTGCCTCGGTCCACATAATTCCTGCGGCGGCCGCGCCGGACCATAACCAGGACAGGGCCGGCGCTCGGGGAGTGCAGTGGTTCAGGAGTATCGGAGCGACAACGGTATTCTGCCGGGCGATCATTGACCGTGCCTCGGCCGATGATGACAGCGAGTCCGAACTTCTCGGCAATGCCGATCTGATCTATCTGCTCGGTGGATTTCCCGCTCATCTCGCCGAGTCGCTTCAGGGGACAAGAAGCTGGCAGGCTGCCATCCGGGCCTATGCTTCTGGAGCGGTCATCGCGGGCAGCAGTGCCGGGGCAATGGTGCTGGGCGATCTCTTTTATGATCCAGGTACCTCAACGGTGCGGCCTGGTCTTGGCCTAATCGGGCCTATTATTGTCATCCCTCACCATCAGAGGACCGGGGCGACATGGGTTGCCCGTCTCCAGTCCCTCGCTCCAGATGCACGGCTGCTTGGGCTCGACGAGTCGACCGGTATCATCGATGACGCCGGAACTAAGGGCTGGACCGTGTATGGCGGCGGAGAGGCGGTGGTGTACCTGGACGGCGAACAGCATTGTTACCGATCCGGCCAGGTGATTCCGTTCACCCGACTGCCGCCGCCGCGTGTTGACCCGGAAAATCAGACATGCTAAGGACTAAAACCATATCAAGCTGCTGCGGTAACTCGCTACAGCCCTGAATACCAAAGGACATATGGGAATTCTTGCACTCATGGGGTCGGGCGAACTGACCGCCACTATGGTTGAGGTACATAAACTGCTGTTATCTCTCTATCAGCCTGAACCGCAGGCCATGTTTCTCGACACGCCGGCCGGTTTCCAACTCAACGCCGATCAGATTGGGGAAAATGCCGTCGATTATTTCAGGCGGCGGGTCGGCTGCCCGCTCCAGGTCGCCAGTTATAAATCTGCCGAAGCCATTGCCGAAATCGAAGCGGCCCGCACTTATCGACAACTGCGTCAGGCCGACTATCTTCTGATGGGGCCAGGGAGTCCGACCTATACGGTGCGTCAGCTCAAAGATTCCCCCATACCGGAGATAATGATAGAGCTCATCAACCGGGGCGGCTGTCTGGTTGCGGCAAGTGCCGCGGCGCTTACGGCCGGGAAATACACCCTGCCGGTCTATGAAATATACAAGGTCGGCGAGCCACCCCACTGGGTTGACGGCCTCGACCTGCTCGGCGCCTTCGGGCTCCCGCTGGTCGTCATACCCCACTGGAACAATGCCGAGGGCGGAACCCATGACACAAGCCGCTGTTTTATGGGTAGTTCGAGGTTCGAACAACTCGTCGAGCGGCTCGATGAGCCTTTGCCGGTGCTCGGGCTGGACGAGCATACCGCCTGCATCATAGATTTCAGCGCCGCTTCTTTCACCGTTCATGGGATCGGCACCGTGGTGCTGCAGCATGGTTCGGCGCAGCAGCGCTTTACCCCCGGCAACACCTATCCACTGGACCTGCTGCGTGGAGAACACGACTCGGATGATTTTCGGATCGAGGAATCTCTCCAACCAGCTGCACCTGATCAGCAGCCAGGTCCAGAGACCGACTTCTGGCCACGTCTGCATGCGCTGACGGCTGAGTTTCAACAGGGAATAGAAGAAGACGATCTGGGTAAGTCTGCTCATGCATTGCTGGAGATGGACAGGCTTCTCTGGCAGGCTCATGGCGAACTGGAAAACCCCGAAGCCATTGCCCAGGCACGCGATTTCTTTCGAGAGAAACTGGCTGAAATGGGAACCTGCCAGGTGCTTTCAGAGACAGCCCGTCAGCGCCTCATGGCTCCACTTATTGACGGTCTGCTGAAGGTCCGCCAACATTTCCGCCAGACCCAGCAGTTTGAGGCTGCAGATGTAATGCGAGAGGCACTGAGCAGGGCTTCCATCACTATAGAGGATACGGTCGACGGCTATCGCTGGCGAATCGAGGAAGACAAGGAGTAGCATCATGATTGTTCACCCAGTGTTGAGGATTCTTGTGATTACCGCCTCCCCCGGGGAGGGCGCCACGGCCTGGAGGTCTATCACTGACGGTATGGACCATGTGCGTGTCGATATCGAAGACGAAACGCCCGCCGATCTGGACGACTATCAGGCAGTGATTACCGTCGACGCCTACGCTCCCGGTATAAACAGCGGTAGACTTCTGCCCTATGTCGAAAGCGGCGGGGTCTGGCTTGCTCTTGCCGCCCAACAGACCTGGCCGCTGCCCGAAGAATTCGGCGTGCGGCCGGGCCCGGTCGGTCCGGCAACCGAATTACGGGTGCTGTTCACCGACCGGGCTAACCCTCTCGGCGCCAGACTCCCTGATGCGGTTTATGTTGGAGGACTTTATCAACCTCTGCTGGTGCACAGCGATGATACCGAGACGGTACTCTATGTCGATTATCACTACCAACACAGCGCCGTATTGACCCGGCGGGGCCATGGCGCCGGGTATCTCGCCTGCACCACGCTGCAGGATTTCAGCCCGGCCCTGGTCCAGCGCGCCTTCTATCGCCTGCTGCGCCAATGCCAGGGGCTGGCGCCGCCGCCTGAGCGCTCGCTGGGCATCGGTATTCTTGGTTATGCACCCTCGGTCGGCAGGCTTCATGGAATTGCCGCCGAACATACTCAGGGACTGCACCTGGTGGCCGCCTGCGACCTTGATCCTCAGAGACTGCACCAGGCGATAACTGATTTTCCAGCCATTGCCACCTACGCTGATGCCGCCGAAATGGGTGCTGATCCGGCGGTCGATCTGGTAGTCATCGCCACCGCTCCAAATTCCCACTCATCACTCTCTATCCAGATGTTGCAGGCTGGCAAGCATGTACTGTGCGAAAAACCGCTGGCCCTTAACCAGGCTGAAACCAGAGCCATGCAGGCCGCGGCGTTGACTCAGAGAAGACATCTGAGCTGCCACCAGAACAGGCGCTGGGATCCAGATTTCCTGGCCGTAAAAAAGGCGGTGGCCGGTAAAAAGATCGGCGACCTGTTCTATCTCGAAACTTTCGTTGGCGGATTCCATCATCCCTGCGGCTACTGGCACTCTCACGCTCCCGTCTCGGGCGGTACCTCCTACGACTGGGGCGCCCACTACCTGGACTGGATAGTCGGCCTGCTGCCCCAGCCTGTGGAGTCGGTGGTCGGTATCCGCCACAAGCGGGTCTGGCACGATGTCACCAACGCCGATCAGGAACGTATACAGATTCGTTTTGTTGACGGCACGGAAGCGGAATTCATCCACTCCGACATTGCTGCGGCAAGAAAACCGAAATGGTATCTGCTCGGTACCGCCGGGGCCATTGTAGGATACTGGCGGGACATTTCAGCCGTTAGTTTCGATCCTCTTTACTACTATGCCAAAGACGACATCCCAGCCACCGAGATGATGCCCGAGATTACCCTGCATCGGTGCACAGGAGAGGGGCAAATTGAACCGACGCGGTTGCTGTTGCCCGAACGTGATCCTTTTGCCTTTCATGCCAATCTTGCCGACCATCTGCTCTGGGGCGAGCCACTGGCTGCACCGCTTGCCGACTCGCTTAAGGTGGTAGCCATTCTCGAGGCAGCAGCCAGGTCGATGAGCGCAGGCGGTCGACCGGAGAGGATCGATGGCGGATAAACTGCGCTGGGGTGTTCTTGGCCACGCACAGATTGCCAGAAAGTGCGTTATGCCGGCTATTTCCGCGTCCAAAAACGGGATAGTGCATGGACTTGCCACGAGCCGTCCCAGCGAGGCTGAGACGCTGGTTAAGGAGCACGGAATAGTGGCGCTCACCGAGGATTACGACGACCTTCTCGTAGACCCGGCTATCGATGCCATTTACGTGCCGCTGCCCAAC
The DNA here is from genome assembly GCA_024640625.1 of Desulfobulbaceae bacterium. Classification (GTDB taxonomy): domain Bacteria; phylum Desulfobacterota; class Desulfobulbia; order Desulfobulbales; family Desulfocapsaceae; genus JABDQA01. The sequence continues at coordinate 13,981 of JAHEER010000062.1, forward strand.
CATCTGCATAAGTCATGGGTCATTCGGGCGCTCAGGGCGGGCAAGCACGTGCTGTGCGAAAAACCGCTCGCCTGCAGTGCTGCCGAGGCTGTAAAAATGGCCGAGGCTGCGACGGGGAGCGGCCGCTTATTGATGGAAGCCCAGATGTATCGCTTTCATCCACGGACAAAGCGTATCGAGGAGATGGTTGCCGAGGGGGCGATCGGTATCCCTCGGCTGGTACGGGCGGCCTTCTGTTTTTCCATGTCCGACGATCTTCTTGCTCAAGGCAATAATTACCGGCTCAACTCGGTACGGGGCGGCGGTGCCTTGCTCGATGTCGGCTGCTACGGGGTTGGCATTGCCAGACTGATTCTGAAGTCCCGGGTCTCCAGGGTGCAGGCGCTCGCGCTTGACAGAAACGACAGCGGCATAGACGTGCACATGGTAGGCAATCTCGATTTCGCTGGCGCGGCTCTTGCCTCGATCGAGGCCAGCTTCTGTTCCGGTCTGCAGCAGACCTATGCAGTTATCGGCAGCGCCGGGGTTATCGAGGTGCCGCATGATGGGTTTATCCCCTGGGACAATGAGGCGCTCATTTTTCATCGGGTCGGCGACAGCGATACGGCTGAACCGATTGTCATTCCGGGTGCCGACCAGTATCGGCTCATGGTCGAACATTTCGGTGATCGGGTAGCTGACGGGGGGGCACCGCTTATTACCCTTGAAGATTCCATTCGGACCTTGGCCGTATTGGACGCGCTGGCTGAATCGGCACGCAGCGGTACCTGGGTCGAAGTAAAGGAGCCTCCGGGATACTGGCATGGAGAGCAGTAGGGTGGGGCTTCGATGACGATTGAAAGGCTTGATTTCTCCAACCTTGAAACGCTCTGGCAGCAATACGGGCGTATCTGGAAATGGGACAACCCGTTTATTACCCCGCCGTGGCTGAAGGCCTGGCATCGAGTATTCGGAGACGGCAAAGAAGCGCTGCTGACTCTGGTGAGCAACGATGGGAGTCCTATTGGCATTGCCCCGTTAATGGTGGAGGGCGCCACCGCTCGAATTATCGGCTCAGCCGATCTCTGTGATACCGGCGATGTGGCTGTCGCCCCCGACGAGGAGCAGCGATTTTTTACCGGCTTGTTTGATTTTCTCGAATCACGGCAGATCACCAGGCTGGTACTAGAGCCGGTGCGTCCCGACTCGATCGTCTATTCGATAGCCAGTTCCGCAAAAATAACAGAACGATGGCGCTGCAGCATAGCTACCTTGAGCCAATCACTGGAGATGGAGTTGCCCGGCAGTTGGCAGGAGTACCTCGACCGGCTCAGTTCAAAACAGCGGCATGAAGTGCGGCGCAAACTGCGGCGGCTTCATGAGTCAGGAGATATAGCCATATGCGACCGTGGCGGCGCGGCTGACATTGACGCCGCAATGAACCGGTTCGTCAAGCTGTTCAGGCTGAGCCGCAAGGACAAGGCAGTCTTTATGAATGAAGAACGGGAACGTTTCTTTCGTTTACTTGCTGGCGAACTCGCCGCCGCCGGCATGCTCAGGCTGCAGGGTCTGACCATTGGCGAAGACCCTGCCGCGATGGTCTTCTGTATCGAGCATGCGAATAATCTTTATCTTTACAACAACAGCTACGACCCAAGATTTCGCGCAGTCTCAATCGGTCTCATGAGCAAAGTGCTGAGCATTCGGGCCGCCATCGAAGCGAATCTGGCAATTTATGATTTTCTTGGCGGCACCGAGCGCTACAAATATCAACTCGGGGGCACGGAGATCACGCTCTACTCCTGTGTGTTCGAATGCCTGAGTTGAATACCGGAGCGAGAGGCGGAACCATGACCGAGCCGCTTCACATTGCCTTGCTGGCGATCCATTCCAGTCCTATCGGCACCGTGGGAACCGGAGATACCGGCGGCATGAGTATCTATCTGCTGGAGTTGGCACGAGCGCTGGCCAACCGTGGGCAGAAGATCGATATCTTCACCAGGGGACTGGCTCCCGATGATGCGCCACTGGTTGAATATGCTGCCAATGTCAGGATTATCCGCCTCAGAGTGCCTGGAACCGAACGTCTAAGCAAAAGCCAACTTTACAATTATCTGCCGGATTACCAGCAGGAAATTGAGAAGTTCCGCCGGCAGCATCGGGCAGATTATCATATCCTGCACAGTAATTACTGGCTTTCGGCGGTGGTCGGGGATCGCCTTCAGGCTACGTGGGGGTGTCCGCACCTGATCGCCTTTCATACCCTCGCCATGTCTAAAATAGCCGCCAGGCTGGATCACAGCGAAGACCAGCTGCGGGTCGATGAAGAAGGACGACTGCTGGCCTGCTGTGATGGGGTCATGGTGGCCACCGCGGCCGATCGGGACCAGCTCGCCGCCCATCTCGGGACGGACGGGGCGCCGCTTCATCTGGTTCAACTCGGAGTCGATCTTGAGCATTTCAAGCCGGTGCCGGCCTCGAAAGAATATGGTTTAGGAAAAAGCCACCGCCCCCCGGTGATTCTTTTTGTGGGCCGCTTTGACCCGATGAAAGGTGCCGACACGGCAATCACCGCCCTGGCGCTGCTCGATGAGGAGATCGAGCCGGAACTCCATCTTGTTGGTGGCGATGGTCCTGAAAGCGAAGCGGGACAGCGGTTGCTTGAGCTGGTGAGCGCCTTGGGAATTCAGAGTCGCGTCCGTTTCATTGGCACCGTCGACCACACGCGTATGCCCGAAATTTATCATCAGGCGGACATCGTCGTCATGCCGTCTTACCACGAGAGTTTTGGTCTGGTCGTGCTTGAAGCGCTGGCCTCGGGCATCCCTGTGGCGGCCACGCCGACGGGAATCGCAGTCGAAGCTATTATCCCCGACATAAATGGCTATTTTGCGACTAGCGGCGATGCACGAAGTCTGGCAGGGGCTATGGCTGATGCGCTGGCTCTGGCCAGGCGCCAGGACCCGCTCATCATCAGGCGGAGCGTGCAGAGTTATGACTGGTCCCGAGTGGCAGACTCGGTGTACAGTGTCTATAGTGGAGCATTATTGCGTAGTAAAATTCACTAAAGAGACAGCCGATGGTTTCATCCTCTGACATCATGCTCATCGTCGCCCATCCCGATGATGCCGAATTCGGCGCTGCCGGGAGTATCGCCGCCTGGACCGCAGAGGGTAAATCTGTGGTGTATGTGGTCTGCACCAGTGGAGATAAGGGAACCAGCGACCGCAGTATCAGCCCCGAAGAGCTGGTCCAGATCCGTCAGCAGGAGCAGCGCAAGGCAGCTGCAGTTCTCGGGGTTGCCGAGGTGGTGTTTCTTGGTATGCAGGATCAGGGTCTGGAGGAAACGCCGGAATTCAGAAAGAAGATCGTCCGTCTCATCCGCACCTACCGACCAGAAACGGTGATAAGTTCTGACCCTTACCGCCGCTACGTGTGGCACCGCGACCATCGCATCGTCGGCCAGGTAGTTATGGATGCCCTGTTTCCTTACGCCCGTGATCATATGGCTTACCCCGACCTGCTCGAGGAGGGGTTGGAGCCGCACAAGGTGAAGGAGGCGCTTTTTTTCGGTGCCGACGAGGTCAACCACTGGATCGATATCAGTGATACGTTTGCCAAGAAAGTCGAGGCTCTTGCCTGCCATGCGAGCCAAGTCAGGGAATTCAAGGTGGATAACCTGGAAAGCTGGCTGCACGCCAGGTACCGCCGATTGGCTGAGGGTTCCGATTACGAGCTGGCTGAGGCCTTTCACCGGGTAAAATTGCCCGATTAATTGACCAGGAGATAATCGATGACAGCAATCAGAACAGCCATTGTCGGTCTTGGCAACTGTGCCAGTGCACTGATCCAGGGGATCCATTATTACCGTGAGAACGGTGACGGCAGTGCACAAGGCCTGATGCATTGGGATCTGGGTGGGTATCTGCCCACCGATGTTGAGATTGTTGCTGCCTTCGATATCGATCGCAGAAAGGTTGGTAAGGATGTTGGCGAAGCAATATTTCAGCCACCCAACTGCACCAAAATATTTCACCGTGAAGTACCGATTACCGGTACCATCGTTCAGATGGGCAAACTGCTGGACGGCATTCCGGCCCATATGGATGGCCTCGACCCGAACTTTTGTTTCGTTCCCAGTGACGAGCTCGAAACTACCCCTGAACAGGTAGTCGCTACTCTGCGCCAGAGCGGTGCAGAGATCCTCGTCAACTTTCTACCGGTCGGAGCTCAGGAAGCCACCGAGTTTTATGTTGACTGTGCGCTTGCTGCTGGGGTTGCAGTAGTCAACTGCATACCGGTTTTCATCGCCAGCAATCCTGACTGGGCCCAGCGCTTCAGTGCCAAAGGCCTGCCGCTGATCGGCGACGACGTCAAATCGCAGGTTGGGGCGACCATCGTACATCGCGTGTTAACCGACCTGTTCCGGCAGCGCGGCGTTGAGTTGGACCAGACCTATCAACTCAATACCGGCGGCAACACCGATTTTCTCAATATGCTCGACCGGACCCGGTTGTCATCCAAGAAGGTTTCCAAGACTGAGGCCGTCCAGGCGGTTGCAGCCACGCGACTGGGAGACCGAAATATTCACATCGGGCCGAGCGACTATGTTCCCTGGCAGCAGGACAACAAGATCGGCTTCATCAGGATGGAGGGCAGGATATTCGGCGATGTTCCGATCGATCTTGAACTGCGGCTTTCGGTCGAGGATTCGCCCAATTCAGCCGGCGTGGTCATTGACATGATTCGCTGTGCGAGGCTGGCGCTCGACCGCGGCCAGGCAGGTGTCCTGCAGGGTCCCTCCGCCTTTTTCTGCAAGCATCCTCCGGATCAGTTCACCGATGACGAGGCCTTTCATCTGGTTGCCAGATTCATCAGCGGGCCCCCGAAAAAGGTGGCCAAGCCCAAGCCGCTGTTTGCAGAGACTGAAGAGAAGACCGGATCCCGGTGATCAGGGCCCTGCTATTCGACTTCGGGCGGGTTATCTCAGCCCCGAAACCCTCGAACTTGTTTCATACCTACGAGTGTGATCTGGGATTACGCCCGGGATCGATCAACCGCATCATGTTCGACTCGCCTCTGTGGGAGCAGGCGCTGATTGGTAAACTGCAGACAAAGGAATATTGGCAGGCGATCGGACCTGAGCTGAACCTGGATTCGCCCTCCAAGACCGAAGCTTTCAGGCGGCGCTACTATGCAGACGAAAAGATCAACCAGGAGGTAGTCGATCTGATCAAAACACTGGTGGGGCGCTGCCGGCTTGGAATTGTCTCCAATCACCCCCCGGGCCTTGAAGAGTGGCTAGCTGAGTGGCAGATCCTGGCGTTTTTCAACACGGTGGTTAGTTCAGGGGAGGTCGGGGTAGTCAAGCCGAATGAAAAAATTTACCGGATTGCCCTCGAGCGGCTTGGAATTGAAGCGGCGGAAACCCTGTTCATCGACGATACCGAGGAGCATGTAAGGGCCGCTCGAGAGCTGGGCATGAAAGGCCATCACTTCAGCAGTGCCAGGGCGCTGACCGCTCACCTTCAGAAACTCGGCATTGAGACGTTCCGGCACTAAGAGAACGTAACTCTCGACAGACTCGCACGTTCGAGGCAACTTGTCCGGCAGCCGGTTGTTGACGAAGAAAACTTCTGGCCCTAGTGCAAGCGGGAATCATTGGGGTAAAATGGGCTGGGTGAGATTTATAAATAAAAGGAACAGTGGCTCCAGTGAAAGGAAAAACTATGTTTAGATTTCAGTTTTTAGCTCGCTTGAAATCACTTTCAGATACCAGTGGAATTGATTTTGTGATACACAATTTGAAAGGAACATTTGCGTTTTGCCTGACACAAAGAGCCGCCTGGTGCAGATCACTAGGCTTCAGCAGCCTGAGCTGCCAGTTTCTGCCGTCCTGCCTCGTAATGGAGGCCGGTTGTATGGGCTCCGAGATCTTTTCGGGGAAAGTAAAGCTTACTT
>JAHEER010000173.1 GCA_024640625.1 Desulfobulbaceae bacterium
CTTGGGTGTGATGGCATGTTGGCACTATTTGCGTTCTTTAGATCTGTTGCGGCAAGAAATAAATTGAGTTCCCTGCTTCCCCAGAAGGTATTGAAATCACCTGTAAGAATGACTTCCTTATCTGTTTCCTGAATAAGGCTGTGGAGGTGTTCAAGTTGGTTTTGTCGGTGCCGATATTTTAGAGACAAGTGCACAATAAAAATGGCCACAGTTTGAATATCTGTTTGGATTACAAGCCGTTTTACACCTTGTTCAAAATAGTGGTATTGGTAATTCTCAATACCCTGCCGCGCAAGTATGGCATTTGCCTGCTGCTTAAGCACGGGAACTTTCTGAGCAAGTGAGTCGGAACCATATTTGTTTTCAACAACGTGATTGTAGCCAAGGCTATCGGCAATAATCTGGGCTTGGCAGAAATTGTTTGATCTATAAGAACCTGAATCCACTTCAACAAGGGCAACAATATCGGGGTTAACTGAGCTGATGAAATTTATAATACGCTGAAGATTTACATTGGTTTTCTTGAAAAATCCAGCAAACGGGATGGGCACATGGTAACCTTTTTTGTGTCCTGTCGCGTAGCGTATATTGTACATGAGCAGCCGCATACAATAACGATACTTATTTCGCGGCGAGAAACAATGGTTGCCTGAAAATCCAAGCGAAAAGATTGCCTGAAGTAATCTCCTCCAGGGCGACAGAAAACCCCATACCAATCTTATCAGAACAGGTGACATATCAGAAAATCGTTGACGGCACGACCAATTTTGACGATTTTTTTAGCAAGTTCATGACTAAATCAATAATCTTTTAGAGTCTTGTAACTATTTGAGATCCCCTTAAAATATTATAAATATCTGTTATTATTAATGTAATTACAGAAAAACATAGTATAATATGCAAGTCAATTGCTACAAACCAGTCAAAAGGCTTGCACATGATCAGATACAAAAGCACCCGGCAGATTCCCTTGGAGGGATTTCACCTTCCCTTCGGCGGTCACCTGAGTCCGGAGAACAGATGGGTGAAATGGAGCAGGGCTATCTGCTGGGATAAACTGGCCGTCGGCTACTATCAGGCGATGGATGCCAATCGTGGGCGGCCCTGCAAGGATGCCCGCTTGATAATCGGGTCGGTGATCATCAAACATAAGCTGAACCTGAGCGATGAGGAAACCGTTCTGCAGATCCAGGAGAACCCGTATCTCCAGTACTTCGTCGGCTTCAGCGGTTATACAGACAAGCCGCCCTTTGCCCCGAGTTTGTTTGTAGAGATTCGTAAACGTATGGGAGCCCAGGTATTCAGTAGTTTTGAACAGATAATCCTTGACCAGATCGGATTGGGGGCGGGAACCCGTGAAGGCGGGATAAAGGATCAAGCTGGTGAACCAGGCAACTGCGGCAAACTGGTTGTGGATGCAACTGACGCGGAACAATCGATCCGCTATCCAACGGATCTGGGATTACTGGATGAAGCCAGGCGCATCTCAGAAGATTTGATCGACGAGTTGTATCGTCTGAGTACAAGGGATCGCAAACCCCGGACCTACCGGGTAAAGGCTAGGCGCCAGTATTGGATTATCCAGCATGTGTACAGCCAGCAGGACGGTATGTACCGGAGCAGGAGCAGACGCTGCGACGACAGGATCGTCAGCATATCTCAGCCCCATGTGCGACCTATCGTTCGCGGCAAGCAGAGCAAGCCGGTTGAGTTTGGCTCCAAGCTCAGTGTCAGTATGGTAGAGGGTATCGCGCTGGTGGATCATATCAGTTGGGATGCGTTCAACGAGAGTCGTGATTTACAGGAACAGATCGAATCGTATAAACGACGCACGGGCGTGTATCCTGACACCGTGCTTGCTGATGGCATTTACGGAACCCGAGAAAACCGGCAGCGAACTCCGGCGTTCACTGACTTGGTGGTTCGACTTCTATAACAGCCGTCGTCCGCATTCTGTGTTCAACGGCCGCAAGCCGATGGAAATATATCAGAACGAGTTGCCAGAGGGGGTACCCCCTCTGGCAGGATTGAAAAAGGCGGCGTAGCCAAATGAGTCCACCTTAACTTTGCCGTCTGGTGGTCCAGGAAAGTGGACCCACTTCTTGGGGATAGCCAAAGACCGCTTTAGCAACGAAACTGCGACCTATCGCTCTTCGTTCCGCCGCAGGCCGGCCCATGCCCTGGTTATTTCTCGGGATATGCTGCTCAATCTCAATTATTTCAATATATTATAGTCTTTTTTTTAGCTTTTTAAATCCCCGGTGTCACTCTCGTTCAGAGAGTTTTGCAAGAGGCTCAATTTTCTTTTATTTACAACCGGGTTTTCAAATGGTGTTAAAATCTCCACGATAATCCAAGTGTCGGACCATGTTGGGCAACATCATAGAGGAAACCGTCGTCTTCATAATCGACATCCAGGTAGCGATAGCCGATGGTAGTGGAGAAGATTTCTCCCCATCGGTATCCCAGATTGGCATTGATGTCCCATATGAAGTCGGAACCAGCGCCGAAACCACCGATAATCAAAAAACCGCTCAAGAAGAATTTTGAGTCGCCCAGCATGGTAAGGCCTTTTAATCCGATTATCGGGTCAAACCACTCCTCTTTATTGTCTATTGCGTAAAACCCCGCTGGGCCGCCACTCAAGGTCAACTTGGAATCAGCCGACCAATATCTGACGCCGACAAGACCGTCGATAAAGGCCTTATCAGTTGCCGTCAACCGATAAAAACCTGCAGCCGAAACAATCCAGTTGGTAGTCTGAGAGGTGAGCGTGGTAAAATTCTCCCCGGGAATAGCTGAATCAGTTTCGATATCGGTATAGACCAGGTCCATGGTCATGCCGAAGCGACCTTTTCGAGCTTCTCCGACAAGCATGAAGGCGCCGTTGATATTGCCCAGGATGTCGTCATAAAAGTCTATGTCGATATCCGCCGGTGGCAATCCAGGCAGTGTTGCCACCGAGCCATCCAACCCAGCGAGCCAGGCATAGGGTGCAAGGTGGAACTCCCATGAATCACTCAAATTTGCTGCCAACAGATTTGGCAATAAACAAGAATAGAATAGAATCTGAAAGAATAATGAAAAAAATAAACACTTGTGAATGTTCATAGCCTCTCCCCCTTTTGAAGTCTCTGATGTGATATGACCGAACCTTTCTGCTCCAAACATAATATTGTTTATATATAGCCAAGCTCACCCGAGAGACATGTGGATGCCGCCCGTCTGCTAAAGGTTGTTAGCTGCGAAAATGATTGATTAATATGAGGAAGAAAGAGAAAAACCCTGAAAAAGACAGAAAGAGAAGGATGAGTATTATTTCCTAGGCTCATCAATACATCAAATTAGAGTAGAATTAAGAGGATAGGTACAAAACTAATCTATATAACCACATTAGTAAATGGAATAATGTGGTAGTTAGGCGGCTACATATGTGTGCTGACAATAACGAATGATCTTATGCCGAACTCATATTTAGCATCATAGAACAGTCTTTATTATTCTTTGGCTATATCAACGAGATATTGCTTGGGCAACTAATCTAGTTGCCCAATGCCAAGTTGAAAGAAGCGAAAATTGGTCAGCCTGCCTTGCCGGACTATCTATATTGAAGTGGATAGCATGGGCTAGTTGAGATTGTCATCTTTGTAGTATTTAGTTCCCTTGGCTGTTAGTTCCAGGGCCAAGCCATCGTCCGTCAACTGGTAGAGCCAGACGCCGGGTCTGACTGACATGGCCCCGGCAAAAGCACCCCCCTCGCCACTAGCCTGAGCCGCCGCCGTCGCCTGTCCACTAACCTCCCAGCCTTTGTTTATAAAGCCATCCAGGTCAGCCTGATTTTCAAAGACCCAAATTAACCGGAATTTCTTTATTCCCTTGCCAAGGCCAGCCTGGACCTCTATCAGCTTCATAAAGGTTTCCTGACCACTCTTTTTACTAACCGCCAGACCTTTGCCCGATCCTCCGCCAGCAAAGAGTATCTTCATTCCGAAGTTGCTGAATACGGCATAGCCGGCGGCATTATTTATTGCTTTTTTTGCTGAAGGCTGGCTTGCATAGAGACGCTCAAGCGTCTCGTTCGCCATTTTCTGGATGTCCGCTCTCTGCTGCTCGATCTGCTCTTTTGTTGCCGCCAGCAAGGGGGTCGAGGCTGCCAAGAAAATGAATAAGAGTAGCAATGTGATAATGCTTCCAGGTGCGGATAGTTTGCTTTTATGCATGGTATTTTCTCCTTGCTACCTTTTGAGGTGTTTTCAGCGGTGCTTGCTGATCCCTGCTAGACCCCTTCACCGACCGGGGTCAGCAGGATCGTCGCCCCAGGTCCACAGGCCGAAGAGGGCGTTACCCTCGACAGCGAACCTCGATGCTCCTCATCCGCTTTGCTCGGCGGTCTGGGCGAGGACCAGCGATGGCGGCAGGCCAAAGACAAAGCCTCCAACGACCGCACCTATAATGCCAATAACGATATTACCAAGCAGACCAAAGCCGCCCCCTTTCATCAAAGTTCCAGCCAACCAGCCTGCTACGGCACCAATTGCCAAAAATATCACCAATCCTGTTACATCCATTGTTTCATCCCTGTTCGCATTTAGAACATGTTCGAATTATCTGCAACCAGTGGCACGTTGCGCTATACTAGCGTTTTACGGTATCTACTTGTCGATCTGCCCTGACTCAAGGTTGTTATCCTTTGATATTCCCCTTTGCCAGCCAGCCAAGCATGAGCAGACCCACGGCTGCTATCCAGCTGCCCGCTACTCGAACCGCTACCCTTGTCCACGTCGCTTGGAGTGAAACAACAACAGCAGAGCCAATGGCGACCAGGACAAAGAGCGTGGCCGCGATGCCGAGCAATCCTGAAACTCCTGGCCCACTCCTCATGGCTATGCCGTTGAAAAAACCGTGCATGGCACCGACGGCCACGGCCAACAGGGTAAAAATATGTGCCGGCATTCGCAGATCGGCCGCAATCAAAGCTCCCAAAAGAAGAAACGAGAGCACTGACAGAGAATAACCCGGGTTATAGTTTACCAGGAGTCCTGCAAAACCTCCGATCAGCCAGGCAAGAGGGAAGAAAAACAGGGCACGTCTGCCTGGTTCTTTTCCCCGCAGGCCTGCATATAGGGCAACAGCCATTGCCGGAACCAGGTCCTCGGGTGTCAGCAACAGGTGGCCGATGCCATCATACACCGGGCCCATACCCGTGGTCACCAGGTGCGCTGCTGCTACAGACGGTTGCAGGAGAAGCGCAGACACTCCCATACCGGCACTTAGAAGTACCCTATATGGTAAAGGTTTTTTCATGCAACCGCCTGCCAGAGAAAGAAAATCCCCATTGCCGCAATAAATGCCCCGGAGCCACGCAAGGCCAGGTTGCCAATTGGCCAGCGATGGATCAGGCCGAGCGCGATACCAATACCATGCAAACACCCTGTGGCGATCACGAAGCCCATGCTGTAAAGCATCCCGCTCTG
>JAHEER010000174.1 GCA_024640625.1 Desulfobulbaceae bacterium
TACCCGGATATCTATCATCGAAACCCATCCTGCGGAATCGCGAAGCTTGGATGTGGCAGTGTTAATTCACTGAATTGCTGACAATTTAAAGAGCATCAGGAAACATCCAAGCAGAGGGTAAAGGCAAAACAGATTACCTTCGATCTGGCAGTGTTAAATTCAATACATAAATGCTAACAATGCCGTATCTAGTAATTTTTATTTATTTTCGACCAGTTGAGCTACTCTGTCGATGTATGCACCTATATCAAATTTACGTCGTAATCCATTTTCGTTCATATATCTTACTTTGCCAAACACATCCCTTTCCTTCCATGGTCTATCATGGAGACCAAAAATCCAGGCGATGTTGGAGTATGAGCTGGGATCACGTCCGTCTATAAAATACTTGTTGTTCAAGTAAAGAGCAGTGGAATACCCATATTCCGGTGTGTTTGTCCACTCAAGGATCTTCTTGCCCCAGTACATTCGCATGTAATTATGCATGTAACCGGTCTCGCGCATTTCCCGCATGGCTGCATTCCATGGTCCATCGTGGGTTTCGCCATTTTCCATCTGCTTACGAGTATACCGATAAGGCCGGGTGTCGTTTCTATGCTCATGCAATGTCTTCTTTGCCCAGTCCGGCAAACATACATATTTATCGTAGTCTTTTTCAAAAAATACAAAGTTAATAGCTAGTTCACGCCTGATCAACAATTCTTCAAGAAAGGCTTCTTTGTCTTTTGAGGATCCACTTTTGGACGACTTTATTTTAAGAGCTACTTCTATCGGGGAAATCTGCCCGAAATGAAGGTACGGGCTGAGTTCTGAGCATTGGGGAAAGGCTGGATCGTTTCGACTGTCAGCATAGCCTTTGAGGTGGGAGCGAATAAAATATTGTAGCTTTTTTCTCGCAACAGACGTACCACCACGAATCCGTTGAGAAACCCCCACGTCATTAGCAACTGATAAGGTTGAAAGCACCTCTTCAGGATGTTGTATATTTACTCCTCCTTCAATATCCAAGTGGAGCGTATTCTTTTGGGGTTTTCTCAAAGATAAACCTTGCAAATACATATCGACGAGCCTGAGGATTTTGGGTCTGATCGTCCGGGCTGCATATTCACGCGTATCGGAAACTTGCTCAACAGGGACAATACTATCTCCCTCCACTTGAATGACCTGTTGCTTTGCTTTTTTACCAAGAAAGCGTCGCCATTGCCGTTGGTGTTTAAGATAGCCCCGATCACAAACCACAGCAGCTGCTTTTCCTGCAAAGTAGAGTGCTATATCTGGAGGGGTACCCTTTTTGACAATGAATTTAATCCCACGTTCATGAAGAAAAAACCGTGTCTCACTAAGGCCCTGTAACATGAATCCAAAATGCCGCACATTGGCCTCGGGATATTTTTCTGAGATCCCAAAACAGACGACCACTCCAACATTAATGCTGTTTGCCAGAGAAATAGCATATTCCAGGGCATGATTATAATGGGCTCGCTGGGACTGTTGCATCCAATAGAGCACATAGTCTCCGTTAGTATCAATAGGTTTGCCATTAAGGTTTTTCAGTCGATCTTCATGCATAATCGTTGACCATAATTAAATTGTTGGGAGCATATATAGCACTTTTCTGCAGTGTGTTTGCCAAAACAAATTGGTGAATTACAACAAGTGTCTTGTTTTTGGCATAGTTTGATACTCAGGTATCGAATCCCGAGTTTGTCGCTTCAGCAATCGAACGTATCTGTAGCTATCATGATGATGTAGCAGTAGAAAATGTGAAACGTTTGGCCAAATATGTTTATGCAGAAAACAGGTTCCTACGTATTCTTTCTGATAGGGGCTAGTTCGAAAAAATTGTCCTGCTCCCGAATTGATGAGGAACAGTACCCAACTCCAGTTCCATTTGATAAGTGCTGGCTTCTCCTATTTGGAGCCTAAAATATCCAAGCTACCATATCGTTTCGTATTTTGGCTATTGGTACAATGAGAGCAGCACTCGATGATTTTAGAGATACTACACACCACCGAGAAAAAGAATATGCCACCCTTCCTCCGGCTGCAGGCGGTTTTGAGGACTGAAACAATAGGCTTTATTCTGAGAATCCAAAGCGAACAACGGTACCGCATCTTTTCCATGGGCCTCATGGAATTCATCAATGTCGAATTTCCTTTCAAGAGAAACGACCTTGATTTTAGCCTTTTTTTTATGCATCTCGGCCAATAATGGGTAGCTCACCTCTTCGCTGAACATAGTTTTGCAGCGAAGCCGAGATATTGTTTGTTCACTTGAATCGTCGTGAGATTTGTTTTTGACTCGGGGCGAGGGAAGCACCATGTAAATATTGCTGCGGCCAAATTCTCGCCTGTAATAAAAGGTTGCGGCAATATTCTCACTTTTGTTTGCTGAGAGCGCCAACAGACTGCCCAGACCCGCTGAGTCCAGATTAAATCCAGCATCTTCTCCCAGTGGCTCTGCCCGATAAACAGGGATATCCTCGTAGTAGGCTTCAGCTCTTTTTTTAGAAGAATTATCGGCGATCATAACTCTGACGCCAAATTGGATAAGTTTTTTGGCTATGGCACGGGAGAGCCTATTACTGCCAATTATAAGGAATCCATCGTTTTCAGGAAGTTTCAGTCTGAGAAATTTAGCCAACGGTAAAGCTGTCAGACTCTGTAATGTTACGGTAAAAATTATCACGGTAAAAGTGAGGGGGACCAGAATTGCAGCATCCTCATACCCGTAATTCTCAAGTTTAAAGGCAAACAACGAGGAAATTGCCGCCGCGACGATCCCTCTGGGACCAACCCAGGAGATGAAGCCTTTCTCCACTCTGCTGAGTGTTGATCCGAGAGTAGACACAATCACGCAGACTGGCCTGGCGATCAACTGGATGATCAGGCAGATAAAAACCGCATTCCACCCTAGTTGCGCCAGACCATTAATGTCTATACGGGCTGCCAGGATAATGAAAAGTACTGATATAAGTAGAATGCTCAAGGTTTCCTTGAACGCCAAAATGTTTTTCAAGTCAACGTCCCTCATGTTCGCAAGCAGCACACCAAACACAGTTACCGTCACTAGTCCCGATTCCGGTTGGATTGTATCGGCTATAGCAAATGATGTAAAAACGAGGCCGAGAGCACAGACATTATGAAGAAACTCAGGGATAAGATAGAGCCTGAGACACACCCCGAATAGATAGCCGGTAATCAGACCAATAGCGCCGCCTATGATCAGGAGCTGAGAGAAGGTTACCAAGGTGTGGCCCAAAGCTTCTTGACCGCCACCAATCACGATAAATTCAAACACCAGTACAGCCAGTGAAGCTCCTATCGGATCAATGACAATGCTTTCCCACTTGAGAATATTGCTGATTGATTCAATAGGTCGAACAGTGCGTAAAATAGGGGCAACTACTGTTGGTCCAGAGACCACCATGATTGCCCCGAAAAGGGCTGCCACTTCCCAGGAAACTTCAAAAAGAAACTTTGTCGAAAGAGTCGTAATAATCCAGGTTATTAGCATGCCAAAAGAGACCAGATTACGCACTTCGACATGCAGGCCTCTGATCTCCTTAATCTTCAGACTCAGACTACCCTCAAAGAGGATGATTGCTACAGAAAGAGACACGAAGGGATAAAACAATTCCCCCAGAAGCTGTTCGGGTCGAACAGCACCAAGCAATGGTCCGGCGACCATGCCGGCGATTAATAGAAACAGGATTGGCGGCATTCGCACCCGCCAGGCAATGAATTGACAGAGGGCACCAACCAAAAAAATCAAAGCGATGAGTGGAATGGTCTCAATATGCACCATGTTACAGAAGCAAATCGAAGTTTAAGTATAAAAGATATATTAAAAATTATCTTCTTATGGCAACATCAGCTATCCTAACTTTTACAATGCACCGTAACGATGAAACCGACTCCAGTAAAAGCTGAACGAGCCTGGAACCGGGCCGATTCTCTCGATAGACCCGTGTGGGTCAGGGCGACCGTAGCAATGCGGGTCACTAGAATTGACAGCGTCAGGACTATCAACAACGAGATTATTGACAACATGGTGCGTTTCTATCCGTTTTCATATTCATGAGTTTCAGGTCTTCACGCTTCTTGGTCCGAGCAGCTTCAAGCACACATTATTTCGTCATCTGGGCGATTTGATCATACTTCGATCATCGGACAAATTGCCTACAGCTTGTTGATGCTATTTAACAAACTACCACTATCTTTGCCCTTATGGGGACATAACCGGCCAGAGGTGGAATTCTCTTGTTTTCTTAAAGCCGACACCGACTGCCCCCTTATCCATGTACAAAACGTAGGCCCAATCATTCTCGAACCCGCTTGTTGTTGATGACCAGTAGCCCTGCTGGCGGATAAGGAAGGGATGTTCAAGCGGTAATGCAGGATCGCACTCTGACGCATCCACCAGGCTTTCCAGTTCATTGATTGTCGGCATACGCCACGGCTTGCCGCTTCTTTCGGCCAAAGATCTTGCTGCTTCAAGCCCCTCTTGCCAACTCAGTAGCTGCCTGTCGAAGATATCGCCAACCTGCCAGATCAAACCTGTCAAGGAATCGAACACCTCGTCCTGTTTCAAGTGAAAACGTGGCTGTGGCCAGGGGACTCCAAAGTCGATAGTATTGTTACAGCTTACCAGATCAGACAGACGGCTCGATTTGCCCTCTTTGGTTAAGCTCTGCCCACCGGTCTGAGGCAGCACTGAACTCTTACCAGCCACTGGCCATATCCAGTAATAGTCTGTCTTTTTTCCATAGAACATGCGGCCGCCTTCAAGATGAACATACCAGGCATATGCTGCATTTCTGGCTGCGGTAGTCGATGTCCAATACCAACCCAGGTTGATATTTACAAAGGGATTGGCAATAGGCAAAGCAGGGTTTTTCTGACTATGATCGATGAGGCTTCTCATTTCACGCCGATTCGGCAGGCGCCAGTCAGATCGATCGAAGCGCTCTTCACGATTCAGTTCTTCAATCAAAGCAAAGCTATCCTCCCAGGTGAGCGGATATTCAACCAAACTGCAGTCTTTACTCCATAATAGCCCGGTGAGACTATCCTTGATAAGTTCTGCCGAAACAGAATTGAAACGCGGACCGGAACAAAAGAGACCGGTGCCAACAGCCGCATCCTGCCCAGAGTTACGACAGTCAATAATCGAACCTTGAGAATCAAAACACTCTGTCATGCCGGTGTGAAGAATTTTTACATTAGCCATGGAACAAGCGAATCGCTGAAATTTTTTCTTACAATATAACAAAATCCTATTGATGGCATATTTACTGCGTGTTCCATACCCGAATAGGGAGATGTTTGACTCCCTGTAAGTCTAATGAGTTCAATTGTAACTAATTATTAGACCTTTGAAGGTCTCCGCTTTTTCCCTTTTCAGCAGAGATTCAGGCCATGGTAGAGTCATCCCACTATTTCCGGCAAAGCTCCGAGCGGGC
>JAHEER010000175.1 GCA_024640625.1 Desulfobulbaceae bacterium
TGATTCGAAATATATCGAAAACTTTTTTCAAAAATTAACCAACTGCTCTTGATAACTTAAATATTGGCAGGATCAGAGAACTGACGATCAACCCCACAACAATCCCCATCACCATAAGCATCACAGGCTCGGCAACACGTGAAAAGGTAGCCAGTCGCCTGCCCAGTTCCCGCTCGTAGTAATCCGCAATCCGCCCCAGCACATGTGCCAAACTGCCGCTCTCTTCGCCCGTAGCTACCATCTGGCGCACCGTTGGCGGGATGAAGTCTGCCTCCTGGAAGGCTGCAGCAAAGCCTGCACCCTCCTTCACTTTATCCTCGACCTTCATTAGGAATTGCCGGAAAATCCGGTTCGGCACCACGTCACGGCAGGAGGCAAGCGCATCCATTACGCTCACGCCGTTGGCAAGCGACAGGCCGAGCACGCGCAGCGACTGGGTCAGATAGATCTGCAGGAAGATGGTGCGCACAAAGACCAGCTTCATCTTTAAAGTATCCAGTGCATGGTTTCCGGCCGGGGTATGCAGCCACCAACCCAGAGCAGCCAGCCCGGCAATCAGCCCGATGGACAAGGGCAGCCAGTGATGGGTGAGCAGTTCACTGACCCCCATCAGAAACAAGGTGGTCCCCGGTAACTCGTCGTGAATTCTCGTGAACATCACTGCGAACTTCGGAAAGACCACCATCAGGACAAACAGGACCACTCCCAGGGAGAACAGTAGCAGGAAAACCGGGTAGGAAAGCGCCGAGGTGACTGTCCGCTTGAGCTGCTCACGCTTCTCATCCATATTCACAAGCTCTTGCAGGACCCTGTCGAGAAAACCGCCCTCCTCGGCTGCCTCAATCAGATTGACATAGGTGGACGGGAATAATTCAGGGTACTCTCCCAACGCGATGGAGAAGGACTTACCCTCTGTTACCTGCTCCAGCAGACCGTGGATGATGGCGGTCATCCGCGGATTGGTTGTCTGTTTTATCAATGCCTCGAGGGAGGCGTGCAGCGCGGTACCGGTCTCCAGTAGCAGCGCCAGCTGTTCGGTGAAAAAGATCCGGTCCTGCACACCAGGCTTTCTGGCGCCACCTGCCACAAGACGCGGCAGATCAGGTCTTTTCCAGGTACGATTGATGGCCCGGGGCTGCTGGATTTCAATTGGCATGCTGTCGGGCCTATGCGTTGATCACCCGCGAAACCTCCTCGAGGGTCGTCTCGCCTTGCAAAACATGGTTCAGGCCGTCCTCGAACAGCGTTGTCACATCGTGGTCCCTGAGATAGACGGACAACTCCTCGCGACCCGGATTGTTGCTCACCAGACGCTCCAGTGTCTCATCAACCTTTAGTAGCTCATGAATCGCGAAGCGGCCTTTATAGCCTGAGTCATAGCATTCATGGCAACCCCGGCCGCGTGCAAGATGCACCTGACCCTGATCCTCCCAGCCATAGCGCTTGACCACATCCGGCGGCGCGATAAAGCGGGTCTTGCATGCCGGACAGATACCACGCACCAGGCGCTGGGCAATGACACCGGTGAGCGCAGAGGACAGCAGGTAGGGCTCGACGCCCATATCGATGAGTCGTGTGATGGCACCAATGGCATGGTTGGTGTGCAGTGTCGAGAGCACCAGATGCCCGGTTAGTGCAGATTGCACAGCGATCTCGGCTGTTTCCCGGTCACGAATCTCGCCAACCATAATGATATCCGGATCCTGTCTCAGGGTGTGCCTGAGGATCGAGGAAAAACTGAGGCCAATGTGATCCCGGACCTCATTCTGGTTGACGATGTCGATCTGGTACTCAACGGGATCCTCGATGGTAACGATATTCTTCTCGATGCTGTTTAGATGATTCAGGGCCGCATACAGGGTCGTGGTCTTGCCACTGCCTGTCGGGCCGGTAACCAGCACCAGTCCGTTGCTGTTGCCAAGCAGTGATGTGAATTTCCCGAGATTAGTGCTGCTCATACCCAGCCTGTTGATATCCAGCAGTGACTGATTCTTATCCAGGATACGCAGTACAATCTTCTCACCAAACAAACCAGGCAGGGAGCTAAAACGCAGATCCACCGTGCGTCCGCGCGTATGCACCTGTATGCGACCATCCTGCGGTAGACGGCGCTCGGCGATGTCCAGGTTCGCCATCACCTTGAGGCGGGAAACAATAGAGGGATGCATATCGATGCGCAGCACTGTGATCTCATAAAGGACACCGTCAATGCGGTAACGTACCCGCGACTTGGTGCGCGACGGTTCGATGTGGATGTCGCTGGCCCCGTCTTTAATGGCCCTCTGTATGATGGAGTTGACGAGATTGGTAATCGGACTGCCTTCCGCCCTTTCGTCGATAACGGCATAGTCATCCGGGAGGATATTTTCGACTACCTCGAAGTCCTCATCAACATCCCCGATCAACTCAAGCGTTTCAATATCACCGGAATAGGTCTCATTGATGCTCTCAAGTATTTCCTTGCGCTGTACAATGACCGGTCTGACACGGTATCCGGTACGGGTTTCGATTTCGTCGAACAACGGGATAGCCTGCGGGTCAGTTGTGGCCAGAGCAAGCACATCACGTACTTTTTGCAGTGGCAGTACTTGCAATCGTTGTGCAATCTTTCGGTCAATCAGGCCCACGATCACAGGATCAAAGACACCCGGGCGTAGCCGAACGAAAGGTACCGAAAGTTGCTCGCCGAGTGCTCGCAGCACGTCTTGTTCCGGCACCCAACCCTTGTCGATAATTATTTTTCCGAGCCGTACGCCGGTTTTTTTCTGGACCTGTATGGCCTCCAAAACACGCTCTTCAGTGAGCAAGCCATTGCTTACGAGGATCTCACCGAGTTTTCGGTGACATGATACGGGCCCTGCCTGCTGATGTTTTGCAGGATCTGCATCGATAATAGTGATGGACTCCGCCAGGCCGGAGATTGTCAGTATGTCGAGTACAATCGAATTGGGATGCGCAAGTTTGAGCCAGCCGCCAAGCTGTACGGACTGATCCCGTATGTCGGCGATTACCTCGAGGGCAGCACTGTTTACAACCGGAACCGTTCTCAGATCGAGGACCAGCTGGATGTCACCTTGCTGAAGGCACAACCTGGCTGTTGCTGCCAAATTGGTGATGCGGCTTGCATCAACCAGAGAGGTCCTTGGCGATAATTGCATCATCACGCCGACGCGTGTGCACAGAACATCATCTGCAATGGCTGCTTCAATGACGCTCACGGTTTAACCTCTAGACAGACCGAAACATTATGCCGTCCTAGCACACAGCCAGTGAT
The DNA here is from genome assembly GCA_024640625.1 of Desulfobulbaceae bacterium. Taxonomy (GTDB): domain Bacteria; phylum Desulfobacterota; class Desulfobulbia; order Desulfobulbales; family Desulfocapsaceae; genus JABDQA01. Next base: position 3,275 of record JAHEER010000175.1, read on the forward strand.
TATAGGCTCAGCAGGATATGCATCACTTGTATATTGCATGATATAGGTATTGGATAATGTAAAATTATTAATATAAATTCTGCGCCGGTTGCATCTTTGATCTGTAATTAACAAGGTGAAATGACTACTTCTCAGCAACTCCGTCATTCAATATCAACCGCTCCCGATATGTTTAGCGGTCAGGAACACACTTTCGCATGAAATTGCATTCATTGACCGGCCTAACACGCCTGCAATGTCTTCTCCTCGGCCAGGTATTCAAGGAAGGGGCCAAGCGGTTTCGGCTCGCCGAAGACATATCCCTGAACATAGTCCACGCCTATCAGTTTCAGTCGATCCTTTATTGCCTCGTTTTCCACAAACTCTGCAATGGTCCTGAGCCCCATAATGTGACCAATCTGATTAATTGAGGCAACCATGGCATGTGAAATCCTGTCCGCAAGGATCTGTCGTACAAATGAACCATCAATCTTCAGATAATCAACTGGAAGTTGTTTCAGGTAACTGAAACTGCTCAACCCCGTGCCAAAGTCATCAAGCGACAAGCTGCAACCCATCGACCTGAGTCGGGATACAAGCCCGACAGCAAGATCCAGATTACCAATTGCCGAAGTCTCGGTTACTTCAAAACAGATAAATTTCGGCTCGACATGATATTTCTGCAACTTGTCCTCAATAAATTCAACGAGGCCCTCATCTGCCAGCGACTGTCCGGAGAGATTAATGGCTGCAAGATAGTTCGTTTCTGACTGGCAGTTTAAATGCAGGGAGAGCAATTTGAAGGTGTTTTCGATAACCCACCTGTCTATTGCAGGCATCAGATTGTAACGTTCAGCTGGAGGGATGAATGCACCGGGACCAACAAGTGCACCGGTTTCGTCTTCCAGCCGCAACAGAATTTCGAAATGGGAGGATACATCGCCAGCCATGAGCGGCTTAATCTCCTGGTAATAGAGACGAAAACGGTCATTACGCAGGGCGCTCTGTATTTCATTGACCCATTGCATGTGTTCCTTACGCCTGAACAAATCCTGATCGCCGTTACTGTAAAACTGTACCCGGTTACCGCCTTCATCCTTTGCGTTGTCACGTGCTATTTCTGCCGATTCAAGTACAGCATCAATATCTCTCGTATCCGGCCCGATTGCCACAACACCTACCGTGGCTCTCAGGGTAAGGCCTGAATGCCCGTAATTTGGACTGCTTTCCTCGATTATGCGTCTGATGACTTCTGCAATCTGCAAGCCTTTCTCCGGCTCGCATCTCTCCAAGAGAACACCAAATTTACCTTCATTCAGGTAGCCAATACTGTCCGTGGATCGAAGATTACGCTTCAGTAACCGGGCGGTGTTCGATATGACCAGGTTTCCAGTTTCCCGACCGTAGGAATCATTGATTACCTGCAGCTGATCCAGGTCGATATTGAGGAAACAGTGGTAGACCCCCTCTTCCCTGGAAGCCGCTATCGCCATATTGATGGTTTTTTCCATGGCGTGCAGCTTCATCAAGCCTGTCAGTGAATCATTGTTTGTCAGGAGTATTCTTGAAATCTTCTTTGACATTGCCTTTAACAGATTTCTATCACTATTATAAAAATCGGTACGAGACAGCTTCCTGATACAGACAAGCACGGCAAGCAAAACGCCGGTGCTGTTAATTACCGGGCAGCAAAGAATCTTGTATGGCACATCATTAGTTAGTTGTGATCGCTGCGGGTCGATCACATCATTAATAACCAGACATGTCTGCCCATCACTCAACCGGTCATACAGTTCATTGTAGAGCTGCGGTATCAGCTGATGCGCTTCGGTTAGTGCGAGTTCCTCCCCGCATTCACTGAACACCCTTTCCTGACCCTCGAATAGTAGCGCAACCATGTCAACATTCAGATAATCCAGACAATTAGTCACCAGATGCGCCAGTGCATCGTCCTCTTTTTCGAACTGTGTTACATCATCATTGGTTTCATAAACCAGATTGAGCTCCTCGTATCGCTCTGCCAACTCAATTGCCATAGCATCGAGCTCAATGCATAACTCACACTCCCTTGCCAAGCAGTTACTAATTGCTGTCAGAGTTCCATCAATAGCAGGGGCATCGATGGGGGAGGTGTCAGAATTGTTACCTGTCATGATCAACAAGCTACCAATGATCTGATCTACTCGAATCACA
>JAHEER010000176.1 GCA_024640625.1 Desulfobulbaceae bacterium
GGACGACATCCTTGCCCTGGCCAACCATTTTCTGGAAAAATTCAGCACCAGGTACCACAAGCCGATGCCCCAGGTCACTCCCCAGACCCTGGATCTGTTGATGCGCTATGACTGGCCGGGCAACGTCCGGGAACTCGAAAACGAGATGGAGCGGGCCCTCACCATGGCCGCTGGCGGGGAGTTGATTTCCCCCGAGCTGCTTTCCGACAAGCTTCGACCATCTGGAATCGAATACAGTGCTACGGAACTGCGGCTCTCGGGTTCTCTCAAAGAGGCAGTCAGCAAAGTTGAACGCCAGATGATAGAAAAGGCCCTGGCCGACGCCCACGGCAACCGCTCCCAGGCTGCCAAAGCACTGGGGCTGTCACGGCAGGGGTTGCTCAACAAGATCAGCGCCTACCAAATCACCTTCGAAAAAGAGTAGTGTCAGCATCATGAAGCAGGCAGCGGCGCCCCTGATTTTCGGACTCCTCCTGGCCCTGGCCGGTATTGTGCTGCTGGCCTCGCCGCTCGGTGTCCGCCTCGAAGAGAATCTGGGGCTGGCTCTGCTGTTCAGGCTGCGCGGCCCGGTGGAGCCGCCCGGCGGCATCGTCATCGTCAATGTCGACGAGGAATCGGCCGAACGCTTCGGTTACCCCGAAAATCCCTTCAAATGGCCCCGGGATGTCCATGCCGAGCTGATCGATCGGCTGGTCGATTACGGAGCCGCTGTAATTGCCTTCGATGTCCATTTTGCCGATGCCAAGGATGAAGACCGCCGCTTTGCCGAAGCAATCCGCAGAGCCGGCAACGTCATCCTGGTCCAGCGGCTGCTGCGCCGACAGGTGACCAGTGAAGAGACTGAAGCCAGTCCCGCCTATGAGCTGGAAGTGCTGGTCTCCCCTACCCCGGTACTGAGTGATTCGTGCCAGGCCATGGCCCCCTTTCCCCTGCCCAAGGTGCCGGTCAGGGTCAACCAGGCCTGGACCTTCAAGAACTCCATGGGCTCCATCCCGACCCTGCCGGTGGTGGTGCTCCAGGCTGGCGCCCTCAACCGCAACAAACACTTTTTCACCTGCCTGGAGCACACATTTCCGGAGGAATTCAGTGCATCCACCACGCCGCTATCCCAGATAGCCGAGCAGAAGGGGCTGGTCGAGGCCATGCGGCAGATCAGACTGAAGCTTGTTCAGAGCCTGTCGGTGCCCACCGGCATGTCGCTGCTCTCCGAATCGTGCAACCTGATGTCCACCGCCGACATGCAGTTTCTGCGAGCGATGATCAAGGTGTATGGGGAGGACCACCACGTCTATGTAAATTTCTACGGGCCGCCGTCGACCCTGCCGACCATTTCGATGCACAAGCTCGTACTGCAGGACTCAGCAGAAGTCCCAGCTCTTAAAGCAGCAATAAAGGACAGGGTGGTCTTTATCGGTGCCGCCCGCACCTCCTGGTCCGAACAGAAGGACGGCTTTCACACCGTCTACACCAGGCCCGACGGGCTCGACCTCAGCGGGGTGGAGATCGCCGCCACCGTCTACGCCAACCTCAGGGACGGCAGCTTTCTCAAGCCGCTGCCCTTTGCTGCAAGCGCGACAATTCTGCTTGCTGGCGCCCTGCTCGTCTGTCTGCTCACTTTTCCGCTTTCGCCGCTGCCGGCCGCGACAGCGCTGCTCGTCTATGGGGGAACAGGCCTGGCGGCAGCCTGGTTCCTTTTTGCCAATCACGCCGTCTGGGTCCCGGTCGTCGTCCCCCTGGCACTTCTACCGGCCGCTGGTTATCTCACGGCGCTCATTTACAAATACCTGCGCTCCAGGCGGGAACGCAGACATATGCAAAAGGCATTGGAGCTCTACCTGCCCGACAGCGTGGTCGAGGAGATATCCAAAGACCTCGATTTCGTCACCAGCGGCGACCGGATGATCTACGGCGCCTGTCTGCTCAGCGACGCCGAGAACTATACGACACTCTCAGAACGGCTGGGTCCCGAGGAGCTCAGCCGGGTGATGAAGGACTACTATGGGCTCCTGTTCGGCCAGGTAAAGGAGCACGGCGGTACGGTGACCAATATGATCGGCGACTCGATGTTCGCCCTCTGGCCGTCCACCGAACCGAAACCGGAACTCAAGGTAAAAGCCTGTCAGGCGGCCCTGGGCATCATCGAGGTGCTGCAAGAGTTTAATCAAGCCCACCCGGAGCACGCCCTGCCGACCCGGATCGGGCTCCATTCGGGCTACCTGCTGATGGGCCACATCGGCGCCGCGGGCCACTACGAGTACGCCCCGGTGGGCGACATCGTCAACACCGCCTCACGGATCGAGGGGCTGAACAAGAGGCTCCGGACCCGGCTGCTGGCCTCTGAGGAGACAGTTGTCGAGGGCGAAGGCTTCCAGAAACGGCTGCTGGGTACCTTCCTGCTGAGCGGCAAGAGCCGTCCGGTGACCATCTACCAGATATGTGCTGATGGTGCGTTCTCAACTTCTATCGCACCTGTCTACACAGAACTTTTCCCCACCGCCCTGGAGCTGTTCAAAGCGAGACAATGGCAGCAGGCCGAGGTGACTCTGGCCCGCTGCCTGGATCTGGAGCCGGACGACGGCCCCTCACGCTTCTATCTGGAGCTGTGCCGCGCCTACCTGCGCAAACCGCCGGCAACCGACTGGCAGGGGATTATCCCGGTGGGGAAGTAATCCTCTATGTTAAATCACAGCGTTTCGTCAACAATTCCTTCTCCAGCATGTAGATCCGATGCATACAGTGCAAGGATTCGTGGTAAATATAGAGATTACTTCGTTCTCTAAGGAAGGACGGTTGGTTCCTTCCCACGCTGAATTATCATCTTTATCTACGACTCCAATCGGATTACCAGACGCATCATATTCAACCTGAAACCGAAGCATTTTCTTACCTTTTATTTTGATATGAATTGTATTTCCCCCTTCCAACTGATCTTTAGCTAATGCCCCGGATGAACTGAATACTAGAACGGCAAGCACTAAAATCACTCCAGTCATAATCCTTTTCATCGATTTTCCTCCTTGAGTATTAGTTCTCCTTTTTATCGCCTCCTCTCATTCTGTGCAGAGTGCAAGATGATCCTGTGGATCTATTGATTAATCCTCATTAGAACCCTAAGAAAAAGATAAAGCAGATTTAATGGTTAACTGTCATACAAGCAGACAACACCACCACATGGGTAAATATTAGCCGTTTAGGTATCCTGCCGACAGCCGGTGCTAAAATTGTAATGAAAGAGTGAGAAACACCTGCTGTTCCGGCAGAAATATAAGATTAGCCGGATCGCTATCTATGTAGTTGAACTTCTTGTTGAACGGATGTTTGACCACCAAGCTGACAATGCCGTGGCAATTTGGCAGCCAGCAGCTAAGCATAACATCTAGCCTAAACCTATACCTTTCCCCAGCTACTACCGAACCGGCGGCTAACGATTGGCAGGGGGTTATTCCGGTGGGGAAATACCCCCCCTGAAAATTATCGACAATAGACCTTGCCGTTTTTTAACCTTATTCAGGTGGGGTTGAAACTGTATACTGCCCACTCAAGGTTAGCCTCATTTAATTGATCCAAAATTTTGGGATCTGTTGTCTCCTCAAATAACTCATCATTCTCTTCAGAAAAAATAAACTCTTCACCACTGCTCTTTGATTTAAATTTAAATTTGGACTTGAGGGCCATTTTATCCTCCTTCTGTTCTAGGGTTTATGGATAACCTTCCGTTACTAAATGGGAAAGCTGCGTTATCGACTTATCGAATCGGTAATGAAATCCTTCCATTCACAACAGTCGTTTTTAAAATTGCAACGTTAGACTGAGAAATACTCTCTGCTCCGGCAAAAATTTTGGGTTTGCCGGATCGGTATCTATATAGTTGAACTCCTCGTTGAACAGGTTCTTGGCCACCAAGCTGATGAGACCGTATCGTTTGGGCAGCCGGTAACTCAGTGCGGCATCCACCTGCCAGAACTGATCGCTCTCCACCGCCTCCTCGGGAATATACTCTCCGTCAAAATCTCTCTTCTGGTCGACATAGTTGGCCCACACCCTGGCACTAAACCCACAGCGGTGGAAGAAGCCTATCTGGGGTACGACACGTTGAGTGGTCACCCCGTTGACACCAAAGATAGTGTTTAATTCTCCCTCTTCAAAATCCTCATAAAAATATTCGAGCCCAAGCGACATCCATTGTACCGGGGCCCAGTAGAGGTAGGCGGAACCGATCTGCTCCTGCTGATCCGCTTCCATCGATGTTTGTTCGCCGAAATCATCAAAAAATATATAAGGAGAGTCCAAATCCCTCTGCAGATATTGGGCGCCGCCGAACAGCGTTTTTGAGAATCTCTGGTCTATACCGATGCCATAGCTCCATACAAGCGAGGCTAGAACATCATCAAAAAACTGGTTAAAACCGGCCACATGGGTCGGTTCCACAGTTTGCAAATTAATACCGCTCCTGGTCACGGTCTTAAAAATCGCTCCGCGAATCAGCGTGCTCTTCACTGGCTGCCAGGTAAGACCCAGCTTTGGGTTGAGCTCTTCTCGATCTACATCAGTAGATTCATTTTCAAGCAGGTCTCCGCTAAGGCCAATAGTAGCAATAATCTTGTAGGGCAAGTTCAGTTGGGAATAGCTGTAGATGTTAGCATGCCTCAATTCGTTTTCAGCTTGTTCCTCAAACAGAAACGGATCAGTGATCTCTAATCGTTCATCGAACTCTGAATAGAAATACCCAGCTCCGCTCTGCAGACTGAAACGGTCTGAACTATAAAGATGCTGCAGTTCACCGATGATCCCCTCGCCTTCGGCAAAAATGTTTACCCCAGCCCAGTCTGTAACAGCCTCGTCACTTGAATCAAGTGATACAGTGCCAATCAAGGTGGAATGGGGCAGAAAGTCATGGCGAAAACCGACCCGGCCTTTCTTGTTCTTAGATGTCTGACGGATTGTGGGATCGTAATTGTAGACCGCGGGATCAATTATCATGGTCAGATCACCAATTTCGTCTTCATCATAGCGCAATTCGAACATCCAGCTTGTCTTCGGCGACACCATACCCTGCACGTAGCCGTTGTAGATTTCATAGCGCTGGTCATTGTTCTCTCTGATACCATCGGTTGTATAGTAGTACTGGCCGATGCTGTAGGAGAGCTTGTTATAGACTGCCGAGTGGACCAGTTCATCGCCGAGGGTTTCGTTGCTGCCGGCAACGCCGCTGGCCTGCAGGGCAAAGCGGTTGCGCAGAAAGAGCGAGTTGTATTCGTTGAGCGAAGCCTGTCCCGGTCCTGAGCCCTGGAGGACCGCAAGATCGCTTCTACCCAGCTGCGGTTGCACCGGGTTGATGTTCAAGGGCTGCAGGAGCTGGGACTGGAGCAGCTCGCTGACCCGGGCGATCTCGTGGCGGGGCAGCACCCGGTAGCTGTCGGACA
>JAHEER010000177.1 GCA_024640625.1 Desulfobulbaceae bacterium
TTGCAGGGTGGAGCCGTAAACCTCAGAGAGATCGAGACCATAGCGTTCCTGCAGCTGGCGCCCGGTAATCCCGGCAAGAAGACGCAGGCCCATCACCACCGTCTCTTTGAAGGAATCGACAGATGACAGTGCTTCTCTTTCGACGATCAGTTCACCCCCGTGCTCGACGGCCTCACAATAGCTCAACGGCGCAGCCACCCTCCGCTCCCGCACTCCGCCCACATAGCTTACCGCGCCGGCGCCGCAGCCGAGGTAGTCACCATTGTGCCAGTAATTGAGATTGTGTCTGCACTCGTAGCCGGGCTGCGCGAAATTGGCAATCTCGTACTGGTGCAAACCCGCCTCTCTACACAAATCGCGGGTTATCTCATCCATCTCAAGCACTGCTTCTTCCGCTGGCATACTCAGGGCTCCTTGCGCCGCCATTTTGTGAAACGGTGTCCCCTCTTCGATGGTGAGCTGATAAGCGGAACAATGGCGGGGCCCCAGTTCCAGAGCCCCCTGCAGTGTCTCGCGCCAGCTGTGGGTGCTCTGCCCGGGCAGGCCATACATCAGATCGAGGCTCAGATTATCAAAACCGGCCCGGCGGGCGTCCTTGACTGCCTTTGTCGCCAGAGCGCCATCGTGGACCCGGCCCAGCTTTTGCAATTCCTCATTGTTCAGGCTCTGGATACCGATGGACAGCCGATTAAAGCCCGCCTCTCGAAGAACACTCAAAACATGGTAGTCGACGCTTTCCGGATTGGCCTCGATGCTGATCTCCGCTCCCGCGGTAAACCCATACTTGTCGCCGCAGGTGTCCAGTACCGCTCTCAAATCTTCAACACCCAGCACCGTCGGGGTGCCGCCGCCCATGAACAGCGTCTCGAGCGGTTTAAGAATGTCCTGACCCGAGACTATTTCAGCGATCAGTGCCTGTCGATACCTGGGGTGCAGCGCTTCGAGGCCCCCCTGGGAATTGAAGGAGCAGTAGGAACACTTGGCCCGGCAGAAGGGGATATGCAGATAGAGACAGCTCATGTTTCTGACGAACTGGTAATTGAACTGCACCATGAAGCGATCTGAGCGATGATGCCCGCATCGGCAAAACTGAAGTGTCCATCACCAATGATCAGATGATCAAGCAACCTGATGTGCATCATTGAACAGGCGAGATAGAGCTGTTTCGTCATCTGGCGATCCTGCGCTGACGGCGTCAGCACTCCGGAGGGGTGATTGTGGGCGACGATGAGCGCCGAGGCGTTGCGGCCGAGCGCTTTTTTGATGATTTCTCTGGGGTAGACCGTATTGACGTTCACCGTCCCCTCGGCCACCTTTTCCGAATCGATGATGGCCAAGGCGGCATCGAGATAGATGACGGTCAACACTTCGATCTGCAGGCCGCGCAGCGAGTGGCTCAAAAAATCAATGACCTGAGAGGATGAGTTCAAGTAGCGACGGCTTTTGAGCCGCTGCTTCAGGTAGTGCTCCGCGGTCGATTTGATGAACCCCAGGGCAAAACTGGATTTGGGGCCAACCCCTTCCACCGAGAGCAGGGCCTCCCGGTCGGCATCGAGGACCCCCGGAAAGGTCTTGAAACGGTCCAGCAGGGCTCGAGCCTGATCTTTACAATCCTTTCGCGGGGTGCCGAAACTGAGCAGTATTTCCAATATCTCCGTATCGTTGAAGCTATACAGTCCGTGCTCAAGAAAGCGCTGACGCAGCCGGCTCCGGTGCCCGCGTCCCCTCTTCTGCCACTGCGCCCTGTCCATCTACTCCCGGATCAGCCTGACAGCTCCTGGTTGAAGAGCTGGTTGGCAAGTTTGGGGTTGGCTTTACCCTTGGTTTTCTGCATGAGCTGACCGATAAAGTAGCCCATTACCTTGGTCTTGCCGCCGCGAAACTCTTCCGCCTGGCCGGGGTTTTGCTCGATAATCTCCCGCACCAGGGCCAGCAGCTCAGATGCATCGGAAACCTGCACTAGGTTCTTTTCCTTGACGATCAGTTCGGGGTCTTTGCCGCTGTCGAGCATATCGGCGAAGACCGCTTTGGCTATTTTACCGCTGATTGTCCCTTCTTCCACCATATTGAGCAGCGAGCCAAGCTGATCAGGCCGCACGTGGCATTGATCGATTTCAGCCCCTTTGAGTTCTCGGAGCAGCTCGGTCATCATCCAGTTGGACACCTTTTTGGGCTGCGGGCAGATCTCCACCGCCGCTTCGAAATAATCGGCCAGCTCTTTTGACTCGGTGAGGATGACCGCGTCGTATTCGGGGAGGCTGAAATCATCGATGAACCGCCTCCTTTTCTGGTCGGGCAACTCCGGCAGCCCCTCCCTGATCTCTTCGATCCACTGCGTGTCGATTTCCACCGGTATCAGATCCGGGCAGGGGAAATAGCGATAGTCATGGGCATCTTCCTTGCCGCGCATCGGTTCCGTTTTGCTGGTGTCGGGGTTCCACAGCAGGGTCTGCTGGACGACCTCTTCTTTTTCCAGCAGCAGGTCGCGCTGCCGGCGCACCTCGTATTCGAGCGCCGCCTGCACGTTTCTGAACGAATTCATGTTCTTCAATTCGGTCCGGATACCGAATTTCCGCTGACCGACCGGCCGCAGAGAAATATTGGCATCGCAACGGAAGCTGCCTTCCTGCATGTTGCCGTCGCAGACATCGAGATAGCGCAGGATGGCGTGGATCTTCTTGAGATAGGCAGAGGCTTCCTGCGGCGAGCGCAGATCAGGTTCGGAGACGATCTCCAGCAGCGGTGTGCCCGTCCGGTTGAGATCGACATAGGATACCGGCTCCCTCTCGTCGTGAATGAGCTTGCCGGCATCTTCCTCCATGTGAATCCGGGTAATGCCGATGCGCTTCTGCTCGCCCTCGACCTCAATGTCGATGTAGCCGTCCTCGATGATCGGTTTGTCGTATTGGGAGGTCTGATAGCCTTTGGGAAGGTCGGGATAGAAATAATTTTTTCTGGCGAACTGGTTCACCGGGTTGATCCTGCTGTGGGTGGACAAGCCGACCTTGATGGCGAAATCCAGCACCCGCTTGTTGAGCACCGGCAGACTGCCGGGCATTCCCAGGCAGACCGGACAGGTGTGGGTATTGGGCGGGGCGCCGAACTCGGTCGAACAACCGCAGAATATTTTCGAGTCCGTCTTCATCTGGGCATGGATTTCCAGCCCTATTACCGTTTCAAACTCCATGGTTCTTTTCTGGTTGGTCTCTAATCAATTAAATCTATAGCTCAATATCTATGTCACTCTATAAATTGAAAATTTCATCCAGAAAAAAAATTTCCCCCCAACGAGGCGTCTGGACGAAAAGACAATTTCATACACGGTCCGCGGATTTATGCACCCAGGCGCGCACCCTCGCCAATTCCTCCGGCCACTGTTCAGAAGTCCGCACCTCTGCAAACATGCGCAGCAGATCGTTTACGATCTTAACGAGCTCCTCGAACAGGAAGATCTTTTCCAGCACCGCCCCTTCCAGCTCTGCGTCGGATGATTGGGCCGTCTGCTCGGATCCTTCGGTCTTGGGCAGCTTGACGTTTCTGAACTCGAAAAAGGTGGCTCCCAGGGTCAGGTTGTAGTCCCTTTCATCCTTGCTGATCCGCAGCCTGGCCTGTTCGAGCTTTTTCCCGGTGCGCAGACCAGTGCGGGCTTCTTTGAGTTCGGTCTGCAGACCGGAGCAGACGAGGCGCTCGTTATAATCCGCCTCCCCATATTCGAGCAGCATGTGCTTTTCGAATACGACGATGATATCGCCCTGCCCCTCCAACTCGACAGAACCGCCGCGCTCTTCGCTTTTCCACCAGAGCCAGGTGAGAAATTCCTGCCCGAAAAACCTCTTCTCGGTGATGAGATCAACCAGATCCATGATTACCTGCCTCTAGACGAAAATTTCCGGTGCGATCTGTTCCAACCGAGCCTGCCGGGCCTCATCGCTCAGCAGCTGGCCTGCTGTAGTAAAAGGAATCTGCAGCATGAGGACCAGTCCGAAACAATCCTTGAAAAAGTCCTCGAGCAGCATATGCGCTTTTTTGTTGGTCGAGAAGAAATAGAGCGCTGATTCACTCAGGCTCCAGACCAGATCATAGACAGCGGGAACAGGCATCGCCTTTCTGGTCAGCTCGGTTTTGATCCGCTCTTTGATCTCCAGCCTGAGGGTTCTGCTCAGTTTGGGGACCTGTTTCTCTTTTTTTATCCGCTCTTCTTCTTTCTGGGTGAATTTTTTCAATATCGACGGGGACACCTTGCGCTCGTCCACCCGAAGCGACAGCACGACATAGTCCCCGTAGAGGTGGGAACCGTATGCAAAAGCCGAATCGAACATATTGAGTACCGACACCCAGCCCACCGAATATTCCTCGAAGGTGTCGTCTATGTCTTCAAACACGAAAGAGCTGATGCGATCCGCTAGGAATTCGAGTGGATTGTCCGGCAGCTCGCCTTCAACGGAAAATCGAACAAAGCTTGATGATCTTGCCAAAAAACTCATGGTCTTCGCCTGCTGGCAGCTTAAGTTACTGGCCCGAAAAAACCGGGTGGTTTAACGAAGACTTTTATATAGCATCCGCAGTTAATTGCCACAAAGGTTAATTTACTCTACAGCGCAGACAAAATCCTTACCGGACCGTCTCCGACATCCGGCCATCGCCCCTGATATGCTTGACCTCAGCCCAGCCAGGTGAGAAAAAAAGTGAGTGTTTTTTCTTGACACGAAATATGGTAGATTGTATAAATCTGCGTTTCACGGGGTCGTTAACTCAGTCGGTAGAGTATCTGCCTTTTAAGCAGAGAGTCGTTGGTTCGAGCCCAACACGACCCACCAGGACAATCAGGTCCCCATCGTCTAGTCAGGTCCAGGACACCGGCCTTTCACGCCGGCAACACCGGTTCAAATCCGGTTGGGGACGCCACATATAAAAAGGGATTGCGCCAGACCGGCCAATCCCTTTTTGCTTTACAGCCCATTTCAGGCCCGGGAAAATAAGACCTTACAGGCATGGTTCACTTAGATGCTTAGTGGGCTGGAAAGACTGTTTCCTCACTCGAAGATACACCCACTCCAGCAAGAGACAACTCGCCTTTTACGCTGTTTACAAGGGGTACCATCACCAATCGGATCCTTTGGGCAAACCTGGCCAATTCATATTTCTGCGCTGCCCCACTGATTATCAGTAACCCTTTGAAAAAATGCGGAATTGGCAGTTTGTGATGGACATGAACTTTACATGCCTCATTGTGGCATTAATTTTACAAAGCTAGAAAAGCATATCCCTATTTTTCTTCAAATCTGCAACGCTCGAGGGTGCCATTATCGAGTGGAGCGGGGCAGAGTATAGATAAAGGGTGGTGCAGGGTTGGAGAGAGGGAGTGAAGAGAAGGGGCCTGCACCACCCGATGAT
>JAHEER010000063.1 GCA_024640625.1 Desulfobulbaceae bacterium
CGAGCTCATGTGCCAATCTTGCAGCCAATTTCTGTCTGAGACCGGCAGCGGGAAGCCGCTGAACAACCGGCAGGCGAGAGGCCCGTTGAAGATTTTTACGCTTGATGCAAAGGCTACTTTGAACTGGTCCGCATAGTCGGGTGCGGCTGTAAAGAGAGCAATTCTCCAGGCGGGAAACCGACGCTGGAAGCATTCTCCCATAAAGCGGTAGAGATGCTTTACCGATTGACTGTCAGATAAACGTTCACCATACGGCGGGTTGCAGACTAAACATCCTGATTTTCCAAGCTTGTCGTCCAGTCGGTGGATTTCCTGCTGCTCGACATGTATCCGGTCTGCGAAACCGGCTTGGACGATGTTCTTGCGGGCCGCGCCAACGGCCGAACGATCTCCGTCATAACCGATCAGCGGCGGCCACTCTTGCTGCTGGGCATCCGCCTCCCGCTCCAGGGCCTCGGCCACCAGTGCATTCCAGATATTTTCCTGATGTCCCCGCCAGCCAGTCAGTCCATAGTAGGATCGGCTTAGCCCCGGCGCTGAGGCGGCCCTGATCAGAGCTGCCTCGATTAACAGCGTCGCTGAACCGCACATCGGATCCAGCAGTGGTACGTCGCCTTCCCAGCCGCTTAAGGCGATGATCGCCGCCGCCAGGTTTTCCTTCAGCGGAGCCGGCCCGGACGCAACCCGGTAGCCGCGCCGATGCAGTCCCTCCCCGGACAGATCGAGACCGAGCAGCGCCTGCTTCCCATGCACCTGGAGATAAACCCTGACAGCCGGGCGCTGCACCTTTACGGTGGGCCTGATGCCGGTGCGCTCCCGGAAACGGTCAACGACTCCATCCTTAATCCTGAGTGCCCCAAACATGCTGTTGGTAAGCGGGCCTCCGTCCGCGAGGACGCAGTCCACCGCGAAACTGTCTCGGACCGAAAGATGGTCTTCCCAGGTCGTGGAATGTGCCGCCTCATACAGATCGTCACTCCCCTGGATGTCAAACTCAGTAAGCACCAGGACCACGCGGGAGGAAAAGCGGGACCAGAGACAGGCGCGATAACCGGCTTCGAGTGGAGCCGACCAGCGAATTTCTCCTCTTTTGGAGCTGGAAATTTGCCCGCCATAACTTTTTACTTCGCCGGCAACCAACGCTTCCAGGCCGGCCCCGCAGGTTGAGACAAATTTCATTACAGGGCCCCTGTGTTTTTAAATAATTTTAATGATTTCATAAAAATATACTTCAGGAGATGGTGTTTTTCACAGTCTTCCAAAACCGGCCACACCGCCACAAAAACCTTGACCTCTCTTGCAATCAAGCTAGAATAGATTGATCGGCTGCACAGTCAATAATCGATCGAGACCGCAGTCGCTTAGATAGTAAATAACCGGTCCACAATCCACTCACCCTGAAAATTAATCTGAGCAAGAGGAGCAGAGATGAAAAAGGTCGTCACCAGGCTCTTGGTAATTATTGCTGTCACCGCCCTAGTAGCAGTCCTCACCGGAGGCTGTACCAAGAAGCCTGTCATTCCGCCAGAGTCAGACAGTGCGGCGAGCAGCTCGACATCAAGTTCAGGCTCCTACCCAACCGGCGAGGGCGCCTATTCAGAGAACAACCTGGCCATTGAAGGCACACTCGACGACAGCAGCGCCGCCGGCGCTGTCGCCGCTGCAATGGATCAGCAGAGCGATGAATACAAGCAGATGCACGGGCGCTCCTCCAGCGGCCTCGTCCCGGTCTACTTTGATTTCGATCAGGCGATTATCCGACCCGACATGGCTGACCGCATGATTCAGAATGCCGATTATCTCAAGCAGGTTCCCAACACGGTAATCATCGAAGGAAATTGCGATGACCGCGGCACCAAAGAATACAACCTGGCCCTGGGTGAGAAGCGGGCAATAAACGTCCGCGACTATCTCATCGATCTCGGAGTGGAGCCGGGCAGAATCAGGACGGTGAGCTACGGTGAGGAAAAACCACTGTTCTTCGAGCAGACCGATTTCGCCTGGAGCCAGAACCGGCGGGCGGATTTCGTCATCGAATAGTTTCTCGCTGCTTGTCCCAGGTATTCCGGCCGGGCGCCCCCGATTGGAATACCTGGTTTATCCCGTCACCCTATCAGCTTCGTAATCGCCTCAAAAACCTGATCTGCATCGAGCCGCGTGGTATCGATCAGGACCGCATCCTCGGCCTTTTTCAGCGGTGCAACCTCGCGCTCGCTGTCCTGCCTGTCCCGGGCAATGGTCATCTCCAGCAGTTGCGCTTCATCCACCGTCTCACCTCGCTCCCTGAGCTGCTGCGCCCTTCTCCCGGCCCGCGCCTCGGGTGTGGCATCGAGATAGAATTTATGGGAGGCCTGCGGAAACACTACCGTGCCGGTGTCCCTGCCCTCGGCGACAACCCGCCCCTGCGCTCCAATCTGCCGCTGCATAGCGGTCAGCTTCTCTCTTACCGCCGGCAGCGCCGATACCGTTGAAGCGACCATCGATATAGCGGGTGTTCTGATCTGTGCCGATATGTCCTCGCCATTGAGGACTACCCCGACGTCGCCGTCTTCTTGTTCAGCGGGCAGCAAGGTGATGGTAATCCGATCGAGGACCGACTCCACCGCGGGAATGTCGTCGAGGCGGATACCGTGCTTGACCAGATACCAGGCAACCGCCCGATACATGGCCCCGGTATCGAGGTAGGTGAATCCGTAGCGGGCCGCCACCTTTCTGCTGATGGTCGATTTGCCGACTCCTGCAGGACCGTCAATGGTGATGATTTGAGCAGCCGTATCAGCCATCACCGCACTCCCTCAGAGCCTCGCCAAGGGCCGCCAGAAAGCGGTCGTTCTCCACATCCGTGCCCACGTTGACCCTGATAAAGGTGTCAAACCCATAGGCTTTCATGGATCTGATGATAACCCCTTTTTTGAGCATCACCTCATAGAGGGCGGTCGCATCGGTGTGCACATCGATCAGAAAAAAGTTGGTCTGGGACGGAAAGGGTGCGCAGCCGAGCCGACGCACGCCCTCCGTCAGATAGCGCTTACCTGCCGCCGTTTTTCTCAGCGTCAGTTCATAAAAATCGTGATCACTCAGGGCTGCGAGGGCGCCCTGCTGGGCGATCAGATTGATATTGAAGGGCTGGCGAACTTTATGCAGGCAGGCGGCCACCGGCGCGGCCATGATGCCGAAACCGATGCGCACTCCAGCTAGACCGTAGGCTTTTGAAAACGTCCTCAGGAGGACCACTGCGCAGCGCCCGTGCCGTTCATCGAGCAAAGAAAGGGTGTCGTAGCGTTGATCCCTGTCGACGAAATCAATGTAGGCCTCATCGAGAACCACGATCAGGTGATCGGGCAGCTTGGCGAGAAAACCATTGAGCCGGTCCCGGGTCAGCAGAGTGCCGGTCGGGTTGTTAGGATTGTCGATGAATATCAGTCTCGTTGCCGGCGATACCAGCGCCGCTATCTCATCCAGATCGTGGTGCATCTCCCTGAGTTCCACCACGTGATTGCGTCCGCCTCGTATCTGCACGAACTTCTGGTACATCAGAAAGGACGGGTGGCTGGTGATCACCTCTCCGCCTTCCTTGACAAAAGCTTTGACCAGAAATTCGATGATTTCATTGGAGCCGTTGCCAAAGACGAGCTGTTCGGCCGCAACCCCGAGGTGCTCAGCCAGGGCCTGGTTCAGGTAATGGCAGGAGCCGTCGGGATAGCGGTGCACGTTGTCAAGGGACTCCCGCATGGCTTCAACGGCAGCCGGTGAAGGTCCAAAAGGGTTTTCGTTGGAAGCCAGCTTGATCGAGCCGCTGATGCCATATTCTCTCTCCAGCTCCTCAATGGGCTTGCCCGGGGGATACGGGGTGATCGCCCTTATGTTTTCAGGTATCTCTATCTTCACGACCGGGGCCTCGTAGGTACGGGTGACGTCTGGGTTAGACGGAAATCGAAGGAATGTGCCGCTTCAGGTTCAAGCCCTTTTCCAGGTTGAAACCGCACCTGAGCAAGGGACCCTCGTGAAAGTGCGGACCCTGGAGCTGGATGCCGATGGGCAGACCGCTGCTGCTGAAGCCTCCCGGCACCGATATCCCCGGCAGACCGGCCAGGTTGGTCGACAGAGTGAAAATGTCAGAGAGGTACATGGCCAGCGGGTCATCAACTTTTTCTCCCTTCTTCCAGGCCGGGGTCGGAGAAACCGGCGAAATCAGCAGGTCACACGACTCCCAGGCCCGTCTGAAATCGTTGAGGATCAAGGTCCTGACCTGGGACGCTTTCTTGTAGTAAGCATCATAGTACCCCGATGACAAAGCATAGGTGCCTATCAATATTCTTCTTTTGACTTCCGGTCCGAATCCCTGGGAGCGGGTATCCTTGTACATATTGATCAGATCGTTGGCACCTGCCTGGCGAAACCCATAGGCAACGCCGTCATAGCGGGCCAGGTTGGAGCTTGCCTCGGCGGGGGCGATCAGGTAGTAGACGGCTA
This sequence comes from Desulfobulbaceae bacterium, assembly GCA_024640625.1. Lineage (GTDB taxonomy): Bacteria > Desulfobacterota > Desulfobulbia > Desulfobulbales > Desulfocapsaceae > JABDQA01. The sequence goes on from JAHEER010000063.1 coordinate 4,474, forward strand.
CGCAATAGTCGATATGGGGGATCGACACCTCAACGATTTCAGCGCCGGCCGACTTCAACACCTCAGCCCCGTTCATCACAACCTGGTTCACTTCCGGGTCAAGTCCCTCGGGGAAGTATTCCTGCGGAACGCCTACCCTCACCCCTTTCAATCCCTCGGTAAGAAAGCTTCGATACTCCTCCACCGGGCGCTCAACCGAGGTGGAATCGCGTCTATCATAACCGCAGATGGCCTGCATCATCAGGGCACTGTCGGTCACATCCCTGGTCAGGGGACCGATCTGATCAAGCGAGGAGGCAAAGGCGACCAGACCGTACCTGGACACCCTGCCGTAGGTAGGCTTCATACCCACTATCCCGCACAGCGCTGCCGGCTGCCGGATCGAGCCCCCGGTATCGGACCCCAGAGAACCAAGCACCTGGCCGGAAGCCACTGAGGCGGCTGAGCCCCCCGATGAGCCCCCGGCGACACAGTCGACGTTCCAGGGGTTGGCGGGAATCTTGTAGGCACAGTTCTCCGAAGTGGAGCCCATGGCAAATTCATCCATCGCCGCCTTGCCGACAAGCACCGCTCCATCTGCGTTGAGTTTTTCCACCACTGTTGCATCGTAGGGCGGTGCAAAGTTCTCCAACATTTTCGAACCGCAGGTGGTGGTTCGGTCCTTGGTGCAGAGCAGATCTTTTATCGACAGGGGAATCCCGCACAGGGGCCCGCCCTGGCCCCGCTGCCGGCGCTGATCGGCCTCAGCCGCTGCCTGCAGGGCCAGTTCTGGATCCAGCGAGATAAACGAACAGACGGCTCCCTCGGTGCGCTCGATTTGCTCGAGACAACTCCGGGTCAATTCATCGGATGATAGTTTTTTTTCGGCCAGCAGGGTGTCGGCCTCGGTGATGGTCAGCTCGTAAGGCTCCATGAAATTCCTCAAAGACAAAGGGCTGCTTGTGTCGCCCTGTTGGTTGCAGCAATCTATAACTGATTCAATATTGACTAACTGAATATTTCACGAGTTGGGGCGGCCCGCCCGAAGGAAGGAATTGGTAGTTGCTCGGTAGAGAATTATCGGCATCCCCTCAATTAACCCCAGTTACTCCCCTCTGATTTCGAAAAGTTCTATAAGTTGTTTTTCCATGAAATTTTCAGGTCAAATGACGCGGGGGACTATAAACGAATCGTCGCTGTGGTCCGGACCGTTTGCCAGTGCTTTCTTCTGCTCCAGCGAGGCCTCAACGATATCATCCCGAAACGCATTGGTGATTGAAAAGGCGTGGGTCGTCGGTTCGATTCCTTCGGTATCAAGCTCGTCGAGCTTGGCAACGTAAGAGAGGATCATATCGAGCTGCTCGGTCATCAGGTCGAGCTCCTCGCTTGCCAAATGCAGCCGCGCCAGGTGGGCGACATGCTCGACTTCTTTTCTGGTTATTCGCATAGCTAAGTAGTTAATTGATGAGGTTGTTGTGGCCGAACTGATCTGAGCCGGCCGATATGGCCAGATACTCCGGGCTGAACCGGGAGATATGGTCGGTGAACACACCGACTATCTCCGTGTCAAACTGAGTACCGGCACACAGGTTGAGCTCCTCGATGGCTTCCTCCACGTTCATATTGCGCCGGTAATTCCTGCTCGATGTCATCGCATCATAGCTGTCAGCCACAGTAATGATCTTGGTTAACTCGTCAAGATCTGCACCGCCCAGACCATCGGGATATCCCATCCCGTCTATACGCTCATGGTGGTGGCGGATGATGAACTGCTCACGCTCCATGAACCCAAGCGGTTTAATGATATTGGCCCCGACACTGGGATGCTCATTGATGAGCTGCCGCTCCTCATCGCTCAGTGGACCTTTTTTCCGGATACAGGAGAGATCGATGACCAGCTTGCCGATGTCATGAAACTGGGCCGCCCGTCTCAGCACGATGAGATCCTGACCGTCGAGCTGCATGGCGGTCCCCAGCATGGACGCATAACTGGTCACCCGCATGGTATGCCCGGCCGTGTAATAGTCCTTTTCCTCCATGGCCCGCTGCAGACTGCTCATCAACTGGACGGTGGCATTTTCCAGACTGTCGCTGTAAGCCCGCAGCAGTTTGTTCTGTTCTTCGAGCTGCAGAGTCTTGCGCCTGACATCATCCTCAAGCGCCTGTTTGTATCTTTGCTCCTGCAGGACATAGTTCCTCTTTTCAACCGCCCGTCTGATTTTGACATTGAAAATATCCAGATCTTCGATGGGCTTGCAGAGAAAATCATAAACCCCCATGTTGATTGCCCTGACGGCATCGGCCATGGAGCCTGACCCGGTCAACAGGACGATGGGAATTTCCGAGCCCCTTCTGTTTAGTTCCTCAATGGCTTCAAAGCCATTGAGGTCGGGCATGTGGATATCGAGCAGTATGACGTCGAACGACTCATCCACCCTCCGCAGTAGCTCCTTTCCGCCCAGGACGCCAACGGCCTCATAGCCGAACATTTCCAGAATCTGTACTACGGCGCTACATACCAGGTCATCGTCATCGGCGACGATGATCCTTGCTGCTTTTTCCTTTTCCACAGACATTACCCTTTCACCTTAGATGTTCCAGTGGCTGCCCGCTGCTTCGATGGCGCGGCCAATAGCATCGTGGGAGTTGTGGCTGTTTATGAACTGTGCGGCCGTTGCATCATCAAGGTAGAATTCGCTATCGTCGTCGGTCAGCGGTCCGCCGAGCAGTTCGGACAGGACAGCCAGAGCCCCGTCTCTTTGACCCTTGAGGTTATAGCCTCCCTCCAGGGTCACCAGCAGGCGGCCCCGACAGACATCCTCGGCGAGGCCAAGCAGCGCACGGGTCATGTAGGCAAAACCCGCCGGGCCCACCGACATTGAACCCAGGGGATCGCCGTGATAAATATCAAACCCGGCAGATACAAGAATGAGTTCAGGCTGATATGCGCGCCCCACCGGAATGACGATATCGTTGAATATAGCTGCATACTCGTGGTCGCCAAAACCTCCCGGCAGCGGGATGTTGACGGTGTACCCCTCACCTTCGCCGATACCGGTTTCCTGCAACGCACCGGTTCCCGGATAGTAAGGAAACTGATGGGTGGAGAGGTAGAGGACAGTGCTGGTGTCATAAAAAGAAAACTGCGTGCCGTTACCATGGTGCAGGTCCCAGTCGATGATCATTATCCGTTCAAGATTATGGCCGACAGCTGCGTGCCAGGCGGCCACCGCGATGTTGTTGAACAGACAGAACCCCATGGCCCGATCTCTTTCGGCATGATGGCCCGGAGGCCTGACCAGGGCAAAGCCGTTGTCAATCTCACCCTCCAGCAGCAGATCAACCCCGCTGATCACCGCCCCCGCCGCCAGCAGGGCTGCCTCGTAGGATTGGGCCGAAGTGGCGGTATCCTGATCGAGATAATCGTATCGTCTGCCGGAGGTGTCCGCCACGCGTCTGATCAAGGCCTCCCCGTGGTTCTTTTCTAAATGGCCCAGATCTGCCGGCCCGAAATCCGGAAACACGAATTTCTTCCGGTGCTCAGGTTTTTCGATAAAATCATAGATTACCCTGAGGCGATCGATTCGTTCCGGATGGTTGGGTCCGGGATCGTGCATCAGAAACAGATCATCTTTAAAAATAGCCGTTTTCCTCATAACCTCACCCCTGGGGCCGCTGATTTCGTTTCACCCGTCAGTCCCTCTCCCCCGATGACACGACGCTTAGCATCCGCCCACCACCATGACTCCATCCTCACGTCACCCTGGATCAATGATAATCCACCTGCCCAACTTAAGTCGCTATAATAAAAAAAAAGGCCGTATTCTCCAAAAGGAAAATTCGGCCTTTCCTGATCCTTGGTGAACATTGGTTTACATGGGCACGATCAGCTTGTTGGTTTCCTCGTTCCAGGTGACCACCAGGTACCAGACTAGCATGGCCAGAGCGATCAACAACAGGGTCGGGCCATACCCCATGACTTCGGGCATATAGACGTACTTGCCGAGAACACCGTCAGCCTCGAATTCATAATCGCGAAACCAGGAGGTCATGATGGAGGAGGCAATGCCAAAAAACGGCACCACGATCATCAGCTTGACCTGCCCCTCTCCGACCCGCCACAGGGTTCCCGAGCCGCAGCCGCCGGCAAACATGGCGCCAAGACCGAAGATAAAGCCGCCCAGCACGCCACCCCAGCCGAAGGTGCCGCGGACATAGTTGATCGGGTTCAGTACCGCTTCGCCATCGATACGTGCCGGGACCTCATATTTGAGGATTGCCGCCCCGACAGCGACCACCAGGATGGAAAGCATAACCGACCGCGCCATGGTGGTGTCCCCGGTCATGTGCGGTTCACGGAACCCCTGAACCATGCACCAGCGGCCCCGCTGCATTGCGTACCCGAGGGCGGCGGCGATCAGAATAAGACCACTCATCGAGGCCACGTAATCGCTGTCCTCGTTACCCGAAAAATTATAGGCGATGTAGAGAACATACAGGGTTGCTGCCGCGCCGAACAGGTATATGAGCGGCTTGGGGAAATTGATGGTTTTGGCGCCGCCGTCCCCCCAGCTGATGTGCTCCATCTCCAGGTAGAGCAGTTTCAGCCCCAGGACGACGCCGAAAATCAGGCCCAGCATCATGGAGAAGCCGTTGGCCCCGAGGTTGCCGATGGCATTGTAGAAGCCGCCCACGTTGCAGCCCCCGGCCAGGGTCGCACCGATACCCATGAGGATACCGGCGATCACCGCCTTGACCATTTCCCGGTAGGGCGGAATACGAAGAGCGAATTCTTTGCCGACACAGGCCGACACAAAAGCGCCGAGCACAAAACCTATGCCGATCACCGACCCTGTGTTGGCCAGAATGGCTCGGGGAGCCTCCTCGTAGTAGGCAAAGAAGCCGGCCTCGGCGCCCAACACCGAGGTGATCGAGTACATTATCCAGTCACCCCAGTTGCGAATCGCGCCGACCGCCCCCCAGGGTCTCCACCAGGCCATGATCATCACCGAGAAAAAACCGACAACCAACCCGGTCACGGTGGCATTCCACTCCGTTTCACAGAAGATCTTGTAGAGATCTTTGGCCTTCTGGGCCAGCACGCTCTGTTCGCTCATAGAGTCCTCCTGAAAATTCAGTCCTTGGGGAAAATTTTAACTTCCAAGCTTTACCTTTGCTTTTTCTTTTTGTCAATAGTGCGACAACGTGGTACATCTTTGTTTTTACGTTGTTATTCTACCTTCCGTTTTGGTTTGACATAACAATTTATTATGCTAAAAACATGTATGGATGTGGTACTGAAGCTGGGTTCATTTTTACTTTGCCTAGAGGGAGTAAAGACTCGAACAAATTACCCGATTCGGGTGAATCATGAAACATAATCAGGAGGCTTGAAATGAGTGATGTTAAACAGGTAGCAGCAGATGTAGTAGCCGATTCAGTTCTCGACGCAAAAGGATTGAGCTGCCCGATGCCGCTTCTGCGTACCAAAAAGGAAATCGGTAAACTGAAAAGCGGCGAAGTCCTGCAGGTTGACGGCACCGATCCAGGCTCGCGCAACGATATTCCGGGCTGGTGTGACCGTGCCGGCCATGAATATCTGGGTGAAAAGGAGGAGAGCGGGTTCTTCAGTTTCTTTATCAAGAAGGGCTAGGCCTCACAGATACTTTTCGGAAATTACCTGACCCCTGGTGCACTCTTACATCAGGGGTCCTCTTTTACCGGTCGTCCGCCCGGTGCGGACAAGGAGGCAGGAAATGGCAAAAAGTCTAGGTATTTTTGTTACCAACCCCGACAACTTCGCCCACGTAATGGGCATCACCAAAGCGGCCAAGGCCAAAGGCTCAAAGGTAAAGGTGTTCTTTACCTGGACGGCAACTCATAATGCAAAAGATCCGGCTTTTCCGGAGCTTTGCGAACTGGCCGATGACGTGTCAATCTGTGTCGACAGCTATAAGAAACAGGGATACGATGTCGAGGATATTCCCCAGGGTCTGACCAGCAAGGAAATGGCAACCCAGGCGCAACACGGAATCATTATCGAAGATTACGACTGTTATATCAGCTTATAGAGGGAGATATCATGGAATATAAAAAATGTTGTTTCATGTATAGGCACAAGGATTACGCCGTCGACGGCATGCGCTCCGCCCTCGGCCTGGCGGTGGAAAACATGTATTCTTACGGGGTCGTCATGGACGTCGAGATGGAAAAGCTCGACGAGCACAATCTGGAAAGTCTGGAGATGCTCAGGGACATGGAAGGAGATATTTACTCAACCATACCTGCCAACGTTGAGAAAAACGGTCTTGAACCGATTGACCTGGAAGAACTTGGCGAAAAACTCAGGGACATGGATATCATTGTTCCCTACGGATTAAAATAGAGGAGGGATCATGAAAATATTAAACGTTTATCGCTCCGAACCCGACGAGACGGTTAAAAAGCTGGTTGAGATTGTAACCAGAGACAGAGAAAAAGACTCTTTTGATCTTGCTGTAGAGAGTCCCGATTATGACGCACTGGTCGACAAGATTTTCGCCGCCGATCAGACTATCTGCTGGTGGTAATCACTTGTCCCCCGGTTCTGCCGGGGGATTTTTTTTACCTGTCAGACAACGCATGACCGCATCGTGCAGCAGCGGCCGCACTTTTCTTATTCCCTCCATGCCCGGCCCCTGTTTGACCCGGTTGGTCAATAAAGACACCACCACCTCTTTGTCCACATCGATCCAGAAGGAAACCCCTGTAAAGCCAAGATGGCCTATGCTTTTTTTAGAAAAATAACGGCCGCTGCTGGACCCAGCAGGCGATACCATGCTAAAACCGCAACTCCAGTCCGACTCCCCCACCCGAGCCGCGGCTCTTGCAAAAGTCTCCGATGAGAACGGCAACCTGCTCTTCCTGTGGTGATAGAGATGCAGGTATTCTTGACAAAGCTTGAGAACTCCCTGAAGCGAGCCAAACAAGCCGGCGTGACCGGCCACTCCCCCCAGGGCGCGGCAATTTTCGTCGTGCACCAGACCTGTTAACGGCTCCTTGCTCCATGAACAATACCCCGTGGATACCAGGCCTCCAACTTTTCTCTGCTTCTTCTGGGGGTTAAAAAAAAGAGTTTTTTCAACCCCCACTGGCTCAGCTATATTTTTTTCCCAATAGTCGTCCAGATCCAGACCGGATTTTATCTCTACCACATAACCTAACAAAATATACCCCACATCACTGTAAAGATGGGACGTTCCTTTTTTATATTCGCTCTTTTCCTGGAGTATCTTGTTCAGAAGCCACTCTTTTTTGCTCTTACCTTCCAAGGATATAAGTTTTTCCCAGTATTTTCGATGGGCAGCAAATCCCGAACAATGGCAGAGAAGACTGTATAGATCCACCCTGCTGAAAGGATCACCTAGCGAACGCTCAAGCAGCGAGTCAAGTGGTTCGTTCCAGGAAATTTTTCCCATGTCAAGAAGATGAAGTACGGAAGGAAGGGTGACCAGCGGCTTGGTTAGTGAAGCCAGATCAAAAATGGTCGTTTCATCTACTTCTTCGTCGTCCTGCTCCCCTGATCTGCCGACACTTATAAAAACATCTCTGAGGTGCTCTTTAAACCTGCTTGAGACAGCCAATCCTGCTGCTGAGTACACCTTCTGGCTGAGATATTTTTCAAGATATTTTTTTATATCTTCCTGCAGACAGTGAAGCGCGTGTTGATCCACCTTTGTCAAACCATTATTTTATTGAAATTTTCCCTATTTTCCACTAGATTAAGAGCAGTTTAGTAGCGTATTTATGTGCTTGTTTTTATTATTAAAAAATTCTTCTCTTTTGGTCCTTTATTTCGTTTTCAACAATTGGTCAACATCGTTTTGTTAAATAGCTATTCACGGGTTGTTGACAACACTGTTGATAACCGCTTTTTAACAGAAACTCTATCTTATCAAAAGCCACCTTGTTGATAACTTTTGCTGCGATTTAAAGAGGTTACCCTTTTACTCAACATATCACCATCATTAATAATAATAATAACTACTTAATTATACTAAAAAAGGATTGGAACCATGAGTCTTAAATGCAACGTCCAGCGCAACGATCTGATAGAGGGGTTGAGCAGTTTGCAGAATGTAACCAGCAAGAGGGGAACTCTTGCTATTCTGTCAAATATTCTCATCGAGGCAACCAGTAATGGACTTGTACTCACCGGTACGGATCTGGAAGTGGGCTTGAGACTTTTTGTACCGGCCGAGGTGGAGTCCATAGGTTCTCTGACGCTGCCCTCGAAAAAGATATTTGAAATTGTCCGTGAGTCGGGCTCAGAGAGCATCTCCCTCGAGGAGACGGAGAACAGCTGGGTGAAGATACTGGCCGGGGCCAGCACCTACAACCTCGCCGGAATAGGAAGCGACGAGTTTCCCGCATTTCCCGAGTTTGATGAGGACAACTTTACCTCGTTCGAAGCTTTCATTTTCCTTGATTTGATCGACAAAGTTATTTTTTCAATCGCCGGTGAACAAGAGAATATCTATTCTCTCACTTCGGTTCTTCTGGAAAAAGAAAAAAGGGAAGACATCTCCTATCTGAAGATGATCAGTTCAGACGGCCACAGGCTGTCGATTATGGAAAAAGATGTTGCCGTCGATGTTGACAACTTTTACCTCAACGAGGTGACCCTGATCCCCAAGAAAGGTATTCAGGAGCTCAGAAAGTTTTGCGAGAACAGAGATACCATAGACCTTTCGTTTGAGAAGAAGCAGATGGTGGTGAGAGACGGTGACGCGATCATGGTAATTCGTCTGAAACAGGGAGAATTTCCGCAATATAAGGCAATTGTCGATTCAGTTTCACTTGATAATTGCGTAAGAATAAATAGGGTTCCGTTCCTTGAATCGCTGAAAAGAATAAATCTCTTCACCGAAGACATCTTTCATACCATCCAGCTACAGCTTGAGGGACAGAACATGGTGTTGACGTCCCAGAATGCTGACCTTGGCAATGCCAAGGATGAGCAGAAAATTGATTATTCCGGAGTGCCCCTGACCCTTGGCTTTAATTGTCGCTATTTCATAGAGACATTGCAGGTTATGGAATGTGAGACGGTGGAGGCGTATATAAGTTCGGAGAACAGTCCCTGTCTGATGAAAGCGGATGAAGACAAGGGCTTTGTCAGTATCGTAATGCCCATGCAATTATAGAGAAGCATATAAAATTAACAAAGGAAGACAGCGTGACAGAAGAAATACAACAATATGATGCCGACCAGATAAAGGTACTTGACGGTCTCGAGGCGGTTCGTAAAAGGCCGGCAATGTATATAGGCAATACTGCGTTCGAGGGACTTCATCATCTGGTCTGGGAAGTTGTTGACAACAGTATTGATGAAGCACTGGCAGGCTATTGCCAGAGAATAAGGGTAACTATCCACGAGGACAACGCGGTTTCGGTCGAAGATGACGGGAGGGGAATTCCCGTCGATATCCATCCATCCGAAAATGTTCCGGCCCTGGAACTGGTCATGACCACTCTGCATGCCGGCGGTAAATTCGACCATTCCACCTACAAGGTTTCGGGCGGTCTGCATGGCGTCGGCGTATCAGTTGTCAACGCCTTGTCATCGGAGGCAACGGCCGAGGTGCGGCGAGACGGCAATATCTATCGCCAGGTTTACCGTTACGGTGAAAAGGCCAGTGATCTTGAGATTGTTGGAAAGACAGAGAAAACCGGCACAACAATCACTTTCAAGGCTGATTCGGGGATTTTCACAGAGATCACTACGTATGACTACGAAACGGTAAAAAACAGGCTGCGGGAGTTGGCCTTTCTGAACAAAGACGTGCGTATATATCTCAAGGATGAACGCAGCGGTGAAGAAGACAAGTTTCACGCCTCGGGCGGAGTAGTTTCCTATGTGGAATGGCTGAACAGAAACAGAACGCCCGTATTCAACGAACCCATTTACCTGACCGGGGAAAAGGATCAGGTTAAGGTGGGAATAGCTTTTCAATATTTCGACGGCTATTCCGAGCGGCTCTTCTCCTTTGTCAACAACATAAACACCAAGGAGGGAGGGACCCATGTGGCCGGCTTCAGGGCCGCCCTGACCAAATGTATCAACCGCTATGCCAGCGATGACGTAATCCCCAAGAATCTCAGAGAGAAAATGGGCGGGGATGATGTCCGCGAAGGACTTACCTGCGTAATATCCACCCATGTCCCCAACCCGCAGTTCGAGGGGCAGACCAAGACAAAACTTGGCAATTCCGAGGTAAAATCGATCGTAGAGACCATCTGCAACGAGAAGCTAACCCTTTTTCTCGAGCAGAACCCCCAGATAGCCAAACGGATTCTTACCAAGGTGGTTGAAGCGGCCAGGGCCAGGGAAGCGGCCAAAAAGGCCAGGGATCTATCCCGGAAAAAAGGATCGGCAAGTCTGCTCATGGCGGGGAAACTTGCAGAATGCCAGGAAAAGGATCCCAGTAGGCGGGAGATTTTCATCGTCGAGGGGGATTCGGCCGGCGGTTCCGCAAAACAGGGGCGTGACCGGGCCATTCAGGCCATTCTGCCACTGCGCGGCAAGATTATGAATGTGGAGAAGGCGCGTTTTGATAAAATACTCAGCAGCGAGGAGATAAAACAGCTGATCGCCGCTCTGGGCTGTGGGATAGGTAAAGACGAGTTCGATGTCGACAACCTGCGCTACCACAAGATCATCATCATGACCGACGCCGATGTGGACGGCGCCCATATCCGGACCCTGCTGCTCACCTTTCTCTACCGCCAGATGCTGCCCCTTATCCAGGGTGGTTTCGTCTACATCGGTCAACCTCCGCTCTACCGTCTTGGAAAGGGTAAAAAAGAGACCTATTTCCTCGACGACGATGAGCTCAACAGCTACCTCTTTACCCAGGCCAGCCAAAAAATAAAAGTCGTAGCCAACATGCAGAATGGTGCGGTCTTCGAGGGCGAGCAACTGGTTTCTGTACTTAAGAACCTGTCGGTGTATCAACGGCTCGTCTCTTTTCTGGAACGCATGAATGTCTGGGAGTCGCTGCTTTATTTTCTGCTCGACAAGAACATCCGCAAAGCGGATCAGTTCACCGATAAAGAGCTGGTCGAATCACTGGTCGAAGAACTTTCCGGAAACGATTCCATGATTGTCGGCGCGGTCAGATCGTGCAGATGGCGTGCCGACTGCTATGAAGTGGATGTGGCTGTCAAAGGAAAAGCCCAGATTTCCACCACCCTCGGACCCCAGGTACCGCTTATCAACGAGTATCGATCGGCGTTGAGGCTCTTTCCCCAGGTCAGACAATTTTTAAACGGGACCTTTTCCATTGTTGACCTGACGTCCTCCGAGCAGGCCTCGGAAATAGAGGCGGAAAACTGGAAAGAAATGGTGCAGGTGGTTCGCAACGAGTCATTCAAAGGCAGCCACCTCCAGCGTTACAAGGGCCTGGGTGAAATGAACCCCGAGCAGCTCTGGGACACGACCATGAACCCCGAGAACCGGACCTTGCTGCAGGTCAAGATAAACGATGCCGAGGCGGCTGACGAAATGTTCACCACCTTGATGGGTGACAAGGTCGAGCCGCGGCGCGAATTCATCCAGAATCATGCCCTGGAAGTAACCGAACTGGACATCTAAACGAGCCTAATAAAGATCATGACAACAATCACGGAAACCGGTGTACCAGAAGAGAACTCCCCTTCTGTATCCGTTGAAAAAGAGCTAAAAAAATCCTATCTCGACTATGCCATGTCGGTTATCGTCGGACGGGCCTTGCCGGATGTGCGCGACGGCCTGAAACCGGTGCACCGGCGGGTGCTCTACGCGATGAGAGAGCTCGGTGTGTTTTACAATCGGCCCTACGTCAAGTCGGCCAGAATCGTTGGTGACGTTATCGGTAAATATCACCCCCACGGAGACTCGGCCGCCTACGACACTCTGGTGCGCATGGCCCAGGGATTTTCGATGCGCTACCCGCTGGTGGACGGCCAGGGCAACTTCGGCTCCATGGACGGCGACGCGCCGGCGGCCATGCGGTACACCGAGGCCAGGATGACTCGTATCGACCGGGAGATCGTCGCCGACCTCGAGAAGGAGACGGTCAATTTCGTACCCAACTACGACAACTCCCAGACCGAACCCTCGGTAATGCCAAGCCGGGTGCCCACTCTCCTGGTCAACGGCTCCTCGGGTATTGCCGTGGGTATGGCAACGAATATACCGCCGCACAACCTGAGTGAGGTGATTGATGGCTTGATCGGTCTGATCGACGATCCCAATATGACCGTTCACCAGCTCTTCTCGGTTATCCAGGGACCGGATTTTCCCACCGGCGGACTGATCTGTGGGCGGGCGGGTATCAGAGAGGCCTACGAAACGGGCCGCGGCGTGGTGCTGATGCGGGCTAAAACCAGCATCGAAAAATCCAAGGACGGCAGAAAAGAGTCGATCATCGTCGAGGAAATCCCCTACCAGCAGAATAAGGCCATGCTGGTTGAACGCATCGCCCAGTTGATAAAGGACAAGAAGATCACCGCTATTTCTGAAATTCGCGATGAGTCTGACCGCCGGGGTCTGCGCATCGTCATGGAGCTGAAAAAAGATGAAATGGCCGAAGTAGTGATTAACCAGCTTTACAAAATGACCCCGATGCAGAAGTCCTTTGGGATCATTTTCTTAGCCATCGTCAACAACAAACCGGAAGTCCTCAATCTCAAACAAATTCTCGAGCATTTCATCCAGCACCGCAAAGTGGTTGTCTATCGCCGCACCGCTTACGAGCTCAGAAAGGCTGAGGAAAAAGCCCATATCCTTGAAGGTCTTTCCATCGCCATCAACAACCTCGACGAGGTAGTGGAACTGATCAAGGCGGCCAAGAACCCCCCGGAAGCCAAAGAGCAACTCATGGAAAAGTATGAGCTCTCGGCCATTCAAGCCCAGACTGTCCTCGATATGCGCCTGCAGCGGCTGACCGGTCTGGAGAGGGAAAAAATCGCCCGTGATTACGAAGAGGTCCTGGCCCTGATCGACGAACTCAATGCCATCCTCAACGATGAGCACATGGTGATGAACATCATCAAAGAGGAGTTTGTCGAAATCAAGGAGACCTACGGTGACGAGCGCAGGACCGAGATCATCGATGCAACCGACGAAATACTGCCCGAGGATCTGATAGCCCCTGAGGACATGGCTGTCACCGTAACGCACACCGGCTATATCAAGAGAAACCCGGTCAGTCTTTACCGTTCTCAGCACCGTGGTGGAAAAGGAGTGAAGGGGGTCACCAATATCGAAGAGGATTTTGTCTCCAACCTCTATGTGGCCTCGACCCTCGATACCTTCTTGTTCTTCACTAACTACGGCAAGGTATTCTGGCGTAAGGTCTATCAACTGCCCTTGGTGGGCAGAGCGGCGCGCGGAAAAGCGATTGTCAACCTGCTCGAATTGACCGAGGGTGAAAAAGTGGCGGCCATCTTGCCGGTCTCCAACTTTGAAGACGAACACGACACCAAAACGATCATGATGGTTACCAAATATGGACGGGTGAAGAAGACCAGTCTGAAGGAATTTTACCGGCCGCTGCGCAAAGGTAAACGGGCCCTGACCATTAATGAGGGTGATGAAATTATCACCGCCCATATGCTGCGCGGCAACGACACGGTGTTCATGATCTCCCGGGACGGCATGTCGATCAGGTTCCACGAGTCCGATGTCAGGACCATGGGCAGAATCGCAGCCGGCGTCAGGGGCATCAGGTTAAAAGGTGACGATTTCGTGGTCGGCGCCAATGTGCTCCGGGAAGAAAGCATTAAAACGGTACTCACGGTGACCGCCAACGGTTATGGAAAACGCAGCCAGGCGGAGGATTACCGGATACAGCGCCGAGGCGGCACAGGCATCATGGCCATTAAGAAAAGTGAGCGCAATGGCGACGTGATCGGCGCCAAGGTCGTCGATGACAATCATGAGGTGATTCTCATTGCCGACAGCGGCAAGATGATCCGCATGCCGCTCGACACGGTTCGGGTTATCGGACGTACCACCCAGGGAGTAAGGCTGATCAATCTCGAGCAGGACGAGAAGGTGGTCGGCATGGACGTGGTCGAGATTGATCCTGACGAAGAGCAGGAGATCGACGAGACGGCAGATGAATAATCAGAGGGCCACGATAATCGGTGCCGGGTCATGGGGGACGGCACTGGCTCTTCTGCTGGCCGAGAAAGGTGTCGGCGTTCGGCTCTGGGGGCACCGGCCCGAGCATGTGAGTGCGTTGAAACAGGAACGGGAAAACCGGGCATATCTGCCCGGTTTTCCTTTTCCGCCCACGCTTCAGCCGACTGAATCGATGGCGGAGGCGGTTGCCGACGCCGAGGTGATCTGCATGGTTGTTCCCTCCCATGCCTACCGGCGCGTGTTCTCCCAGATCATTGCAGTGGCTCCTAAAAGAACCATTTTCGTTTCGGCAACCAAAGGTATCGAGAACCAGAGTCTGCACACCATGACCCAGGTCATGCAAGATTGTTTCAGCGCGATTGACGCCTCCCCTCCCCCGCTGGCGGTGCTTTCCGGGCCCTCCTTTGCGAAGGAAGTGGCTCAAAAGGTTCCCACGGCAATTACCATTGGCTGTGAACAAGAGGACACGGCCCAGTTCCTGCAGAAGCTGTTTTCCACCGATTATTTCAGGGTCTATACAAGTTCCGATATCGTCGGTCTGGAAATAAGCGCGGCGCTGAAAAATATCATCGCCATCGCGGCGGGGATTTGTGACGGTCTGGAGTTTGGAACCAACGCCCGGGCC
>JAHEER010000178.1 GCA_024640625.1 Desulfobulbaceae bacterium
CGGAGCCACGCAAGGCCAGGTTGCCAATTGGCCAGCGATGGATCAGGCCGAGCGCGATACCAATACCATGCAAACACCCTGTGGCGATCACGAAGCCCATGCTGTAAAGCATCCCGCTCTGCCCGGCCGGCAGTTCGGTGCCATGGGCGTGACCGTGGAATACAGCGAAACAACCGACAATAATCACAGCAACGGCCAGTTTTGGGCGCACCTCTCCCAGAACCATCATGCCCAGAACGATGGCAGAGACCGCGATGCCTATCTCAATCCCCGGCAGCGGAATGCCAAGCAGACCCATCATGGCACCGAGCGACATCATCAGGGGAAAGGTTATCGGCAATATCCAGATGGCAGGATTGCCAAGCTGGGCACCCCAGAGACCAACCGCGATCATGGCCAGAACATGGTCAAGGCCGGACCAGGGATGTTCAAGGCCGGTTATGAAACTGACCGCCTGGCCTTGTTGTACATGGGCATAGGCAGCAGACGTGAAGAGCAGATATCCTGCCAGTACCAGAAACCAGACAACGGAATTCAAATAGCTCCGCTTCTTTATCATTTCAAAAGGCCTCCAATGAGAATAACCGTGCGCTGGATGGTCCAGTAGGCTCCGAGACTGCCCACGGTATAACCGGGCATTGCCAGGGCCCAGCGCGGCCAGCGAATTTCCAGGGTTCTGAAGGACCAGGCCAGGGCCAGGGCGATAAAAACAAAGGCAAGCTGGCCTAGTTCGACCCCAATGTTAAAGCTGAGCAGGGCCCACGGCAGTTCGGCTTTCGGCATGCCGGTGGTGGAGAGTCCGCTGGCAAAGCCGAAGCCATGGAGCAGCCCGAAGACAAAGGCCACGACCCATGGATAACGAATGGTCAGGCTCGACTCGCCCCGCCAGGAGCGGACGATCTCCGGCCCCAGGAAGAGGATGCTGAGCGCCACGGCTGCATTCAGCGGCGGCAGGGGAACACTGGCAAAACCGAGGGTGGCGATGGCCAGGGTGATGGAGTGGGCCACGGTAAATGCGGTGATGGTCCTGACCAGCATCATCCTTCCTTCTACGATCAGCAGCAACCCGAGCACGAAGAGGAGATGGTCGACACCGAGCAGAATGTGGTAGAAGCCGAGCCCGATATATTCCCCTGCCGTGGCATACCAGGATCGTTCACCTCGCAGTTCAACAAAAGGTCTGGTCGGGCGGACGACCGCGGTCATCATGCTTGAGTCGAGCCGGGTCAGTCGTACATACACATCCGTGATGGTGGATTCAAGACCGGGAAACCGTATGACAGACCCCTCGATACTCCCCGGTCCAACGTCAACCACCCGGCGAAAGAGGATCGAATCTGCCAGGCGGCGCTCGGTTGGCTGAACGATGTCCTTCCATTCTTCGGGAATCTGCAGCCGGGCCGGGTGCGGTTTGCCGTAATAGATCGGCGCCTTCCAGATCACATCGTACCGCTCTGGTGCAAGCTGTTTTATTTCCAGCGTTCCTGGTTGTGATTCATGGGCATAGGCCGAAACGCTACAGGCTATGACCAGAAAAGATGCCAGGAACCAGACCACACGGATCATTTCTGCAGCTCCTGGGCGGCCTGTGCTGCTGATACTGCCTGTGGAGAATTTCCCCCGGTTGTCGGCTGTTCGAAGACTACCGTGTATTTTTCCCGAAATTTTTTATAGATACTCTCCTTTAATTCCTTTTTATGGGCTGCAGACCATTCCTGCTCAACAAACTGTTTGATTTCAGATAGTTCCGGAAGTCTTCCGTCAACCTGTTCGTCCACCTGGACCAGGTGAAGACCGTAGCCGGATCTGATCGGCCCTGCCCATTGCCCGGGTCCGATCTTCATGATCTCAATGCTGAAGGATTGGCCAAAGAGTCGTGCAATTTCACTTGCAGGGGAGAGGTCAAACGACTGGGGGAGCATGAGGTTGTCTCCCAGGGTAGTAGGGTCAGTTGTATTCCCCGCATCAGACAATTCGGCAAGCAGCCGGTCAGCCTCGTCCAGTGCCGTATTGCCGCGTTGATCGATATCGAGAAAAATATGGCGGAAGGCCACCTGCGGCTCAACGCGAAAACGCTCGGGGTGGGTCTCCAGAAATGTTACAAGTTGTTCATCAGACGGTGTCGCCACCCCGGCGAGATCATCGCTCATGAACTCGAGCTTCTGTTTCAATCGGCGGCGGATGATATGGTCATCCCGGTCCAGGCCCAGGGCCAGCGCCTCGCGATAAAAGATTTCTTCACGCACGTGACTGCTGATGAGTCCCTGCAGTTCCTGTTCGGTTGGGGGGCGCTGCCAGGTACGGGTGAAATTCGCTTTCATAAACTCGATCTGACCGGGTGTAATAACGATCCGGTCGGACTGGGGTCCGACCGGATTATTGAATAAACCGAAAACAAGAAAAAGCGCCGCCCCAATGAGCAGAAAGTGAACCAGCGGCTCTCGTAATAAAGATTTCATCAGTGAACAAAAACTCCTATGGCGTATACCAGACCGGGCTCGTGTAGGCGCGTTCCTGGATGACCATCGGGATGACGGGGTCAGGGTCTTTCAGGCCTTAGAAGCGGGCGGTGAAATGAAAACCGTCCTTCGGGCTGTAGTGCGCCTCGATCGAAAGATTCGTGCTGACGATCATCAACGACCCTCCAACACCTCGACGAGAACCTTGCCGCGGGTCCCGGAGGGCGGTTTGGTGCCTGCCACGGCGGCAAGGGTCGGAGCCACGTCGATGGTGTGGACCTCCCGAAAGACTTTCTCCGGCTTGATGCCGGCACCGGCGAAGAAGACCGGCACGAAAGTATCGTAGCGCCAGGGCGACCCGTGGGTCGACGCCACCGCAAGCCCGTCGAAGTCGTTGATGAACCAGTGCGGCTGGAAGACGATGAAGATGTCGCCTGAGCGGCGCGGATTGTAATTGTTCAGCACCGAGCGTAGCAGCGGGGTATCGGGCAGCTCGCCATGCGCCATGGCGGTGCTGGAAACGGCCAGGGCGACGCCCTCAAACTTGACCAGTTCGGCGGCAATCGCTGCCTCGACCTCACCGAGATCGAGCCTCTTTTCCTTAATAAGATCGCGGTTCAGGTAGAGGTAGGGATGGGAGTACTGTTGGATCAGCTCTTCACCAATGCCGAAGCGCTGTTTAAGGGCAGTAAAACCCGCCTCCTTTTCCCAGGAGTCCGGATCCACGTAGCTGGCCTCGAACCCGTATTCCTCGAGAGCCCCCGGCGCATCCGGACCACCATGGTCGGCAGACAGTACGACCAGGGTGTGCTCCAGTCCGACCTTTTCATCGACATGGGCGAGGAGCGCCGCGAGGGTGCGGTCGAGCCGCAGCAGGTTGTCCTCGGCCTCGAGGCTCGAAGGCCCGAAAAGGTGGCCGACGTAATCCGTTGAGGAGAAACTGACAGACAGGAAGTCGGTCACCGCATCCTCCCCGATGGCTTCGTTGTCGATCAGTGCCTTGGCAAACTCGAGGGTCAGCTCGTCGCCGGCCGGGCTCAGGGTGAGAAAGGTAGTGAAGCCCTTTCCGTCCCTCGGTCCGTAAGGGTGCGGGAAGGTCCGTCCGAAGGACGGCATGTCCAACTCCCAGGCCTGATCGTCACGGTCGCCGTAGAGGTAGCCCGAGCGGTCCTGAGATAGCTCCCAGGAGGTATCGGCGAAACGCATGGTCGGATCCGCCCTGTTGAAGGCGGTGACCCACTCGGGATATTCATCATAATAGAAGCGGCTGGTGACGAATTCGCCGGCGCTCTTCGAGAACCAGAAAGCCTTTCCGGCGTGCCCCGCAAACGAGACCGCGCCGCGATCCTTGACCGAGACGCCGAAAACCTTGGCCTTGCCGGCTGTGTGGATGGCCAGTTCGTCACCGAAGGTCGAAACCAGCATTGCTGCAGGCGAACGGCCGTCGGTGCCCGCCACTTTCTGAGTAGGGTCGATCTCCGCCGCTTCGTCAACATCCGCACCCTCAGTCAGCAGCCCGTAACGGTCATCCTCGATGTTATAGGTCAGGGTTCCGTTGCCGCGGTCGAACCAGATGTTGCCGATCATCCCGTGGGCCGAGGGATGGGCGCCGGTTGCCAGGGTGGCGTGGCCGACGATGGTCTCGGTGTTGGCGTGCGCGTGGTGGGCGTTGCCGTAGACGATGCCCTTTTCGAGAAAATAGCGGAACCCGCCTTCAACCATGCGATTGAGAAACCGGGCCGGCAAATCGCCGCGCAACTGGTCGACCGTGATCTGGAGAATCAAGCGCGGCTTTTCCGTTTCCGCCAATGCGGTATTCTGGAAGAGCAGGAAAATGCTGGCGATCACCCCAATGCAGGCCAACGGAAGAATTTTCACTTGGATCTGCTCTATTCGTTTCATGGTGATTGTTTCCTTTTGGCTCACTGAGGCACGGTTTATGGGGCCGATACGTTTTGCACTTCTGGCAAAATGTATCGGCCCCAATTAACACATGGAAATATTCTCTTAAGCTATTAATTCTGTCTCTGTTCAAGATAGCGAATGTGTATCCTCTCGATTTCTCTGTTTAACCGGAAAAGCGCGCGATCGTAATAATCCAGCGCTACCGGTGACTCGAGGTCAAGCCCCGACTGCCCAGGATTTCTAAGTACTTGGGTTCCTTGACGCCATCTGCTTCCGGTTGGTCGAAGGTGTATACCATGGACGCTCCGACCAGTGGTTGCTGTTTTACTCCGTTCTCCACTTTATTGTTTAACAGAAGGGGAACGAGCCTTACGCTCCCCTACTGTTAGATGATTTCAGGGTGTGTACCAGATCGGGCTGGTATAGGCCCGCTCCTGGCCTATGGTCTCGGCTTCCTCGGGAATCTCGACACCAAAGCGGAAGGCGTCGTATACCACCCAGCGGGGTGTCGGAATTTCGAGCACGCGGGCGTAGTAGAAGGCTGACTGCGCCGGGTCGAAGTCGGGATCAGCCCAGACCGTGGCCAGCTCAGAGGCGCCGATGGTGTTTGTCCAGTTCGCGTTGGCAATGTCCACAGTGTTGCCGACGGCAGGCAGCATGCCATTCGCGTCAGGCTCACGACCCGGTGACCAGGCGACATCGTATACCTTCTCGTGCGTCTTGCCATCAGCATCAAGCCACCCCTTGATGATCTGGATCCGATCGAGATTCGCCCCGATTGGATCACGAAGCGCGTAGACCATAAAAGTGGGGGCAGCATCATTCGTGCGGGCACGCAAGTCGCTCCCCATGGGCACTCCCTTCTCGTAGCCACGGAAAGCGGGCTGGCGGCTGTTAAGATCATCTGCCGTGTAGTTCCAGCCGCCAAAGAAGCGGACCATCATGCGTGGACCGGTGG
>JAHEER010000016.1 GCA_024640625.1 Desulfobulbaceae bacterium
CAGCTCGGGTCAAGAAAATACCACAATGTGGTACTATCTAAACGTTAACTAATAAAAATTTAACGAATAAATAACGACTTGCGAGACAGCCAAATTCCTTTTCATCCTGGTGGGTAAGCACCCACAGCCGGGATTGTCCGAGAGATGGCCCAAAGGATTGATGAGCGTCTTTGCAGCACCCCATACGACAGTTTTGGTTTGCAGGAGGAGGGAGTTAGCGCGGCCTCTGTTGATTAGTGATCCGGGGGGCCGAAAAATCGTGTGGTCAACTTGACATACCAGGCGGCTGACTGCACCTGGATTACATAGGCCAGCGCGATCACCAGGGCAGCATTGGCTCCCGCCTCACCAAATGCATTGATGGCGATGGCAAGGGCAATGGAGAGGTTGCGCATTACCGTACCGTAGACCAAGGCGATTGCCTCTCCTCTGGCAAATACATTCACCCCTATGAGGGTAGCTAGGCTGTAATTGAGGAAGTAAAGAATGAGAAGCGGCACGAAAATTGTGACCAAAACGGTTGGATTGGCGACAATAGTCTCTGCTTTCAGGGCCATGGCCACAAAGACGATGCCCAGCACACCCACGGTGGAGGAAGCGGGAAACCGTGGGGCGATGCGGTGCTTGAATTCAGCAGGCCCGTATTTTTTCAGTAGCATGTTTCGGGTGATAAATCCCGCCGCCATTGGCAGAAAAACGATCAGAAAAATCTGCTGGATGACCTTTAAAAAGGATACCTGAACCTTTGCTCCAAGGAGCCATTCGATATAGAAGGGGGTCGCCAGAGACCCGGCGACCAGCCCGATAACGGTCATATTGATTGCCGCCCCCATGTTGCCCTTGGCGAACCCGGTCCAGGAAATGGTCATGCCGCTGGTAGGCAGCAGTGAAGCGAGCAGAAGTCCAAGCGCCATGTAAGGCTGCTCGGGAAAGAACAATACGCCAAGCAGGTAGGCAATGAAGGGGATAATACCGAAGTTGATGAACTGGGTGACGGTCTGCAGCTTCAGGTTCAATCCCTGCGCGAGGTGCTTGAAATTGAGGGTCACCATCATCGGGTAGACCATCAGAAAAGTCAGGGGAACGATCAGATGCCTGAGCGTTTTAACAAACTCCTGATCAACGAAAACACCCGTGACAAATCCGACCGCCATCAGGCAGGGGATGGCGACAATCAAGTTCTTGTTAATTTTTATCAGGTAGTCCCACATGTTAATTTCTGCTGTGCCTCTTAAGTGGATTTTGTGTGCATATGCTAAATTAATTTTAAGCGGGCGGGCCCGGTTGTCAAGTATTTAATTGAATAATTTAATTATCTGCCTGTCAGGTCGCTGCTGATAGGCGGTGAGCTTAGCTGCATGATGAGAGGGGGCGGATGTATTGAGGCGCCAGGCGAGGATCGTCTCAGGGGCGAAGGGTAAACAGCGCACTTCTGCCGCCTTTTCTTCTCGGCCTGTCAACGATTGCCAGGCCTGCACGTTCAGCGCAACCGAGTGTCCGGGCAAATTCCTCTTTGTTCACATGAAACGGGGGCTCGACCATGAGAAAGGAGCCGGTCGGTTTGAGCAGTGTGCTGACCTGCTGGAAAATACGGCCCTGGTCCGGGGTTTCATGCACCATGTAGTAGGCCAGCACGAAATCAGCTCTGATCGATTTGTCCAGGCCGATATCGTCTGCGCTGCATTGCTGCAGGGTTATCGTGGCCAACGCCGAGGTGTCCTTCACTTTCTTCAGTTTGGCCTGCACTCTGTCGAGCATTTGCCGTTGGAGATCAACAGCAAAAACCGAACCTGATGATCCCACCAGCTCGGCCATCGCCAAGGAGAAGAAGCCAGGACCACAGCCAAGATCTACCACCGTATCCCCTTTGTTAAGATAGGGCCCGAGAATCTTTTTCGGAGATTGGACCACTCTTCTGAAAAAATTGTCGAGCGCAAAAGAATGGTGATGGCTGCAGATACTATTCTGAGATGTGGTGGTATCCATGGTTACCTCTGCATAGCGTAAAGTCCCTAAACTCTTGGCACGCATTTTTTTTATTGCAGGGATTTCAGACGGCGCTCTAAAAAATCTTCTGTCCGTTCCATAAATGTCATGATGTGTGCGAGTTCCTCGTCACTCAGATTCTTCAGATAGCGGCTGAATCCGCCATCCATCGTCTCATGCCAGTGTTTATGTGACCAGTAGGCTGTCAGCCCCTTTGAGGTGAGGTAGACAATAGTTCGTGAGAGGTTTTCGGGATCAATTTTCTTGGCGGTATATTTACGGTTTTCCAGTTTTTTAAGACTCTGCGATACAGCCCCTTTGGTAATGCCAAGACAGTTTGCGATATCAGTTACACTCAATCCTTCATGGTCGCCGATGATTTCGATAAGATGAATTTCGGAATGAGATAATAGTTCATCGGTACCGAATTGTTTGGGGGTACGGTCAAGTTCCACCGCCAGCTTCAAAAGCGATCGAAATTTACCGTGCAGCGCCAAGTGTAATTCTTTCATAGGAGAAAGTGTATACTTACTAAACACCATTGTCAAGTATCATTTGAGCCAAGGATACCGCCTCATGTCACTCGGAGCGATCTCTTTGGATGAATAAATTAAAAAGAGCAAGAGATGAGGTTCCGACGATCAACAAAAAAGAGATGGCGTTGATAACCGGGGTAGACCCGTCTCGGACCTGCAGGTATAGATTGATTGGCAGGGTTGCGTCGGAGCCGACCAGAAACAAGGTGGTGTTGAAGTTTTCAAACGACATCAGGAAGGCGACCGCCATTGCTCCGAGTAGTGCTGGTTTGAGAAACCGAAGAGTAATATGGACGATCACCTCGAAGCGATTGGCACCCAGATTCAGGGCCGCCTCTTCCAGGGTGTAATCGAACTTTTTCAACTGGGCTGAGACTATCAGTGTAACCAGGGTTGTAATGAATGAGAACTGCCCCAGTACAACCAGCCAGAATCCTGGTCGCAGCAGACTGATATCAATTCCGAAGCGGCCTTCGAAAAAGAGCCCGAGCGTATTGCTGAAGAGCAGGATGGAAATACCAAGGATGACGCCGGGAATAACCAGGGGAGCCAGCATCAGGAAATAGAGCAATTGTTTGAATCTAAATGTTTCCTGTTCGAAGAGAAAGGCTCCGCAGGTGCCGACAACTGTTGAAAGCAGAGCCACGAAAAATGCAGTTCTGAAGCTTACCCAGATGGAGGCGAGATTGATCTGGTCGTGAAAGATTCCGACTCGTTCGGGACCGTCTGAAAAAAACCAGTCCAGCGTAAAGCCCTTCCATGGCAGAGCCGGGAATATCGAGTCGTTGAAAGCCAGCACGCAGGTAATCAGCAGAGGTGCAAAGAGAAAGACAAAGAATAAAATAATGTAGATCTTGAAGCCAATACTATAGCTCTTGCTCTGCGGTAGTGTGCGAATCATTGGATCACCCCGCTGAGTTTCTGTTTGGTCAATTTCAAACCGACGAAAATGATCAGGGATGAAATAATCAGAAGGAGAAATCCAAAGGCGGAACCCTGGTTCCAATTAAAGCTGGCAATGAACTGATTGTAGATCTGCTCGGTGAACCAGAGTGAATTTTTGCCGCCCATGAGATTGGGAGTCAAATAGTTGCCCAGACTCAGCATGAATACTACGATAGAGCCGGAGGCGATGCCGGGCATGGCGTGGGGAATAATGATCTTCCAGACTATGGTAATCATAGAGGAGCCCAGATCGAAAGCCGCTTCAATAAGGCTGTCATCCAGACTGTCCAGAACGCTCAATAAGGGGACCACCATGAACAGCATGGAGGTGTAGACGAGCCCCATGGTCATGGCCACATCGTTGTAAAGCATCTCCACCGGTTGGCGCAGCACTCCCCACCTGAGAAGAAAGTGGTTGACCACTCCGCTTTCCCTCAACAGTATCATCCACCCGTAAATACGAACCAGTTCACTGACCCAAAAGGGCATAAGCAGCAGCAAGCTCAAAAATCCCTTGAATTTTGGCGGGGCGACTTTGGTGATGTAAAAGGCCACCGGCAGTGAGATACACAGGGTAAGAAAGGTAACGATAATTGCATACAACGCTGTACGGGTAAAAGTCAGCCAGTAGATCGGCTCACGAAAGAACTCGAGATAATTGTTCACCGACCAGACCATGTCGCCATAGTCGTTTTCAATGCGAAACGACATCCGCAGCAGGTCGAGATGCGGCAGCACGATAAGCAGAATAAGCCAAAGCAGTATGGGGGTGAGAAAAATGAACAGCGGCAGCTTCGATTTTGCTTCGGCAAGCGTCTTCATGGTACCGTGAAACAATTCCCAGCCCTGAAATCCCAGCCGATTTCGACCCGGTCTCCAGCACAAATGTGTTCGTACTGCCGGTTCTGCGGCAGGCTTATCAGGAATTCCTCGGCCAGAGCCGGGCTCGTTGCCAGCAGTTGACTGTTGGCTCCGTCAAAGAGAATGGAGCTTACCATTACCTGTATTCTATTGAGTTCGGGCAGCTCTTCTGCCGGCTCGATGATGATTGATTCCGGTCGAATAAAGAGTTCTGCCTGGGCGCCGGGCGTTATCTGTCGCTCTGTTCCGGCGGCAATCGTTTCCCCGCTTGTTAATTTTAACTCTGCAATGCCGTCGGCATACCCCACACAGGTGCCGGGTAGGCGGTTATTGTTGCCGACGAAGCGGGCCACAAAGGGAGATGCCGGTTTGGAATAGAGGTTCTGCGGCCTGTCAATCTGTTCAAACCTTCCCTCATTCATAACCGCCACGTGATCGGACATGACCAATGCCTCGGATTGATCATGGGTGATATAGACGAAAGTCGTGCCCACCTCTTCCTGCAATTTCTTGAGCTCAATCTTCATCTGCTCACGCAGTTTCAGATCGAGGGCTCCAAGTGGCTCATCCAGCAATAGAACCGTCGGGTCGAGCACCAGACTGCGGGCAATAGCCACCCGCTGTTTCTGTCCTCCTGACAATTGGTGAATTTTTTTGGAGTCGAAGCCTGGAAGGTTGACACGCTCTAAAATATCAGCGACCTTTTTCTTGATCTCAGCTTTGGATTCATTCCGGCGAGCCAGCCCAAAACCTATGTTTTCAGCCACATTCATCATCGGAAACAAGGCCAGGTGCTGAAAAATAAGGTTTACCGGCCGTCTGTTCGGCGGGATGTCCGCCATATTCTGAGCGCCGATAAAAATATTACCCTCGCTGGGTTCTTCAAAACCGGCAATCATCCTCAATAATGTTGTCTTACCGCAGCCCGAAGGGCCGAGAATGGAGAAAAATTTTCCTTTCTCTACCTCGAAACAGACGTCATCAACGGCGGTAAAGGATTCAAATCGCTTGCTGACGTGTTTTACGGATAGATCGATATGCATGACATTCTGGCGCAGCCTGCGGTTGCACTGCCGCCTCTGTAAAAAGCAGACGGCAGTGCAGGAGTTGGGGGGCGGAAACGGGCCGTTATCGTTATTGGGCCGCTTTTACCTTGTCGAGAATTTTCCCCTCGATGGCTTCCAGTTTGGCCGGCACCGGCGGGTACCACTTGATATTGTCAACATCTGCCTGGCTGAAGCTTCTCTGGAAATTGGCTTTTACCGCCTCGTCGTAGAATTCGATGGCTCCGGCTGAAGCCGTTCCGTATTTTTCAGCGTTGGTGAATACGGCGGCATTTTCGGGCTGCATCATGAAATTGATCCACTTGTAGGCAGCATCAACATTTTTGGCCTTTGCCGGAATCGCGAACGTATCTATCCATCCCAGAGCACCACTTTTGGGGGCAATGAAATCAATATCGGGATTTTCGGCGTTCAGTTTCCAGCCGCCATTGTCCCAGGCCATGGCCACATTGACCTCGCCGGAACGCATGGACTGGAGCAGCGCATCACCATTGGTCCAATATGTCTTCACCAGACCTTTGGCATCGATCAGCTTTTGTCCGATGCTTTCCATCAAGGCTGTATAGGCTTCGGCATCGTTGTACAGGGCAAACGGGTCTTTTCCCTCAGCAAAGGCCATGGCAATAAGCGTTGGACGCTTCAGACGATAGCTGACCCGCCCTTCGTATTTGGGATCGAGCAGCGCCGCGTAATCCGCAGCGTCTGGTGCGACCTTTTTATTGACGATCAGGCCTGAGGTGCCGTAGACATGCGGGACACCGTAGCTTTTCCCGTCAACCATGGTGTTCTTTTTGACCGCTTCCAGCATTGAAGGGACAATGAGTGTGGCATCGATTTTTGTATAATCGATCGGCTGATAAATGTTGAATTTTTCTTGAACCGAAGAAATACGGTCCTGGCTCGGCTGGGCCAGGTCGAATCCCGCACCGCGGGTGGCCCGCAGCTTGGCAATCATTTCCTCGTTGTTGGAAAAGGTTGTTTTGACGGTTATACCCGTCTCCTTTTCGAATTTTTCCACCAGAGACTTGGGTGCGTATCCTTTCCAGGTTAGCAACTCCAGTGTTTCTGCGTGGACGCCCGAACCGAGGCCGAGCATGAATACGCCTGCGACCATTAGGGAAAGCACTTTTTCCTTCATTTTTTCCTCCGTGGGGTTGAGTGAATGATGAGTTCTACCTGTCGGACAGATGGCGATGTCTCAACCTATCACCATCGGTGTTACAAGCGCATCTGTTATTTGTTATAAATTAGGGATTACCAGGTGATCAATCCAGTTTCTCAACTCCTGTTCACGTATCTGGCGGTCAGTAATATCGTCTTCGATCCTGAGCTTTTTCCTCAGCTCAGGATTGTTTACGTTGTCATGAAGCGCTATCATGTCGTCGGCATAACGGTGTACCTCCCGGGTTCGGGTGAAGAACCCCTCGGAGACCAGCGGGGTGGCTCTGGCGGTTATCAGCTTTGCCATTTCCAGGAGGTTGTACTCCGGATGATACTGGGTAGCCCAGAACGTCCCCTTCTGGTGATGCACTTCGAGGGCCTGGACTTTGCAATGCTCATTGTAAGCGAGAATAGTGCCACCCTCAGGAATCCTGGTGACTTCATCGAGATGCATCACAAAACCGTTGTAAACCTCCGGCTTGCCGGACAGGAAAAGGGATTGTTTCCCTTCCTCGGTCAAGCGAATATTCCGGCCGATCGACCACTCTCTGCCCCTTGGATTCTTCTCTACCTCACCGCCGGCGGCGACGGCGGCCATCTGGATACCCCAGCAACTTCCATAGGAAGGAACACCATATTCATACACGGCTTTGGCAAAAGCGATCTGCTTGGCAACCCGCTCGTCATCGAGGTGAAAGATGGTCAGGTCTGAACCGGTCCAGATGATGCCATCAAAGTGCTCAAGTGAGCACCCCTCCGGCAGGATGTCCCCAGAATCGGCGGCAAAGCAGAGTGTGACCTGGGCGGAAGGAACGTATCTATTTAGAAAACCAATGAAGAAATCATGTGGATGACCAACCCCGGAGAGGTCGAAGTTATCTCTGGTTTCTTTAGGATAGCCATTTAGTATGCAGATAGAAATCTGCCGCGTGGTCGTGATCATGAATTGTGTCCCTGAGCTCTGCGAGATTATAGGAAACCCTAAAGAAATATATCCTTTAAGATCTGTGGATAATCGGTAATCAGTTTATCCGCGCCCGCCTTGCGGAAGCGTATCATCTCGTTGGGATTATTCACCGTAAAAAGGTTGACACGGCATCCTCGGGCCAGCGCCTCTTTAATCTGCTCTTCATCTGTATAGGCCGAATTGGCATTGTATATGTCAAATTCAAAGTCGCCCCAGTCTTGCACGCCGGAGCCCGGAAAACCAATCAAGGCGTTGACCTCTATGTCAGGTCTGGTCCTTTGAATCTGGCGTAGATACTCAAAAACAAATGAGGAAATTGCTATATTTTCCGATGGAAATTGCATCTTTCCAAGTAATTGAAGCACTTTTTCAACAACGGGAAAACCGGTTTGAGGCGCAGGCAATTCCTTCAGTTCCAGGTTGATATACCAATTTTTGCTTTTTACATAGACCAGGACATCTTCAAGAAGAGGGATCTGTACCCCCCCTATCGCCGATTGTTCGGAAGGCGTTACGTTGCCCTCACCAATCTCTCCGAGTGGGTCGCTCTCTAAAAACCATGAGCCGGCATCGAGACGCTGTAATTCTTCCCAAGTGAACGCGGTAACGGGTTGCTCTGTTCTTTTCGGGAACACCAGGTGTACATCGGTAGTGCGGGTGAGCAGGTCGTCGTGAAAAAGTATCAACTCACCGTCGGCCGTAACTGAAACATCAACCTCAACACCGTGAGCACCGACTCGCCAGGCTTTTTCAATGGCTGCCATGGTGTTTTCGGGAGCCAGGCTGCGGGCGCCACGGTGGGCGATATTATACAATAGAGAGGGAGGGGCAGTGGAGGGAATCGTGGTCACGGTCATTACCATTACGGAGGAACCTGAGGCAGTTAGTCAAGTCATCTTTAATATTCTAAGATGACAACAAAAATAAGACTATGATACATTAGATGATGTGTCAATATTAGGGGCCAAAGAATCTTGAAAATTATTCGCCGAGGAGAGGACATGAAACTGTCAGGAAAGGTTGCGCTGATCACCGGGGCGGCAAGTGGCATCGGCAGGGAGACGGCCCTGCTTTTCGCCAGCGAGGGTGCCTGTGTGGTCGCCTGTGACATCGATGATAAGAATGGTGTCGACACGGTTCTTGAAATTGAGCAGGCGGGCGGGAGGGCACTCTACGTTCACAGCGATGTCTCCACGGCCGGGGATTGCCGGAACATGGTCGAACAGGCGGAGTCTGAATTTGGGTCGCTGCACATACTTTTCAACAATGCCGGTATCATGGACAGCCGTGACGACAATGCCGAGGTGACCGATGAGGATGTCTGGGACCTGACCATGAATATCAATCTCAAAGGGGTCTTCCTCGGCTGCAAATACGGTATACCTGCGCTCAAGCGGGCCGGTGGGGGATCCATAATTAACACCGCCTCCTTCGTTGCCTTGCTCGGTGCCGCAACACCTCAGATCGCTTATACAGCATCCAAGGGGGGAGTACTGTCCATGACCAGGGAATTGGCGGTCATCCATGCCCGGGAAAATATCAGGGTCAATGCCCTTTGTCCCGGGCCGCTGAGAACAGATCTTTTAATGAAGTTTCTCGATAGCGAGGAAAAACGCCAGCGCCGGCTGGTCCACATTCCTGCCGGTCGATTCGGGGAAGCAGCTGAGATGGCCAAGGCCGCCCTTTTTCTGGCCAGCGATGATGCTTCCTATGTTACCGGTACGGAATTCGTTGTAGATGGGGGGATTACCGCTGCCTATGTGACCCCGGAATGAGAGAGCCGATGGTGCCGCTGGCGGCTTCGTCGCTCAGCTTTCTGGTCTGGTCCTTGGGTAGCCCGCGAGATCCCCTCCGAGCGCCGCATACCACATTGGGGACAATCGGCGTTGCAGCGATTGCTGTATTGAATAATCAGCTGGCCGGGCAGTCCGCCGTGGAGCAGCACCATCAGGTTGTTGATATTTCTCAATGGCGGGTGCATAATGGATAAGATTCTTATCCGGGGAAAAATAGGGTAGAATTATGCTTTAAGTAAAATGATTTTCAGAAGATCAATACCTGAGACAGGTGCCTCGGAAATCGATTAACCAACCAGATCTCCTGCACAACGCCTTCTATGCAAAATTCCATTAGCAAACAGCCTGTGGTTGCCGGTATCGGCGAGGTGCTCTGGGACGTGGTGGGCGAACATGAGACGCTGGGAGGCGCCCCAATCAACTTTGCCTTCCAGGCCGGCCAACTGGGGGCCGCCGCGCTGGCGATTTCCAGTATCGGCGACGATGTACGGGGCCAAAGGACGATAAGTACCCTCCGGGAATATGGGGTTGTCACCGACCATATCACCGTTGTCGATGGTGTCCCAACGGGATATGTGCAGGCCAGGGTCGATGCCGATGGTGTTGCCGCATATGAGTTTCCCGCTGAGGTGGCCTGGGATCGGATTGCTATCGAATCTGCAACCTGGGCCATCGCTCCCCAGCTAAGGGCCATCTGTTTCGGCAGTCTGGCTCAGCGGGCCGAGCACTCCCGAGAGGCGATACACAGCTTTTTGAAAGCGTTGCCGCCCGGCGTACTGAAAATCTTCGATCTCAATATCCGTCAGGATTATTATTCCACAGAGATCATCAGGGATTCGCTGATTCAGGCCGACATTTTGAAACTCAACGACGATGAGATCGCGCTGCTGACCAGGCAGGAAGGTCTCAAAGGATCGACTGAGCAGCGTTTAACCGCCCTGGTGGAACGCTATCGACTCTCCCTGGCAGTGCTGACCAGGGGAGAGAGGGGCAGCCTGCTGGTATCTCCGACCGCCACAGCCGACCATTGCGGTTATCAGGCTGACGTGGTCGATACCATCGGGGCGGGGGACAGCTTTACCGCGGTCATTGCCATGGGGATGCTGAGAGGTTATGCGCTGGACAAGATCAACGAGCATGCCAATCTGGT
The DNA here is from genome assembly GCA_024640625.1 of Desulfobulbaceae bacterium. Classification (GTDB taxonomy): domain Bacteria; phylum Desulfobacterota; class Desulfobulbia; order Desulfobulbales; family Desulfocapsaceae; genus JABDQA01. The sequence goes on from JAHEER010000016.1 coordinate 10,467, forward strand.
TGCCGCCCATGTCTGCGGCCGCAGAGGCGCCATGGTGGTGCTGCCGGAGAATCTTCGGAACTTTTAAACAGTTCTGGAAAGGGGTGCGTTTTTGATATATCTTTTTGGGGCTGGTAAACGCTCTACAATAGTCATAACAGAACACAATTTCGCGCTACACTGGTGTACATCATGAGACACAGAAAAAATAGAAGTCGAAACGGAGTTGGGAAAGCAAGACTGAAAGCGCAGAGGACGCTGGTACTTGGTGCGCTTTGCCTCAGCTTGTTTCTTTTTGGCCCCCATTACCAATCCCTGAATAGGATCTCGATTACAGCGGGACCGGTTCAGGCGCAAAATACTGATGCTCAGGGATCTACCGCTTCCGATGGAGCTGTGGATGACACCCCCAGTGAACAGGACATTGCCGATTTTGCCTCCGAGTATGACCAAGACGGTGACGGAGAGGTGGATGAACCCGATGATGAGGAGGCGGACGAATCCTCCGAACCGGACGAAGCGGATGAAGCTGACCAGGAAGACGACCGTGACGATGCCGATGATGCTGACGATAGAGATGACCTGGACCGCGAGAATGAATACGATGATGACGATGACGGTGAAGAGGAGGATGAAAGTAGCGACGTGGCCCACACCGGAAAGAACAGAGATGACATAGACGGCGAGGCCAGCCCGGAATTCAGGCTTTCAGGTTATGATCGTTACTACCGGGAAGGCACCCTTCGCCGCCTCGGCGCACGAGAGGAGCTGACGCCGCTCATCGCCCGGGAAGAAAAGATACTTCTCGAAAATTGAATGGCTTGCTGTTGATCAATGAGAGCCAACACGACCTCAGGTGAAATTATGTGTGTTCCTGGTATATACAGTTTTTTATTTCTTCAGATGAGAGTGGGTGCCGCCAGCCTTGTTCTTCTGCTTAGTCTGTTGCTCTCGAGCTTTTCCTACGGTGCGGGGCAGGGCAATGTCCTGGGGCTCAAGACCGCGCCGCTGCCAAAATACCGGGCCGGCACCACTTATGTTTTTTCAGACGGGTCCTGGGAGACCGTTATCAAGGTGAGTCGAGAAGGGATCACCTGGAGAAATCACCGTGGTTCGATTTCCACCGGCACACCGGATTTCATTCACAAGCGCTTCAAGTGGCAGAGCAAGAATCGATATGGCTACAGGGAGTTCAAGCAGACCACCTTCCTGATGAGCCCGCCGACTGGCTCAATTTGGCCGCTCGAAGTGGGTAAAAAGACACGTTTTGATGAAAACGGTCGCTGGTTCGATGAACTGGGCCTTGAGCACCGCTATGACAGTTACTGGAGCTGTGAGGTAAGGGGAACTGAAGAGGTTACAGTCGGTGCCGGTGACTTCGACACCTGGAAGATCACCTGTAAACGCTACCCCAATAAATTCAGGGCTACCAGCAAGACCCGGGAATATCGGACCTGGTATTACGCGCCGGCGGTCAACCACTGGGTCAAGGAAGAGCGCGATTACAACGGCTATCGTGAAAACCGGATGAAAGAGCTGGTAGCCATATTGCCCGATCTGCAGACCTTCACCACCGATGAGAACGATATCCTCGCCATCCAGAAACAGTTCCAGAATGCGCTCGAGCAAAACCAGATAGGGGATACCAACGTCTGGGAAAATTTCGATCAGCAATTGGTCATCGGGGTGACGCCGGTAAAATCTTTCAAGCATCCCGGCGGCGGAATTTGCCGGCAATACCTCCAGGTACTTGCCAAGGAGGGACTCCCCTACGAATTTCCCGGTATCGCATGCAGGACTGGACGGGGCCGTTGGTCGATCCCGCGTAGATAGGTACAGTCACCACTCCCACCACCTCCCAGGTTCGCCTGACTCTGATCCCCACACCAGGCCGCTGTTACATTGCAGGATATATCTGGAATTATTCGTTTTTATCTATGGCTGTGCGGTGTCTGAAACGATTCTCCCGCGCCCCTCAGCCGGGGCGTGAACTTCTTCACGAAGACAGTCTCATTTCATTTGACACCCCCATTTTGGGCATATGTGATTAACACAAGGCTTAAATAGTCTCCGGAAGAGTCCTGAAAATCAATCCCAAAACCACCTGAAGACAGGAGGAAATGCGATGAAAGATGGCTAATATCTTGTCATCAGCCCGTTTAGGTAGAGATCCATCAGGACCCGGACGTCATCCTCGCTGTCGTCCGGGTCTGCTGTTTTCAGGCGGCGGGCCATCAGGCTCAGGATGGCGTCTAGAAACATGGTTGCCACCCGGCGAGTCTCGACCGCTCTTATTGCACCGGTGTGCACCGCCTCTTCGAGGGTAGTGGTAAACAGGTCGACCACCCCCGAGTGCCAGCTATCTTCGCCGGCATGAAATCCAGAGCAGAACACTCCCTTGCCGTAAAGTTTTTGAAACGGCTCTATATGGTTGATGAGATGTCTCATGGAAAAAGTGGCATAGAGTCCTAATTTAGCTACCGGGGCCTGATCGGTTGCAGCGATCATCCGGTAATCACTGTGCAACTTGTCGAATCTACAGTCTTTCAAAAGACCTTCATCAGTCATATCGTTTCACCACCGAGAAAAGCGTTCTGTGTCGTGCTCATTTTATTGTCTGGGTGATCACTATTGTAGTGCAATTCCAGCACTTTGAGCCGCGTCAGCGATATGATCTACGAAGAGTGCGGCGAAATCGTTGTTGAGACCTAGACCTTCAAGCTTTGCTTCTACCGTATAGCCCTCGCTGGTCAGGATGGACTTCCACGAGTCAACTTCAGGGCCTGCCATATCATTCACTGCATGATCGCCTGCAACGATCATGAAAGGTTTCAGGATGATCTTTTTGCTCGGCTCATCTTGCAACCTTGCAAGGAGGTCATCGAGCGTCGGAGCGCCTTCGACAACGCCAATAAATGTTTTGATATCCGGATACATGTTTCTCATCTTCTTCTCGGTCTCGGCATAAATGCCTGTAGACCAGTACTCGTTGCCGTGACCCATGTATACCAGAGAGGCGTCTGCATTTCTGGCGTCTTCGGCATCTCTGGCGAGGGTTTTGCACACCGCCTCAACATCCTCATGATACGGATGCTGGTCGCCCGGCCTGCCAAGCGCCGGCCTGCCCATAACGATCTTGTCGATCGGCTTCCAGCGAGGCTTCATGGTTCGTATTGAGGCGAGTCCATTGACATATTGGCTGAGATCATGGGATTGTTCCATGAAAAACATATGGGTGGGTTGTACGATGATATTGGTATAGCCATCCTCAAGCAGGTCGCCGACGGTGGCAATGAAATTTTTCACATACAGCACCTCTTCAGGTATGCCCTGAGAAATCCACTTGTCAGCCTCCGCCTGGCGTTCTTTCCAGATTGAGCGAATGATGTTTGAGGTAAAGGTGGTCCGCACCTCTGTACCCGGATAGGCCTGTCTCACGGTGTCGGTGATATTGGTGATGGCCCCGACAGCTTCGGGTACAGTGGTGCCGAAACTGGCAACAATAATGGCATTCTTTCCGCTCCCGGGTTTTTTCATTGAGCCGGAACCGAGGGCCCCGTTGGTTGACAATAACAACACCAGCATGACCAGACCTAAGACTTTGCACATGGATTTCATATGTATTGCTCCCCTGTTCTGGTCTGCAACGAAAAATCCCAGACCATTGCAGTACATGATCCGGGATGCCCTGTTATCTCGTATCGTTGTGAATCTCTTTTGCCAAAAAGAACTTCACCCTTCTTGCAGGCAGGTCTTCTGACTTCCCCCGCTTTCAAACGGCCTTCCCACTTGGGCAGCAGTGGCACGAGATGTTGAAAGCGTTCTCCTCTTCAGGCAACCGAAGCTGCACAGAGGAGGAGCAGGGTTACAGCGGCGGGCCCGTTCCGGATTCGCACCGGATTCCCTTTTCACCAGCGTGGTGGAACCTGAAATCGGTTAAGGTTTACCGACATAGCGAGTCGCTGTCAATGAATTTGTCAGGCATCTGAGGTTGAGCATTTTTGTTATGTATTTCTAAAATAGTAGCCAAGGCTGCAGCGTGAATAGATGTGAGGCGGAACAGCGAGTGCCCAATCGGTTTACATGCCGCGTCAAAGTGTACACTTGGTGTACGTTTTCCTTGAAGAGATTTATACGCCAGTTTCTCCAACGTCCTGTGTGAATAAAATTTAATAAATTTATATCAATTAGTTAGGGATATTATCGTTAACTGCTGACTGGGGCTCGCTTGTGGCACAATCCTGGCAATGAAGACGTTAACGGGATTGACCGGAACAATTGCTGCCGGCCGGCAGCGGAATCAGCAGATAGGGGGTAGCGAGATGAACGGATTGGCTCAGGTTGTGGTCTATATGTGGTTTTTGCCCATGGTCCTTTTTATTGTCATGCCATTGTGCATCGGTGCCGTCTGGTGGCCGATTTCTCTTTTTTTCAAACTGGTCCGGCGTGAAGCTGCGCAGGAGGGAAAAGCTGAGATGGTTCGTGGTGAAGCGAGCTAGCAGGCCCGAGTTTTCTCACCTAAACCATGCTTATCAACTAAGGATTCGGAGGATTCTCGGCTTCATCCATTGTCGTCGGGACGGCTTCGACGGTCATCGCATCGGCAACCACATTCTACAGTGTATAAACGATTGGGGAGAGCATCGCTGCCAGCACAAACCATGGTTCCATGCTCAGTGAGGTGTATAGGAGAGAAGGGGAGTTGATCAGGATGAGCATGATGGTGAGACTGGCAGCGATGAGGCTGGCCCCCAGGAAAACCAGTACAGACTTCCATTTCAAGATAAGGTCGACCGGCTGGCCAAAGGGCATCTTCATCTTTTCCTCTGCCTTAAACATTAGCGCAGGAGAGGCATGAGCCTCCCCTGCGCTAGTGAGTAATTATCCTTCCATTTCCAGCGGCACGTAAAATTTGTTGTTTTCCCTCTGGACCAGCAGAAGGAGTTTGTCCTTGTCTTGGGCATCGCCGAGCTGCTTTTTAACAGCGCTTACCGAGTCCACCACTTGGCGATTCACTTCGATTATCACGTCGCCCTTGCGCAGGCCGGCTTCTGAGGCGGCACTGCCAGGCTCGACGCCGACGATTGCCACACCTTCCTGCACGTCGAGGCGAAGCTGCTTGGCAACGTTCTCATCGAGGTCATGCAGCTGCAGACCCCATTTGCCTTTGGAGGCGCTGTCTGGTTTACCGTGGAACGAGTCATCGGCCGCGAGTTCCCCGACGCTTAGCAGCAGCTGTTTTTCCTTGCCGTCGCGGAGGACCGTCAATTCCACTTCTTCTCCGACAGGAGTTGCTGCCACTTTGGCGGGCAGATCATGGCTGTCTTTGATCTCCTGGCCGTTGTAATTGATGATGATGTCACCCCGTTCGATTCCTGCTTTCTGGGCAGGGCTGTCAGCTATTACATCGGCAACAAGAGCGCCGTTCTGTTCCGCAACTTCCAGTGCCTTGGCAAGTTCGGGGGTAATCGTCTGGATATTGACTCCCAGGTAGCCACGGGTGACTTCCCCGTGTTCCACCAACTGAGGAATGAGCGGTTTGGCGGTATTGACCGGAATTGCAAAACCGATTCCCTGGCCCTGGGGAATGATGGCGGTGTTGATGCCAACTACCTCGCCCTTCATATTGAACAGTGGGCCGCCTGAGTTACCAGGATTTATTGAAGCATCGGTCTGGATGAAATCATCGTAGGGACCGGCACCGATAACCCGTCCTTTGGCACTGACAATTCCCGAGGTAACCGTGTGGTTGAGGCCAAACGGGTTGCCGATGGCAACTACCCAGTCGCCCACCTTGAGGTTTTCGGAATTGCCCAGGGAGGCCTTGGGGAGATCTTTCGGGGCCTTGATCTGCAAAACTGCGAGATCGGTTTTCGGGTCCAGCCCGACGACCTCCGCCGGGTATTCTTGTTGGTTTGAGAGGGTGACTGAAACCTCTGTTGCTCCTTCTACCACGTGATTGTTGGAGAGGATATAGCCATCTTCACTGATAATGACACCCGAACCGGCGCCCTGGGAAGGATGGGATCTCGGTGTCTGGGGCAGCTGCTCGAAGAAGCGTTCGAAAAAGTTGCCGAACTGGTCTCCGAACGGGGTGCCATGCATCTCTGGTCCCTGAAATCCGGTCTGCATCACCTTGGTCACTTTTACATTGACCACGGTCGGACTGAGTTGTTCCGCCAGCTCCGCAAAAGATAAGGGTATGGAGGGCGATTCGATAACCTGGTTGTGCTCAGGGGCCACCGTGTCGCCAGCCCTGAGGGTAGTGGTGCCATTGATCGCCGTGGCCACGAGGGCCCCTGCCACAAAAAAGGGTATTCCGGCGAGTAACAGCTTTCTGGGCCTTACATTTTTAATCGATAGTTTTGCTTTCTCTTGGGTATCCATAATTCACCTCCTGTTAAAATTGATCGTCTGCAGTGTTCTGAGAAATTTTATACATTGCGACCTGCGTTCAAGACGCTCTGCCAGGCAAGGCATGAGCGAGAAGTCGGCGGAGCAGCCTCGCAGCGCAGCGAATAACACAGCCTGCGGGGCTGGGCTGGACGCAGGTCACGATGTATGGATTCTCATGGGTAGACAGTAGGACACCAACATTAAAGGGGGATTAATCGAACATGATATGTGTGCAATGTTGGAAAATAATAGTGGATCGGTAGAGTCGATCAGCACAGCCAATGGTGAGATGCGACGGTTCAGGCAGGCGTTATCGGCAGCGATATTGGTGGCAGATTTAAGGGATTTGGGGTGGTGATTCACCGTCATCATTTGATCGTGGGGCAGTGACCATGGGTTCAGGATTCGAATTCGCTGGATTTCAGGCTCGGGATAGAGACCGAGAAGGTCGAGCCCACCCCGGGTACGCTTTCGACCCTGATCTCTCCATGGTGGGCGAGGGCGATCGAACGGGCGATGCTGAGGCCCAGACCGGAGCCTTTGCTGTGTTGCTGGCGCGCCTGGGGTGCTCGATGAAATCTGTCGAATATCTTGTCAGCTTCTTCAGCACCGAAACCGGGACCTGAATCTTGCACGCGAATCACCGCTTCCTCAGCAATTTTCTCCACGGATACGCTGACCTGACCGCCGGCAGGAGTGTATTTGATCCCATTGTCTATGAGGTTCATCAGCATCCTCTGCAGTTGCAGTTCATCGCCATCCACGACCACTGAATCCAGAAGCGCATGATGTAGGTCTATCCCATGCTGCCGGGCGAGGGGCTGCAGTTGATCGCAGAGCTGGTGGGACAGCTGTGCCATATCTACAGGCTGGAGATCGAGTCTGAGAGCGCCGACATCGGCGCGGGCGAGCAGCAGCAACCCTTCAACGAGCTTGTTGATCCGGTCAATCTCTTCGAGACAGGAGTTGAGCACTTGTTCATATTCAGACGGGCTGCGCTGCTTGAGCAGGGCCACTTCGATTTCTCCTTTGAGAATGGTCAGCGGGGTCTGCAGTTCGTGTGAGGCATCGGCGCTGAAGCGGCGCATTTCCTGGACGGAGCCGTCGATTCGATCGAGCATGTCATTGATTGTCCGGGCCAACCGATCCAGTTCATCGTCGCTGCCGCTTACCCCCAGGCGCTGGCTCAGGTGCTCGGCACTGATCCTGTTGGCGGTGCGGGTCATGGAGTCGATGGGGCGCAGGAACCGGCCCGCCAGGAGCCAGCCTCCCCCTCCCGAAAACAGCAGGGTGATGGGCAGCAGGCCGGCCATGATCAGCAGAAAGCGTTTCTTGGTCTCCTGCATGTTCTCAAGCGACATCCCCACTCGCACCACATTGACCACGCGCCCGTTGTCGACAACGGGTGTGGTAAGCACCCGCAATGCCGGGCTGTTTTCTCCTTCGATGGTCTCGAACACCTGCTTTCCCCTAGCTGCCGCTTCAAGAGCTGACTCACTCAGCGGCACTTCGAGCAGGGACTTGTCCCTGCTCTCTCCCCGTTGGCGCTGACCCGAGAGGTTGAAAAAATCGATGTGACGTTCGAGTGGGGAGAACCCGAAGAACTGTCGGAAAATGTCGTCAATCTCAGCCGGAAGTATGCTATCGGTTCTGCGCTCTACGGTGGTTTTCAGAACGTCGGCAATGCCCCTGAGTGCGTAGTCGATGTCTCGATTGAGACTGTAGCTCAGCAGGCCATAGCTGAGGCCGCCGAGCAGCAGGCAGGTCAGGGTAAGCAACCCCGTGTACCAGAAGGTCAGTTTCAAACGTATGGAGCGTACCAGCATGGATTACTCCTCCCTCATGACATATCCGGTTCCCCGGATAGTATGTAGAAGCTTTGGATGATAGGGAGCATCGATTTTTTTTCTCAGATAGGCGATATAGACATCCACCACATTGGTCTCGGCCTCATAATCGTAATCCCAGGCATGATTTATGATCATTGACCGGGTCAGAACCCGTCCAACATTGCGCAAGAAATACTCGAGGATGGCAAACTCCTTCGAGGTGAGCTCGATGCGGTTGCCGCCCCTGAACACCTGCCGCGAGGCAGGATCGAGAGAGAGATCGGCCAGGCTGAGGACCGGCGATTTGCTCTCTGAGTGGCGGCGCAGCAGAGCCCGGACCCTGGCCAGGAGTTCCTCGAAGGAAAACGGTTTGGAGAGATAGTCGTCGGCCCCGGTATCGAGACCGATAACCTTGTCTTCTATGGTAGCCCTGACGGTCAGCAGCAGTACCGGGGTGACCGCTTTTTTCCCCCGGATCTGACTCAGGACGGTGAGCCCATCGATTTCTGGGAGATTGATGTCGAGAATCAGCAGATCATGAATCTGGTCAAGAGCCATGGCCAGGCCGGTTTTACCATCAGAGGCTAAATCCACGGCATAGCCGTGCTCTTCGAGCCCTTTCTTGATAAAACTTGCTACTTTTTTCTCATCTTCTACGAGCAATACTCGCATCGTCGCCACCACCAATTGGTATGAGTGATCACCCAGTCTAACGCACGTTCCTCAAGAAGAAAATAGAAGGGGTTGTGGCGAAGACGTATGAAATAGTCCGCCGGGATTCTTATAAGGCCCCGTTCACCCTTTACCGCCATCTGGCCGAGAAAGGCATTTTAAACTGCGGTGCACGCGTTGCTGCTCGGCTCTTAAATGACGGTGCTTAGTAAAAACCGATGGTGCAGATTGGGCAATCACTGTTACATCTCAGTGCCGCGTTTAGCCCATATAACTATATGATCGTAGACGATCTAATCAAGTATTTTTAGGTGGTTAACTGGCAGTGACAGATAACTCATTGAGCTGTCGAGAGTGTCTTGTTGCCCATCCGACATCTCTGCCGAAGATGGTGCAGTGAGGCGGGATTCTGGGCCCGCTGCAGGTCAGGCGATCAGTTGCTCACCGCGCACACCGAGGCGGTGCCGTCCAGATCCTGGCGTCCGAGGTAGCTCTCGACGATGTCTGCCATCCAGGCTTGTTTCTTGTTGCAATGATCAGCGGACCAGAGCCAGTGAATCGAAGGGGCAAAGCTCGGATCAAGACAGATGTCACGCTCCACTGTGGGGGGCCGTAAGATTGACAAAAGCTCCTCGGTGGTGGGGAGCCGCCAGGTCGATATTTCTTGAAATTTCTGCTCGTTGAGATAGTCAACGTAGGTGTGGGCCTGATGCCAGTCCAGGGTGTAGCCCGAGCCCTGCCGTTGCCAGTGCAGACCGGTATGTGGATCATAGAGTCTCAAAGGGCTGACGATCTGGAGCTGGTGGTCATGAAAGTGCTGCGGGCGAAAGAGGCTGTCGAGCTGCAGCTCCTGCCTGATGTCTTTGTACATTAGTCTGACAGGTTTCGATCTGGGGCTCACCTCCGAGCGTTTCGGGTCCTGCTCCGTGGGACGATACCAGCGGCAGGTTGCCGCTGAATCGGTCTGCCATTCATCGAAGACGTCTTCCAACTGCAAGCGCATCTCCTGGGCGCTGGCAAATCTATCAGCCGGTGTCGGAGCGAGTGCTGTGGCTAAAAACTGGTCCCAGGCAGCGCTTAAATCCGGGTTAAAGCGACTGGGCGGCTTGATCTTTCCCTTTTTTAGTTCAACCAGCTTGCCGGTGAGCATCCGGTACATCAGAACGCCTGCGCTGAACAGGTCGGCGCGGCCATCGGCTTTCTCCGGGGCGGCCATCTGTTCGGGGGCGGCGTAATAGGGTGAGCCCACCTGCATACCAGGAATGGCCAACGATTCCTCGCCACGGACGCGGGACAGGCCAAAATCAATGATCTTTACCCGGTCATCATTGGTGATCATCATGTTGTAGGGCTTGATGTCGCGGTGAACCACCCCGGCAAAATGGAGCCGCTCCAGCCCTTTGAGCAGCTGGCATAAATACATGTAGGAGCGCGGAATACTGATGACCCGGGTATCCTCTTCGACTTTATAGGCCTCGCCGATGAAATCGCCGATGGAATGTGAAAAATATTCCAGAACCATGAATGGGGTGTCATCATCGAGGTCTGCATCGATCACCTTGGCGACATGATCATGGGTTATGGCGCCCATGGTTCTGGCCTCTTCGATAAACAGCTCCTTGAGCTTCTGCCAGCCGACCAGATCCTCGAAAATCTCATCGCGCGGCTTCAACACTTTGAGGGCAACGATGCGCTCGGTGATCGGGGACCGGGCCTTGTAGACCGTGCTCATTCCCCCACGGCCGAGGCGGCCGCAAATCTCGTACCGGCCTATGTGGTTCATTGCTGTCTCATTGCTGCTACCGGGTGGTGAACCGCCGTTTGCACAACTCTTCCCAGCCTGCGGCTGTTTTGAGCTCTACTTGAAAGAAGGACAAATGCAGATGGCATAGGCTTTGGGGAATCCCCTGGCTACTATTTTCTCAGCCGTCAGATGGGCCGGGTAGGAAACACCCCGTACCTGGAGCGTCCCATCCCTGTTGTCCCAGAGTACGTATTTCGCTTTACCGTTGCCGTCCCGTGGATGACCGACGCTGCCGACATTTATAAAATAGGTCATGTCTTCAATAAGTTCCAGGCTTCCCTCGGCGAGTTTGGTACGGGCGATATCGCCCCTGGAGATGGTGATCAATCGCAGCTCATGGGTGTGTCCGACAAAGAATCGCTTCTCAGGCAGGGTCTCCACTAGGTCGGTGATGTCGGCATCTCCCAGCATATAGAGATATTTGAGAATCGAATCAGGAGGACAGCCATGAACGAAGCAGGCGTTTTCGAAACGTATTGACCGAGGCAGGGACGCGCAAAAGTCCAGGCTCCTGTCCGAAAGCAGTGATTTGGTGGCAAGGTTGTTCTCTCTGGCTAGAAAATTCAGCCAGCCCAGTGCTTTCTCAGAACTCAGGGCCGCTTCATGATTGCCAAGCACACAGCGTATCTCCAGCTCAGCTACTCTGTTGACCACCGCTTCCGGGTCCGGTCCGTAGCCTATCAGGTCACCGAGACAGAGGATTCGGTCTGGCTGGAGCTTCTCCAGGTCCGACAGCACCGCCTCCAGGGCCTCAAGGTTACCGTGGATATCAGAAAGAATCGCTGTTTTCATGGCCAGTATGAAAGAGGTTTAACCCCGGAAGCACCTGGAGGGATCCAGGGTTTGCCTGGGTGAACGGCAACGCGTCTTCCTCTACGGACAGGATTATATGTAATCCGATATTATGCAATATATAAAAGGGATAGAGCAGAATTAAGCGGGCCCCGGAAGGCTCCCGAGGCCTGCCCGTATCCCCCATTTTCTGTTACGGGGGGCTGATGATCCGGGGACCACCCATCAACTCCTTATTGAGAAGTTTGGCAGCGCCTTCCGGGCACTCATGTTCACCGACCTGAAGGATTCCACGCTGATGACCTCAAAATATGGCGACGCCAAGGCACTGCATCTGCTCAATATTCACAATGCGATTTCCCGCAATGCACTGAGGTTGTGGAGGGGAAATGAGGTGAAACACACGGGTGACGGCATCATGTCTTCATTCGTTGCAGCTGACGATGCGGTTGCCTGTGCGATTGAGATACAACAGAACTAACACCACCAGCCCTGACCAAGACTTGTATGTATGAATCGGCATCAGTGCTGGAGAGCCCATCGAGGATCACGGCGATCTTTTCGGCAGTGCCCAGATGCACAGCATACCACTAAGCCTGAACTGGCAGCTCAGTCCCTTATTCTTATAAGGTTCTCGCCTGCCGGATGCTATTTTCGCGCAGTAAAGTTGAGCACTGCCGCCGGTTCCAGGACTCTGAACGTAAAGGACTCGGTAAAATAGAGTTTGACCTTGGTCGCGGTGTGGCTTTCATAACCGATTGCCAGATCCTGGCCCAGGATTAGTTCCAGGTCGCCGCCGCGCTGACTGATCATGTAGGCTTCGTTCTCGTAGGCTCCGCTGAGATATGGACTCAGCAGCACCGGGCCGCCCAGTAGTGTCTCAGCCTGCATTTTTATGGGGTATCCCTGCACATGAGCGGACATCCGGCTCCACAGTTTCGGGCCGACGATGAAGCTGTAGGGCCCCTCTATTGATCGTCCGGTGAACGCGGTCACCCCATCGGCAATTCCTTCCAGCAGTTCTTCAGGTTTTGAGCCGATACTGAGACACTCGTCACCGACGCAGATCTTCAGTCCGGAAATGTTTGCCTCGGGCAGGCCGTGATAGATCACCTGTTCCTCGAAAAGCGCAGTCTCCCGGGCGGCTGTTTCAAGTCCGGCAAGATCGACATCTTTTGCCCCTCGCACCACGTTATCCATTTCGTGGATGTCGAGTTCAAACGGCACCCTTACCTCGACGATGTGATGCACTTTGCGGATACCGTACTTCAAGCCGCCTTTCGGCTGCTTCTTAGGGTAATTCAGCCGGCCTTCCGGTACGCCGGGAAAATCGGTTCCCATGGGGCCGCTCACATCGAGCACTTTTCGACCCGACAGCATGGCTTTGAGACTGCGGGTGGCCTGCTCATCAATTTCTGCCCAGGCTTCCAACGGAATTGGCGCTAATTCGCGTTTTAAGATATCCATGATTGTGTCCTTCTATGCTAGTGTTATTGGTGGTTTCCCAGCACTTATTTTAAGCCGCCGATCCCCAGTCCAAGGGCGGTGTCAGAGACACGCGGCCTGGTTTGAGGTTGAGCGGCTTCGGCATTGGCGTACAGCCCGGGAAATTTGGCCGCCAGGGCTTTAGGGAGCTCCGGCAGCGATACACCGAGCAATTGATCTTTAGCCTTCTCAAACAGGCCCCCCAGGGTATCAAGATCTGCAGCGTCAAAAAGCTGTGAGGCCAGTGGAAAAATCTCTTCCTCCTCTTCATCCAGATGGTGCACCGTATACTCTCCCAACCCTTCAATTTTGATGGGAAAGTTACGGTGATCCCGGGGAAAGCCCTCTGCATCCTTAATAATCATCTCGATGATGTGATGCTCGTTCACCGCCTCGAGGGCGTCATGCTCGGCCTCATCAAATTCCTGGAGCAAATCATAGAAATATTTCTCCTCCATGGTGTGATGCACTACCAGGTGCTGAATGAAGGTATCGAATTTACTCGGGTTTGTCTCCGCCTGTCGATACAGCTGTCTCAGGGTGGCGTGATGGGCGACAAGGGCCTCAACTACATTCATAGTGCCTCCATGTTCCGTTGAAGATTTCCAGTTCGCAGCGACACGAGCGACACAAGGAGTCTCGTCACTGCAACGAACTTTGTGGCATTAATTGGCAACGGGGGTCTGCCCGTCCGAGGGGCAGACAATCGCTTCTTGCAATGATGATGTATGGATGAATCCACAAACTGAATATACCCCAAAGTTGATTACTTGGACAGAATTCTATGAGCAGAGGAGCGCGGCCTTTTCCTTTTTCGGCTAACAGATCCCCAGCCGATCGGCACGACTCATCCGCAGGTAAATCAATTTTGTTGAAAATGGCACATTATTGCCGACATCTCGGCCAAGAATTATTATATTTTTGTCAGAAATAGCTGATGCTGTTTTCATCATTGCTGAGAGTGGGGTTGTCATGTGGTACAAAATCGATTTTTCAGCAATAGTGGGTGGGCTAATTGGGCTAATCATCATGCTCATAGTGATAGCAGTATTCGGGTCTCCCCTGGCTATCGAGCAGTTTTTGTCTCTTTTCTTGCCGTAATTCCCTCTGCTCTGAGGTGGCGCCTGTCACCCGCACTTGGGGGCTGGAACGCTTGTGTCCCAAGCTGTGCGGCATGACAATGCTGTAGGATGCGCATATCCGACGGGGCTCAGTGTTCCTGTTCCCTCGAGGTGGACGGCAAGGTGTAGGGAGATAGACGTGAGCGATAACGCTTCTCAAGATAGGTGAGAAACTCCTCATGGGTGTAGTGCTCACCATGCGTCTTAATGAATTGCCCCACTATCCTTTTTCGTTCCGTTTCTTCCGTGTTTTTCCATAACTTTATTACAGATACGCGATACATGCTCATGGGTGTTCCTCTTTCCTGGATGACTTATGAAAGGTACGGAGTCGCAGAACTACATAGAAGGTAACTGCTGAGCGATGATTTTAAGGTAATGAGTTTTTGGTAAGGAAACAATGCTACATAACGGATTAATCACCCGTCCTTGGCCATGGGCTGGGAATCGGCATGTGTTTGGAAGAATTGTATTTTCAGCTGCCGTCCACTATGAACAGCGTGCATTTGGCGTTTTTATGCCGCCTCTGCTTAACGGGGGCATATTCCTCAGAGTCAAGAAATGATTGGGCATGTTCCATGTCGGGAAATTCGATTACAACCATTCTGGTTGGTGTCCAGAGATCAGTCTCTCTGATATCCAGCGTACCCCCTCGTACTCTGTAGATGCCACCATATTTTTCGGCAATGGGTTTTGCCAGTTTTTTGTATTCTTCATATTCGATTTCATTGGATATTTTCGTATCCACTATGATGTAGGCGCTCATTGTTGCCCTCCTGGTCGACAGTTATGATGATAAAAAGGAATGGTACAGTGTCTTCAGCACTATCGGCTCCACTAAATACAGTTAGTGGTGCAGTCGGGAATTGGCAAGTGCATCTATCCTTGCGGCAGGCGATTCTCCATCAGCGTTGCGAAATGTATCCTTCTGAAATCAACCGTATGCCTTCGGTAAAGTATTCCTACACCCGGATAGGGGAAAAATGACTCGTTTCATGATACACATCAGGTTAGGATGTCGACTGCTGCGGAGAGGATATTTTGCGATGGATACCGAAGATATAGGAGAACAGAATGGAAGTAAATCAAAGCCATCAAATTACCCACAAGGTGCAGGATCAAGACCTGGCGAGTAGGCTCAGTCCGGACCCGGAAGACGAGTTTCCACCGGTTTTCGCCACCTCCCGCCTGATCGCCTTTATGGAGTACTGTGCAGCCCGATTCATGAAGCCTCTTTTAGGAGAAGGCGAGCTCTCCGTTGGTGTCGGCATAAATATAAAGCATACGGCACCGACGAGGGTGGGTGAGGAAGTGACCATTACCTCCACATTTCTGGGCCAGGAGGGAAAACTTTACCGGTTTAAAGTAAGTGCTGCCGATAAAGGGGGTGGGGTGAGCGAAGGAGAGCACACCCGGGCGATCGTCAACACGGAGAAGCTGGTAAGGATAGCTGATGCGCGGGCCGAATGAACTGGTGCGTGGCGGAACAAGTCTGAAGTGCCGCAGATGACCTGAGCAACCGCACTCAATAAAAAAGGACTTAACCAGATCTGGCTAAGTCCTTGATATCATTTGGTAGCGGGGGAGGGATTTGAACCCCCGACCTTCGGGTTATGAGCCCGACGAGCTACCGAACTGCTCCACCCCGCGTTGCGAAATGCAAATATAGCACCTCGTGTAATAAAGTCAAACGGTTTTAGGGTGTCGCTGATTTTTGGGCGGCGTTACCAGCACCCGGAGTCGCGCCATGATATCTTCCGGGAGCCGGGCCAGTTTGCCCTCTCTGGTGACGGCCGCGTGGACGGTATAGCCCTTGACCAGCAGGGTTGGCCTGGACCGCCCCTGGTCCTGCCTGGTGACCCGGTAATTGAACCGGCAGGTATATTTGTTCAGCTCGCTGATCGAGGTTTCGATGGTGAGCTGCTCATCATAGTGGGCCGGCGCCTTATAGCGGGCATAGGTTTCCGTGACCGGCAGAATCAGGCCCATTTCCTCGATTTTCTTGTAGGAGCAGACATGGGCCCGCATCAGTTCGGTGCGGCCCTGTTCGAAATAACGCAGAAAGTTGGCGTTGTAGACGACTCCTCCCGCATCGGTGTCTCCGTAGAGAACCCGGACCTGGGTCGTGAATATGAATGGGGCTGGATCAACCATGCTGGGTTCTTTTCTCGAGCAGATATTCGATCAAGGTATACCCGGCAATGGGCGTCAGTTTATTGTCACCGCTAAGTAAGCGCTCGTCCAGGGAAAGATCCGAGCCGTTGATTTTCTGCCTGGAATCATAGATCAGGGCGGGAACCGGTTCTGCGGTATGGGTCCGCAGTGACAGCGGGGTGAAATGATCCATGGTGACGACTGCTCGGAACGGCTCCTGGCGGGCCCGCAGGGAGGCGATAATCGGGGCAACTATGCGCTGATCGAAATCTTCGATGGCCTGAATTTTATGATCGAGCCTGCCCTGGTGGCCGGCTTCATCGGGAGCTTCGAGATGGACAAAGACGAAATCCTGTTTCTCCAGCGCCGCAATGGCTGCTTCGGCCTTGCCCTCGTAATTGGTATCGATATAGCCGGTGGCGCCCTCGACTTTGGCGATGTCTAGTCCGACGCAAACCCCAAGCCCGTTCAGCAGGTCGACCGCGGAAATCATCGTGCCGTTGATCTTAAACCGTGCTCCCAGCGTCGGCAGGCAGGGCATTTTCCCCGAGCCCCAGGGCCAGATGCTGGTGGCCGGGCGTTTTTCCTGCTTGATACGTCTGCGGTTCACCGGATGCTCTGCTAAAATCTGTTGGGCTTCCTGCACCAGACGGGCCCACTCGGGAGCAGCAAGATAACGGTGAAAATGGTTGGTCACTTCCTGTCCGATGTAGTCGTGAGGCGGTACGGTAGCCACTTTAGCTACCGCATCTTTGACCACCAGCAGGTGACGATAACTGATTCCGGCACAGAAACGAAATCGTTCGCTGCCGCACCGCTGCTCAATCGCCGCGATCAGCTCCGCCGCTTCCTCATTGCTGATATGGCCAGCGGAAAAATCTACCAGGCGAGTCCGCCCATCTTCATGCTCGAGCGTTACCAGATTGCAGCGAAACGCCGTTTCGTCGACTGCCAGATCGATTCCCATGCTGGCCGCTTCGAGAGGCGCTCTGCCGGTGTAGTAAATGGACGGATCGTAGCCCAGCAGAGACATATTGGCCACATCACTGCCGGGATGATATCCTTCGGGCACGGTCGCTACCTCGAATAGAGTGGAGTGGCGGCACAACTCATCCATGGCCGGGGTGGAGGCAGCTTCCAGGGGCGTTTTATTGCCAAGCTCCGGGATGGGGTGATCACCCATGCCGTCACCGACGAGGAGGAGATATTTCATGATCGACTCAGTTGGCTCCCGGGTTAATCCTCGTCAATTTGCACACGGATGGTCACTGTCGGCTCGGTGCAGAAGTCAAGAGCGTTGATTTCTGCCACGGCCTTTTGCACGGACGATTCCAGAGCCGTATGGGCGCGCAGTACCACGTGCACGGGCTTGCCCGCCTTTTCACCTTTCTGGATCACCGAGCGGATGGAGATCCCATGTTTGCCGAGGATGCCGGAAATTGCCGACAGCACGCCAGGTTCGTCCAGAACGGTTACCCTGAAATAATAGGGGCAGGTGAGTTCACCCATTGGCGTGATGGAGGGCGCGGTAAAATTCTCGGGCAGATAGGAAAGGGGCGGTACCCGGTTGATCGACGCAGAGATGATGTTGCGGGCGATGTCGATCACGTCGGCCGCCACGGCGCTGCCGGTCGGCATCATGCCGGCGCCATGGCCGTATAAGAGAGTATCACCGACGTTGTCGCCGGTGATCTGAATGGCGTTGAATGATCCGTTAATATTAGCCAGCATCGAGTTCTGGGGAACCATGGTCGGGTGGACCCGAGCCTCCACGTGACTGCCGTGGTTTCTGCTGATGGCCAGCAGTTTGATACGGTAGCCGAACTCCTTGGCAAAATCTATATCGATGGGCATGATGCTGCTGATTCCTTCCACGTAGATATCATCCAGGTGGACATGCTGCCCATAGGCGATGGACATCAGGATCGCCAGCTTATGGGCGCTGTCGATACCCTCCACATCGTAGGTCGGGTCGGCCTCGGCAAAGCCTTTCTCCTGGGCATCTTTGAGCACTTCCTCAAAGGGTGTGCCATGTTCGGTCATCATGGTCAGAATGTAGTTGGCGGTGCCGTTCATTATGCCCCTGATAACCTCGATCCGGTTGGCCGCCAGCCCTTCCTTGAGGGCCTTGATCACCGGGATGCCGCCGCCGACGCTGGCCTCAAAACCCACTTCCACCCGATGCGCCGCCGCCGCTTCGAAGATCTCCCTGCCATGGGTCGAGAGCAATGCCTTGTTGGCGGTGATCACGTGCTTGCCACGCTTGATGGCTTCGAGCATGAATGACTTGGCGGGTTCGGTGCCCCCTATCAGTTCGACAACGATGTCGATGTCCGGATCGTTTATGATATCGCCTGCATCAGTGCTTAACACAACATCCTCATAGTCGTCAGGCAGGGCGGCAATATTGATATCGGCAACCCGGCTGAGCTCGATGGGAATACCGACTTTCTGCACTATTCTCTCGCGTTGGGAGAGTAAAGTCTGAGCGAGTCCGCTGCCGACGGTTCCAAAACCGATCAGTCCGACACGAATTTTTTCCATGATCTGTGAAATTTGGCTTGGGATTCAGAGCCGGTCAATGACAACAGAGCCCAATTGCCTGCAATGACACGGCCGATTAATTGGGCAAAAGTACCCATTATCAGGGTGAAAGTCAAAATAATAGCTCAGATATTTTAGTGGCCCGTACCAGCCATTTCGGCTATAATCACAGCTCGTTTTTCACGGCTGATCCATCCTGTGGTTCAAGCGGCGTCTGAATTATCTAAAACGAGCGAGTTCCTCTACCGAGGTTTACTGTATAATCGGAGTTCAAAGAAAAGGAGAGATTAGATGAGCATGAATATTCTGGCCTTCGGGCCGAACGGCAGCGGCAAGGGCACCCAGGGAGCAATCGTTAAAGACAAATACGGTATTCCCCATATCGAATCAGGGGCAATCTTCAGAGAGCATATCGGCGGCGGAACCGAACTCGGAAAAAAAGCAAAAGAGTATATCGAGCGCGGTGATTTGGTGCCGGACGACATCACTATCCCGATGATGATCGAAAGGCTGCAGAAAGATGACTGCTCTGAGGGCTGGGTACTCGACGGTTTTCCCCGTTCCAAGGATCAGGCCATCACCCTGGCCGAGAATTTGAAGCAGGCCGGTATCGAGCTTGACTTTGTAATCGAGATCGTTCTTGATCGGCAGATTGCCAAAGAGCGTATCATGGGCCGTCGTCTCTGTGTCAATGACAATAACCACCCAAACCATATCGCCTTTGATGCCATCAAACCGGTGGAAAAAGACGGCAAACTGGTGTGCCGGGTCTGCGGCGGCGATCTGAAAACCAGGGCCGACGACCAGGACGAAGATGCCATCGACAAGCGCCACAACATCTATTATGACGACCAGACCGGCACCATGGCTGCGGTCAATTATTTCAAGCAGGCAGGGGGGCCTAAAGTAATCAGCGTCGACGGTTCGAAATCCATTAAAGAGGTGACCGATTCGATTATGGGCGGTCTGGGGTAAGAATACGACAGACAGAATCAGCTGCAGCGGGGCATGTTCACCACGAACATGCCCCTTTTGCATTTTCGGGTGGTTTTCGCTACACTTGAAGATGGCGGAATTTGATGAATGAGCTATCCAGGAAGAACCGCCCCGAGCGGGTCGCACGGTGTGCTGAATACAGGCAATAAGCAATTCGTGGCCCCTCGAAACAGATCAGTAATGAGCATTAGATACGGCCGCCCGTAAAAGGGATCGGCCCTTTTTACTTATGGAAGGACAACAGAGCAAATCAAGAAAAGGCAAGGTGTATCTGGTGGGTGCCGGTCCCGGCGATCCAGGGCTGATCACCATGCGTGGCCGCTATCTCCTCGAGAAAGCCGAAGTGGTGGTCTATGACTACCTGGCGAGCAAAAGGCTTCTGCAATACGTACCTGCCGATGCCCAATTCGTCTATGCAGGCAAACGGGGCGGTGTCAAGCATACCCATACCCAGGAGGAGATCAACCAGATGCTGGTTGACTTCGCTCTGGAGGGTAAAACGGTGGTCCGGCTTAAAGGGGGAGATCCGTTTATTTTCGGCAGAGGGGGAGAAGAAGTGGAAACTCTGGCCCTCAACAATGTCGAATTCGAAGTCGTCCCCGGAGTCACGTCTGCCACTGCAGCTGCCACCTATGCGGGAATTCCGATTACCCATCGAGGCTATACGGCGACGGTCGCTTTTCTCACCGGCCACGAGGACCCCACCAAGGAATCGAGTAACATCGACTGGTCCAAAATCGCCACCGGTATTGGCACCATCGTGGTTTACATGGGCATTAAAAACCTGCCGAATATTGTCAGGAATTTAATCGACCATGGGCGTTCACCCGATACCCCGGTGGCTGTAGTCCGCTGGGCCTCAACTCCAGAGCAGAAATCGGTTGTCGGCACCCTGGCGACAATTGCCGACATCGTCGCCGAGGCAGAAATAAAACCGCCAGCACTGATTGTTATCGGCGAGGTGGTCAACCTGCGCGATACGATCGACTGGTTTGAAAAACGGGAGCTGTTTGGCAAGCGGGTCGTTGTCACCAGAACCAGGGAGCAGGCCAGCGAACTGGTCGCCGGTCTCGAGGAGAACGGAGCCAGCTGTTACGAGTGCGCGACGATCAATATCGAGCCGGTGGAGGACTACGACATCCTTGACGAAGCCCTCGAGCGGATAGATGAGTATCATTGGGTGCTGTTCACCTCCTTGAACGGGGTCAGATATTTTTTTAACAGGCTCTACGAAAAAGGACTCGATGCCCGCGATCTGAAGGGGCCAGATATCGGCGTAGTTGGCAAGAGTACCGCCGATCTTCTGCTGGAATACGGCATCAACGCCGATCTCATTCCACCAGTATTTACCGGCGAGGGGCTGGCGGAGAGTCTGCTGGACCAGGGGGTCGAAGGCCGCAATGTGCTGATCCCGCGGGCGGTCGAGGGGCGCGAGGTGCTGCCGGAGACGTTGCGCGGTGCCGGCGCCCAGGTGACGATCGCCCCCATTTACCGTAATGTCCCGGCCCAGGGACGTCGCGAGGAGCTCAGGGCAGAGCTGGAAAGCGGCGACGTCGACATGGTGACCTTCACCAGCTCTTCCACGGTTCGGAATTTCCTGACTATGGTGGATGCGGCGGATCAGGAGGAGCTGGAGCGCTTGATGTCCGGAGTGAACATTGCCGTCATCGGTCCAATCACCGCCAAAACGGTGACCGACAGCGGACTGAAGGTGGATGTCCAGCCGGAACAGCACACCATCGAGGCAATGATACGAGAGATCATTGGTTTCTATAGCAGCTAATCAGGCAGCCATGATAGATGGGCCAGCATACCCCGGCGTATTCGGACCTGGCACTTTTCCGGATGGGCTGTTCTGCAGGGACGCGGCAGACAGTCCCGGCAGGGACAGCCTGAGCATCGAGGAAGATGAGTCCGAGAAAGAAGAGCAGAAAGGGCTGCTCTGCCGCCGCTGCCATCTGCTCATAACCAGCGCCAGAGAACGTCTCGAAAAAGACGGCTCCCACCTGCACACCTTTTTCAATCCGGCCGGCATCGTTTATGAAATAGGCTGCTTCAGAAACGCTCCCGGCTGCCTTCCATTTGGACCTTCCAGCACAGAATTCGCCTGGTTCAGCGGCTATTCCTGGCAGGTCGTCTACTGCCGTGGATGTCAGCAGCATCTGGGCTGGAGGTTCGCTGGTGAAGACCGGTTTTACGGGTTAATAGTAAATAAACTGGCCGAGGCGTAGACTCGATTAGAGACCTTTGTCCGACAAACCCCTCAATTATCTCTGATCAGATCTATCAGCTCCTGGGTGCTTAATCTGCCGCTGGCATCGGTGCCTTCCAGCAAACTGTCGGCCAGGTCTCTTTTCTCCTGGTGCAGCTGGACGATTTTCTCCTCGATGGTGTGTGTGCATACCAACCGGTAAATGGTCACCGGCCGGGTTTGGCCTATCCGGTGAGCCCGGTCCGAGGCCTGGTCTTCGACAGCCGGGTTCCACCAGGGATCCATGTGGATGACATAATCGGCGGCGGTTAAATTGAGGCCCAGTCCCCCGGCCTTCAGACTGATGAGAAAAAGATCCCCCTCGCCGGATTGGAAAGCTTCCACCCGTTCTTTGCGCTGCCTGCTGCTGGTGCTGCCGTCGAGATACTGGTAGGTAATCTTTCTACCGTCCAGGTAGCGCCTGATGATATCGAGATGACCGATGAACTGGCTGAAGACCAGCACCTTGTGTCCGCCGGCGATCAGCTCTTCGGTAAGCTGGGAGAAGACCGTAAGCTTGGAACTCGGGATCGAAGTGTCTGGGGCGATCAGTTGGGGATTGCAGCAGGCCTGACGAAGACGCATGATCTCGGTAAGCACCTGCAGGTGCTTGCCTCGATTATCGGTGGTCTGCTCGAGCTGATCGAGAGCGTTCTGGCGCAACGCTTCGTAGAAATGAAGCTCTTCCCGGCTCATACTCACCTGGAGAGTGACATCGGTCCTCGGCGGCAGCTCCTCGAGGACCTGTGATTTGATTCGCCGCAGGATAAAGGGCCGGATCAGTTTTTTCAGCCTCAGCCGGGCTTCGCGGTTATTGAAACGCTCGATCGGAATGGCGAACCGTTCATTGAACTGCTTGTGTGTGCCGAGCAGGCCTGGGTTGATGAACTGGAAAAGATTCCACAGCTCACCAAGATGATTTTCCAGCGGAGTACCGGTGGTGATCAGCTTGAACGATGCGTTCAGGGACATGGCCGCCTGAGATCTCTTGGTGGCGGCATTTTTGATGGCCTGGGCTTCGTCGAGCACGATGGTCTGCCACTGGACCTGGGAAAGGTTGTCGATCTCTTGCTGAAGCAGTGTGTAAGTGGTAATCAGCAGGTCGAATTTTCCAAGGGTGGAGATCATCTTATTTCTGTTTTTACCACCGAGCTGCCTGATTCTCAGCGTCGGGGTGAAGCGGGCAACTTCAGTCAGCCAGTTGGTCGATACCGAAGTCGGGGCGACCACCAGTGAAGGTCCGTGGGAGGCATGCTGGAGAATTATCGCCAGCGACTGCAGCGTCTTGCCGAGCCCCATGTCATCGGCCAGGCAGCCGCCGACTCCCCAGTGGGCCAAACGGGTCAGCCAGTGATAGCCTTCGAGTTGATAATCTCTGAGTTCGGCTCTCAGAGTTGAAGGCAGGTCCGGGGTAAAGGCCTGGGCCTGTTCGATTTTGGCAACCTGATCAAGCCAGGCTTTGTTGGTTGTGGTGTTGGCCTGCTCCACCAGTTTCTCAAGGGAATGGACTGCCAGGGGGTGAACGGAGACTTCTTCGCTTTCAGGGTCGTCCTCGCCGAAGGTGTTGAGCTCGTCAAGGCGTTTTCTGAATTCCCTGGTCAGGGCTACGAATTGACCGTTTTCTATTTCAATGAACCTGCCGGGGCCGGAACGGATGCGGTGTAATATATCTTTCAGATCGATGACCAGTTCCTGGTCCAGCACCAGTTCCCCACTCAAGCCGAACCAGTTCTGCCGGTTGGTGCGGATTTTAAGATTGAGGTTTTTGAGCGAGGCCTGGTGGCTGATGCTGAGTTTTTCACCTTCAGGCCATTCCACGACGACCTGGTCGCTTATCTCCCTGAGTTCAAGCAGTGCCTGCAGACAATCCTCGGGGTCCTGCAGGTGCCACTCCCGGTCACGTTCCTGCTCAAGATCCACCGCCAGGTCGAGGATCGGACACTGTTCCTCTATTTCCTGAGCCTTTCGTTCTTCGGCAGCAAGGTCCCTTTTGGTTTGCACCCGGGTGCCTTCGATTTCCGCCATGATGTTTTCGACACCCTGACCAGGCTTTACATAGTGGGTGCCGGCCTTGAAAGGCTTGACCAGCATCTCCAGACGGAAGCCGCTGCCGAATGGTGATATGTGAATATAGATGGTCGAATCCGCCTCAACAAAGAGGATATCTTCAGCATTAAGAGACGAGCGGTCGACGCCGATGGCCGAATGGACCGTCATAAAGGAGGAGATATTGCCGATGGCGGTCAATACCTCTTCACTTGCCTCAATCGGGACGGTCAATCCGTTTCTTCCTGTTATGGCGGCGATGCGCCGGTGGTTGTCGTTGATTTTAACCACCTTGAAACGGGTGTGCGTCTCCCGCACCAGCATGGTGTTTTCGCCGCTCACGGGCAGGGCAAAATTGAGGTGCAATTCATCACCTCTGTTTTCGACCAGCAGTTCCGGTTCACCAGCGATAAAGTCGACTGGTGTGGTTGGATAATCATGCAGAAAAAGCAGGGGGTGTCCGACCAGCGCCCGCACCAGTTTTTCCTGGTCGAAACTGTAATGGGGCTGGCTTTCACCGCTGTCAGTTTGGCGAATGGCCAGGCAGATCTTGCGGTCCTGAAGGCTTAAGAACGGCAGCCTGGAAGACTCATGCAGCCGGGCCAGAGAAATAGGCCTGCCTCTGCTCCAATCTCCGTCTTCCGAGCGCCTCTGCTCTCGTGGTCGAACCGTGAGCGTTTCGTTATCGTAGCCAATCAGCCAGATCAGCCGCCGGTCCTGATCTCGATAATCCTGAACGGCGCTGGATGAGATACTGATCAGGGCCTGCAGGCTGCGCTTCCATGGTTCCTCGGGTTCGATAAGATCCACGAAGGGGCGCAGCGACTCGGGACTGGCATCATCTATGGTCGACGGCTGGCGAGCGGTTGCGGAGGGCTCTGGATTCAAGAGCTGAGAGAACACCAGCCCGAACAACTCATAACCGTGTACTTCCGCCTTCTGGCAAAAGGCCTGGACTGCCTTTTCCACTTCAGGTTCCAGGGAACCGGTCAGCCAGTACTGGACGAGGGCTCCAAACAGAACTGTCACGGCTGAGGCCGGGGGAGAGGTCGGCAAAACAATTTCCTGGGGCTGGCTTTTCTGATGCATCCGGCTGTCGATAAGGCTGTGCAGAAACAGGTAGGCCTGGTGCTCTTCACTTTCTTCGAACAGACTCAGGGCGATGGTGATTTGGCGGGCGGCCTGCTCCAGAGAGTCGCTGTCGCTGCAGGCCGTTTTGCTGAGCACATGGAAGAGTCCCTGAAGGCCGACAAAGGCAACAATTTCGGTTTGATTGATGGAGCGCAAAGTTGCCAGGTCTTCTGCAAAAAGAGCTGCGGCCCGGTCATAGTTGCCCTGGAGAAAGGCAAGGGTGCCCCGGGATCCAGTCGCCAGACCGATATTTTTATTTTTGCCCAGCAGTTCCGTCGCTTGTTCACACTTTCCCTGGAACAGGTACAGATTGAGGAGCAGCCTCTGAAACGGCAGGGCTTCATCCTCATCCAGACGGGCAAAGTGTGCCTGGTTTTCGAGGTAGGCTGTCAGTTCGGGAAACGACTCCAGCCTTCGCTGTCCATGGAGGATAATATGGTTGAGCAGAAAAAATTGAAATGACGGCGGCAGCGCCCCGAACCACTCTGGATTGAAAGGTCTGGTCACCACCTGAACCACCGGCGGCAGCGGAATTGTAAGGTCTTCACACTGGTTGTCGAGAAAACCGAGAGCCTGATCAATGAGCTCAAAGTTCTGGGTGTATATGCCGATGCGCAGTTCACGCACCGCTCGCCAGCAGCGGGTGGCCCATTTGCCGTAATAGTATGAGGCCGGCGCCTCTTTTTGAACGGCAGCCGCATAGCGCCCAAAGATACCAGATTGGACAGCCTTTCGGGCCAGCGTCTCCACCAGATCGGGATGGCATTGCCTGTTGCCGTTGAGAAAGCCGGACTCTTCAAGTTTGGTGACGTAATGATTCACCAGCGGAGTGGTGGGACGATTGGAGCGAGGGCCTTTTAAGTCTAATCTTTTTAAGCAGTTAAGGATAAGGGTGGTGGGGGCCGGTTCGTAGATTATGGACAGAATCTGCAGCAGATTCTGTTCAAAAGAACTCAAACGGTCAATTTTCTTGAGACGGTTGTCATCACCGGTCATAGAAGCAGTCCATCACCAAAGGCGAGAAGAAGGCGGTTGAGCCTGCGGATAAGTCTGGCCAACCAGCTAATATATCACTGTTTGTCCTTGATATAAACGAAAAAGCAACGGCTGGAGGATTATGAGAAGTCTGCAGGGCGGCAGCATAACGATAATCTGCCGCCCCGGTGGGGGAATCAGAAATTTTCGAGACTCTTATGGATGCGGATATCGGCCTGGGCTTGCCGGTTGCGCAGCCAGGCGTCGAGTATACGCTGTTGTTTGAACTGCAGGAGAAGCTCTCTGTAGCGCTCCCGATCTTCATCGTTCATGGCGGTTTCCGGGGGACGACGATCATTAAAGCGGTAGACGTAGTAGGAGCTGTCGATAACTCCAGGTTCGGGAGATACCGGTGCTGAACGGGTGAGCCTGAAGGCGTCGTTGACCAGACCCTGGGGGAAATCGGAGGAGTGGTCTGGATCATTTTTCATCAGCGATCCTGATTTTTCAACAGAGAGTCCCCTCTCCTGGGCAGCCTTTTCGAAAACCGTGCCGTCTTCGCGGGTCTCGTCGATCAATTGTTCCGCCTCACTTTTCGCTGCAGCCGCGGCCTGCTCGGTTCGATAGTCTTTTTCGACTGCATCTCGCACCTCCTCAAGAGCGGGGACCTGGGGCTCCATTATTGCTTCAGCGGTGATGATCACATAGCCTTCGCCGGTTTCGACAATGGAACTGAGTTCCTGCTCCTGCAGCTCGAAGGCCCGGTCCAGAAAGGCTGGATCGGCAGTGACCCCCGATGGCGGGCTGCTGCGTTTGAAATACCCGGTTTCCACCAGTTGGGCGTCGGACTGCTGCTCCAGGTAGGCCTTCAGGCTTCCTGCTCCGATAATCGCTTCGTAGGCGGAATTGGCCAGTTGAAAGGCCATAGGCTTGGCCTGCTCCAGTTGCAGCGCGGTGATGATCTGCTGTCGTGCATCTTCAAGCTGGGTGACGCCGCCCAACTGGATCTCTTCAAGCTTAATGATGTGATAACCGAAATCGGTTTTCACCACGTCGCTGATCTCGCCGGTATCCATCGAAAACACCGCGTCGTTGAACGGCTTGACCATCTGGCCTTCGGTAAAAAAACCGAGATCTCCACCGGATACTGAGGTGGGGCCTTCCGAGTAAAGTCTGGCAAGTTCGGCGAAATCCTCACCATTTCTTGCTTTTTCTAAAATTTCCTGGGCTTTGGTCAGCTGTTGCTGATGGGTTTCTTGCGGGGCGCCGGGAGCCGCCCTGAGCAGAATATGGCGGGCCTGGCGCTTTTCGGGTACCTGGAATTCGGTGAGGTGGTCATCGTAGTACCTGCTGACTTCCTCTTCTTCAACCGTAATTCTAGAGCCGATATCTTCGTAAAGAAAGGGCAGGTAGCCGAGTTTGACCTGTTTTTCCGTTCTATATCTGTCGCCATTGGCTTCATACCAGGCGGCGAGGTCTTGATCGATTACTTCGACACTGTCTAGATAGGTTTCGGGATCGAAAACCACATAGGAAACGGAGACGGTCTCCTTCTCCAGATTATAGAGTTCTTCAATCTCGAAGTCGGTGGCCACCTGGGAAAAGGCGGTGATATTTTCTATGGTCTTGGTGCCGAGCAGTTCGTAGCGTAGGGACTGTTCGTATTTCTCAGGGGAAAGCCGGTTGGAGGCTAAAATCGTCCGGTAACGTTCGATGTCGAAACCGCCGTTGTCCTGGAATTGGACCATGCTTTCGATCTCTTCCTGCATCTCGCGGCCGCTGACCATCACCCCCATCTCCTGGCCGCCCTGCCTGAGAAGGGCCTCTTGGGTAAGCTGTCCGATCACCTGCTGCTTGATATTGAGATTTTCGGCCAGCCCTTTCGGCACGGTTCCGCCAAACTGGGCTGATAGGCGGGCATAGGCCTGGTCATAAGCCTGTTGGAACTGCTGGAAGCTGATCTCTTCGTTGTCCACCACGATGGCGGCTTCCTGCTTGTTCATCAGGTTCGTACCGACCCCCCAAAAAATGAAAACCAGGGCAATCATGACGACGATCGCCTGGATGACGAGCGATTGGGCTCGTTTCCTTAGAAAATCAAGCATAACTAGTTAAAATCAGGTGTATTAGGTTCGGTCAGCAGCTCCTTTTCAAGAACAGGCCGACAGTCAAAGTGAGTGCTTGTCAGAAGGTCGTGATCGGGGATGGATTTACCTCGGATGGCGCTATCCTGCAAGAAAAATCGCACAACTTCGTGGTTCTGCATCGACTCCGCCGGGTAGATTTTCATAAACCCTTGTGCCTAGCTATCAGCTTCGCAGAACCGTCCCAAGCCGTGGCAATAATAAACAACTAAATCAAAGCTTTATAGTCATTATGCAAATTTAAGGCAAATGCTTGTTCATTCACTTGACAAACTGTTGAGCCTATAGTATTAAGGCCAATTACTATTAATGTGTAAATGTTTTTTTGCCACTAGTAATTTTGCTAGTTCTTAAAGAATCACAATATCAAGGAGGTATGAAATGCCCACAGTAGAACACAATGGAAAATCCTTCCAGGTTGATGAAGACGGCTTCCTGCTCAAAGGTATGGACGAGTGGAATGATGAATGGGTCGATTACGTAAAGAATTCTGAGGGTATCTCTGAGCTGACCGACGAGCATCAGAAAGTTATCGACGCCCTGCAGGAGTACTACAAGAAGAACGGTATCGCTCCTATGGTAAGAATTCTGTCCAAGACCACCGGTTTTCCACTGAAACGGATCTACGAACTCTTTCCGTCTGGACCGGGCAAGGGAGCATGTAAAATGGCTGGTCTGCCGAAACCGACCGGTTGTGTATAATTAAAATACAGCCCCGTTTTCAAGGGAAGATCCGCATCGGATCTTCCCTTTTTTTATTGGTGCTTTTAAGCCGCGCTTGCGCAGCATCTCTTCTCTATGGCCTTGAGCCTTTGCCGGTAGTCTTGAGGAGAGATCCTGGCGCCGCGCAGTCCTCCCCGCAGATTGATTTCTCCAAGATAACTCGCTCCCTCCTCGGTCACCATCAGATCAAGGTGAGCGTAGTAAAAATCGGTCTGCTTCATGATCCTGGTGCATAACTCCCGCTGCTCCGGGGTAAGCTCGACCGCCCTGGCCTTGCCCCCGCAATGCAGGTTGTTTCTGAAGTTGCCGGGGTTGTACCGTTCGTAAGCTTCCCAATACTTGTCCAGGACAATGACTCTCAGGTCCGTGCACTTTTCGACGAAGGGCTGCACTACGTAGGGGTAGGGTATCTGTCCCAGCGCCGACTGGGTGTAGACATCTTCAATAGACTGGTATCTGAAAACGCCGAGACCGGCGTTGCGGCCCTCTAATTTGATTACCACTTCTTTTGCGCCTTCGCCGCTATAGCGATTGACTGTGTCCACCAGGTCATGGATGGTATAGACCACCACAGTCCCGGGAATCATCGCCCATTCATAGAGTCGCGCCTGCATGGTTTTGGATCTGCTGCAGAGTTGCGAGATCAAGGAGGGGATGCCAACAATCCCCCGCCTGCAGAGATCGAGCAGCAGATACTCCTCGCCTGGTTTCAGACGAATCCGGCCGAGGACGATGTCACCTTTGGTGAGGTCCTGATAGTGGCTGAAAAGAGAGTGGCTGTCGGTAATGATCCGGGGAACTGCAGTCAAAAGATCATCTCCTTGAAGCGCTGGTGGTAGATGGTCATATCTTCCTGACAGGCGCCGCAGAAAAGCAGCACATCACCGTTGATCTGGGTCGTGTCGCTTTCGTGGGTGAAGCTGCCGTCACTGTTCTGGGTGTAGTGCGAGGTCAGCAGCACATCGTTGGCGAGTTCAAAAAAAACCTCGTCATTACCGCAGGTAGGGCAAACGAGTCGATTGGCGATTCCCGATGCACGAATGGTTGGCATGATGATTATTCAGACGGAAAAATTATCCTCTTCCCTGGGCGAATGGTGCCGAGTTTAATCTGTCAGGGTCTGTCTCAGAGGAGGTTTGGACTTCACTGTCCAGGACCGCCCCCGGCTCAACCACAAGATTGGTTGCGGCCACCTTTCCGCTGATCGAGCTGCTTTTTCTGACTTTGACCAGGTCTGCGTCTATACTGCCTTCCAGCGTGCCGTGACAGACAAAAGTAACAACCTTTATAGCGCCGTTGATCCGCCCCGATCTGCCCAAGATCAGATAATCGCCGTTGATGTTGCCGTTGACTGTACCGTCAATCCTGGTTTTACCCTTGAAGTTCAGCTCCCCGGTGATAGTCATGTTCTGGTCGATGATGGAAGAAATAGTGTCGTTTTCGGAGTGGTGGATTCGTGTGACCAGGTTGTTCTTAATTTTGAACATCAGTGTGAGCTGCGGTCGATAATGTATGGGAGAGATCTGCCACTTGCATGAATTTGGCAGGATTCACGGGGCTTCTGTGCAGACGGATTTCATAGTGCAGGTGCGGGCCAAGGGAACGTCCAGAACTGCCCACGAGACCGATAATCTGTCCCCGCTTCACTGATTCGCCTTCCTTCACGACGTAACTTTGCATATGGCCATAGGCGGTGCGGTAGCCGTTGCCGTGATCGATTTCCACGTAATTCCCATAGCCGCCGTTTCGAAAAGCCTTGACCACCACTCCCGCCGCAGTTGCCCGTATTTTTGTACCGTGCTTGCCCCGTATGTCGACCCCGACGTGAAATCCCTGTTTACTGTTCAGTGGATCGGTTCTTTGGCCGAATTTCGAGGTGATCGCCCCATAAACAGGTTTTCCCAGCGGCATGTATTCGATGGTGCGCAGGTAGGTATCCACCTTCTTTAGCAGGTCATCATAGGAGGGTTCAGCAACCGGAATGAATGGTCCGCCGCTGTTTTCAGGTGATTCGGGTGCGCTCTTTATGATCTCGACACCGATATTGGTCATTACCGATTCGATGAGCTCGCTGCGGGCGTGCAGATCGCTGATTGCGCTGTTCATCAGCTTAACGTTCTCAAGCTGCAGATTGGTATTTTCCAGATCGTAATGGACTTTCTGATTGTTGAGTTTATACTCATACTCCTTCTTCAGAGACTCGATCTGCACCTGCTTCGACTGTTCCAGCCGGGCGATCTGCTTCTCATAGAGGGTGGCTGCCTGTTCTTTATGGGACAGTTCAGTTTGAAGCTCACTCACCATGTGATCCAGGTGGCGATTGTTAAACAGCGATCCGCCGCCGCTAAGGGTTACAAGCAGAGCGGAAAAAATAACTGCCAGGCAGGCTGCTGCGGTCAGGAGGGTCTTCTTGCGAGAGAACTGAAATGATGATGAACGGCCGTCTTCTCCGGTGATGATAATGTGAAAACGATCAGCCATAGGCAGGCAGCTTGTTGTGCGTTCTCGTTTTTGTCTGTATAATCCGCCGGTTGTGAAAAAGCCTCGGTACTAATTTAAAATATTGTACTGTTTATACTAATAAAGTTCAAATTTTCAATAAAAAAAGGTAGTTCAGTTCGGTTGGACGGCCTATTTCACCATGTCAATGCTCCTTTCCTGCAGAGCGATAAGTAAGGCATACGGCGCCCAGAAATTGTTTGCCGGGCTCGATCTGGTTATCCATAACGGGGACCGTATCGGCTTGATCGGCCCCAACGGTTCGGGCAAATCGACATTGTTGAAAATTCTCTGCGGCCGTGAGGAACCTGACAGCGGCGCTGTCGACCGGCGCAGCAACCTGGTTATCAGCCACCTTGATCAGGAGGATGTATTTCTTGAGCACCTGGGACCGCTGGAAAATCTTCTTGAGGCCCTGCAGTCCTCACCGCTTCCCGAGGCCCAGAAACTGAACCGGGCCCAGGCGCTGCTCAGCAGGATTGAGATCGAGGACGAAGGCCGGGCCGTCTCTCTCTTGTCCGGTGGCTGGCGCAAGCGGCTCTCCATTTGTCGAGCACTGGTCAATGAACCGGACCTGCTGGTCATGGACGAGCCCACCAATCACCTCGACATCGCGGGCATACTCTGGCTGGAGCAACTGGTTGGCAGCAATTCGCCTCTTAGTCCACCTACTTTTGTGGTGGTCAGCCACGACCGTCGTTTTCTAGAAACCTGCACCAATAGAACCGTCGAACTTGGTCCCACCTATCCCACCGGAACTTTCCAGGTTGACGATACCTATTCCCGCTTCCTTGAGAAGAAAGTGCAATTCCTCGATCAGCAGCACAAACTCGAAGAGAAGCTGGCCAATAAAGTCCGCCGAGAGACTGAATGGTTGAGAAGGGGGCCAAAGGCCCGCACCACCAAGGCCAAATATCGTATCGAGGAGGCCCATCGGCTGCACGAACAGCTCGATTCGTTGCAGAAACACACCCGGGCTGCCAACGACATCGGTATAGATTTCAGCGCCACCGGCAGGAAAACAAAGAAACTAATGGAAGTGCGCAATCTGAGGCTGACCGTGGACGACAAAGTGCTTTGCAAAGATCTCAATTTCACGGTTTCGCCGGGCACCAGAATCGGGCTGGTCGGCCCCAACGGCTGCGGCAAGTCCAGCCTCTTGAATCTGCTCTATGCGTGCGCCAGAGGGGAGACCGAAGTGGAGCAGGGTACCGTGAAGGTTGCCGAAAATCTGGCGGCGGCCAGCTTCACCCAGGACAGAAGAACGGTAAATCCGCACACAAGCCTGCGCCGGGCGCTGGCCCCCGAGGGCGATGCGGTGGTCTTCAGGGGCCGCTCACTGCATGTGGTGTCCTGGGCCAAACGGTTTCTGTTCAGGCCTGATCAGCTCGATACGCCGGTGGGAACTTTGTCGGGGGGAGAACAGGCCCGGATCCTGATTGCCGATCTGATGCGTCAGCCGGCAGATATCCTGCTGCTCGATGAACCAACCAATGACCTCGATATAGGCTCTCTGGACGTGTTGGAGGAAAGTCTTGTGGAGTTCGAGGGAGCCGTTCTCCTGGTCACCCATGACCGCTACCTGCTCGACCGTGTCTGTGACGTGGTCCTGGGCTTCATCGGAGGCGGCAAGATTGCCATGTTTGGGGACTATCTGCAGTGGCTCAAGGCATTGAGCGAGGGGGGTGCCACTTCAGACAGGCAGGTGAAAAACGAAAAGAAAAAAACGCTGGAGGAAAAGGCCCGAAAACCGGGTCGTCTCTCCTATCTCGATCAATTGGAATATGACCGGATGGAAGACGACATTCTTGCCGGCGAGCAAACCTGTGCAGAATTGGAAAAAATGATAGAAGAGCCGGCCCTGGCAGCCGACCCCGTCAAACTGCAGTCGGTGTGGGAGCAGCTTGATCAGGCCCGGCAGAAGGTTGAGCAGCTGTATCTGCGCTGGGATGAGCTGGAGCGGAAAAAGGTGCAGTAAACGGGCAACTCGACAATCATCTTCACTGCAGGTCACAGATATGACTCGGATCATACATCTCGCGCAGATCAAAGACATCTGCAAGAACATGGATTTTGGGCCGCTCATCGAGGAAGGCTTCGCTGCCTATTCAGCCGGCAGAGTGGTGGTTCCGCCGGTGGGGGAGATGTCGTTTGCCGCACCCCCGGGCGATACCCATATTAAATACGGCTATATCAGGCACGACGACTGTTTCGTGGTTAAGATTGCCTCCGGGTTTTATGAAAACCCCCTGCATGGGCTGCCCTCCAATTCCGGTCTGCTGCTGGTGTTCTCCCAGAAAACAGGGCTGCTGCAGACCATTCTCCTTGATGAGGGCTACCTGACCGACGTGCGGACCGCGGTGGCGGGGAGGATCGCGGCGAAATATCTGGCTCCCCAGAAGGTAAAGGCGATTGGTATTTTGGGGACAGGTATCCAGGCACGTCTGCAGGCGCTTGAATTGAGATCCCTGACACCCTGCAGAGAATTGGTGGTCTGGGGACGAAGCAAAAAGAGCCTCGAGGACTACCGCACCGCTCTTGAGCAGGAGGGATTTTCAGTTAGCACGACAAGGGAAGTGGCAGCGGTGGCCTCGACCTGTACCCTGATCGTCAGCGCCACCCCTTCAACTACGCCGCTGCTGACTGCTGAACAGATCAGGCCGGGAACCCATATTACGGCCATGGGCTCGGACACGCCGCTCAAACAGGAACTTGACCCGGCTATCCTTGCCCGGGCCGACCTGGTGGTCGCCGACTCCATCTCCCAATGCCGGGAGCGGGGCGAAATCTCCAAAGCGCTGGCAGCGGGCACTCTGCAGGAAGATGAGATTATAGAGCTGGGCGAGATCATCAACGGCAGGGTTCAGGGGCGTACTGCAGACGACCAGATAACGGTTGCCGATCTGACCGGTGTGGCGGTCCAGGACATTCAGATTGCCAAGGCGGTCTGTGCAGGGCTTGGCGAGGAAAAGGAGTAGGTCAATGGTCATCTATCGTTCGACTCGGGGCCTGAGCCCGCCAGTTCCTTTCGATCAGGCTGTGTTGGAGGGCTTTAGCGCTGATGGCGGGCTGTTTGTGCCGGATCCTGTTCCCCGGCTCTCCGACGCTCGCCTGCAGCACTGGAGGTCGCTTGGCTATGTGGATTTGGCCAAAGAAGTAATGAGCTGCTTCATTGACCCGGAGGTCGTCCCGAAGCAGGACCTGGGCCGTCTTCTGGATGACAGCTTCATCGCCTTCGAGCACCCTGATCCGCCTCTCGTGCCTCTTGACAAAAAGGGCCAGAGCTGGATCCTGGAGCTCTTCCATGGACCGACGCTGTCGTTCAAGGACATAGCCATGGGGTTTATGATCAGGATAATGGACTACTTTCTCGACAGAAACGATGAACGATTGTCACTCATTCTCGCCACCACTGGGGATACCGGACCAGCTGCCGCCTATGCGGCGGCGGGCAGAGAGCGGATAAACTGCTGGCCGCTGTATCCGGCTGGAATGATTTCCCTCGAGCAGGAACTTCAGATGACAACTGTGGGGGCCGAGAATGTCTGTCCGCTTGCGGTGCAGGGCTGCTCCAATGGAGGTGACGATCTTGATGTGGTGGTGGCCAGGTTGTTTGGCGATGAGCCGCTCAAAAAACGGCTGAAACTCTCCAGCGTCAACTCGATCAACATCGGCCGGGTACTGATGCAGACGGTTCATTACTTTTACGCCTATTTCAGAGTCGCTGCACGGCTCGGTGATCCCCTGATTTTTTCCATACCAGCAGGGGCTTTTGGAAATTTCTGCGGAGGTGCCCTGGCCAGGGCGATGGGGCTGCCGATTCAGTTCATCTGCGCCACCAATAAAAATAGGACACTGCACCGTATTTTTTCGCAAGGTGTGTTTGCCAAACGGCCGCTCCGGCACAGCCTCTCCTCGGCCATTGACATCGTCGTTCCCTATAATTTCTGGCGCTTCCTCTACCTTGCCAGTGGCGGGGATGCTGAGCTTGTCAACAGAGCAGTTGTCGAGTTCGAGCGCGACGGGACGGTGCAGTTTGACGATGCGCTGTATGACAAACTGCGGTATGGGGTCGTCTCAACCTCGGTTTCGGACGCCCGCACCTTGTCCACCATGAGCGATCTCTTCCAGCGCACCGGATATCTTCTCGATCCCCATGGAGCGGTGGCTGTAGCAGGGGCAGAGCAGGTCAGAGAGAAGTTTGCAGGTGATATTGCGTGGGTGAGTGTGGCGACCGCCCACCCGGCGAAATTTCCAGAGGTGATCAAACAGATGATGCCCGCCGGCCGGCAGCTTCCCGAAGCGGCTCTGCACCCCTCCATCGAAATGGCAAAACATGCTGGTCCAAAGGTGTCGACCTGCCGTCTGGAAGAGCTCGAGCACCGCTTGCAGGATGAAATCGAAACCAGCTTAAGGGGCTGAAATTCGCATGAATACCACAGGCAGCGACGAGTGATGGCCCATTTCACGGTATTGAACAGACCCGAAATCGAACGAATTCTGAGGCGCTATGATCTCGGCAGGCTTCTCTCCCATACAGCCATGGATGGGGGACTGGCTAATTCGAGCGTGAGGATCACGACAGAGTCCGGGGCTTACGTCCTCTCGGTCTGTGATGAAAAACAGATGGCTGAGATTAATCTTTTGTGCACGGTGCTCGATTATCTCAAACAGCATGAATTCCCCTCTACCAGGGTGGTTCCCGCCAAAGACGGTGAACCCTGCATCGACTATCGGGGAAAACCGCTCTATCTCAAGCAGTACATCGCCGGTGAAGTGGTTGAAAAATTAGGCGCCTCGCAGCTTTTCGAGGTCGGAGCCGCGCTGGCCAGACTACATGAGATTCCCCCCTTTCCCGGACTGCCGCAACGCTTCTCCTATGGACTCGAATGTTTCGACGAACTCGAGGGCCGGGCATCGGCAGAGTCATATTATCGCTGGTTGGTCGAGTGCCGAACCCGGGTGTTAGAGACCAGGAGTGAATCGTTGCCGAGAGGATTTGTGCATGGCGACCTGTTTTTCGACAACATGCTTTTTGCCGAGGGCAGACTCGCGGCCCTGCTCGATTTCGAGGAGGCCTGCCACTATTATAAGATTTTTGACATCGGCATGACCGCCGTCGGCTGCTGTGCTCCGCAAGGCGTATTTTCCCTGGAGCTCACCGCAGCGCTCGTAGACGGATATCAATCCATACGAAAGCTGGAGGCCGAAGAACGGGAACTGCTGCAGCTGCATGTCGAGTATGGGGCGGCGGCCACCTCTTTCTGGCGCTATCGGCAATATCACATCAGAAATCCAGAGCCGCTGATGGAGGACCACTACCTGGCCATGGTGAAGATAGCCAACCGGGTGCAGTCATGTGCCAGTGAGTTGTTCATCGATACGCTCTTCACTCGTGACAGCGCAGCCTAAAGTCGGCTTGGGGCGAAAAAGGCAAACGGACTGAAAATAAATAGGCAAACCTGAAAAATTGTCTTCTGTTCCAATCGCTACGTTGTGGGAGAAAATTTTATCCTCGGAATATCAATACCATGGTTGAGGTGAAATTTTTGCCCACGTCTTGAGAGCAAGCGAAAATCCCCATTTCACCAAGTGCACGGCCATCGATCTTCTTGACAAGAGCAGCCCGACTTGGTTCTATTCCTTGTCACCCCAAGGCTTCCCCGCAGTGTGAATGAGGGCGGGGATATGATCGAAAACCACCTTATCAAAAAGGAGAATCAGATGAGAAAGACGTTAATGTTATCGGCTATTGGCGGCGCGGTTGCCGGCCTGTTTTTGTGCGGCCAGGTTATGGCCGCCGATCTGAAGATCGGCATAATGGTACCGACCACCGGTTCCGAGGCGACCTCCGGCAAGGATATGGAGAACGCCATCAAGCTTGCGGCCATGGAAATCAATGACGGCGGCGGTGTACTGGGAATGCAGATTGAGACCATGACCGGTGACGATGCCTGTGACCCGCAGCAGGGTACGGCTGCTGCCAGCAAACTGGTCTCCGCCGATGTCGCCGCCGTGGTTGGCGGCTACTGCTCGGGCGCGACCCTGCCCACCCTGAAAATTTACGGTGACGCCAATGTACCCTTCGTCATTGCGGCCGCCAACTCCACCAAGTTGATCGACGCCAACATGGGAAACGCCTACCAGATCAACTCCACCGGTTTTGATCAGGTGGCTACCGCCGTTGAGCTCTTCGAAAAGCAAGGAGCCCA
This sequence comes from Desulfobulbaceae bacterium, assembly GCA_024640625.1. GTDB lineage: Bacteria > Desulfobacterota > Desulfobulbia > Desulfobulbales > Desulfocapsaceae > JABDQA01. Next base: position 48,220 of record JAHEER010000016.1, read on the forward strand.
GAAGATCGCCGTTATTCATCAGGGTGACGGCTACTCTGAGGATCTGGCCAAACTGACCAGGGATAAGTGGACCGAAATGGGCAAGGAAGTGGTTGCCTATGAAGTGGTAAACAAGGGCGAGCAGGATCATTCCGCCCTGGTAACCAGGATCAAGTCCAAGGCACCGGACGCGGTATTCTGGACCGCCTATTATGCCGACGGCGCCCTGCTTATCAAACAGCTGCGCCAGGCCGGCTACCGTAACCTGATCGCCGTGGGCGACGGATCCAATTCTCCGAAACTGCTGGAGATCGCGGGCAAAGCCGCCGAGGGCGTCTACTGTTTCTCCAACCCGACGGTCGATTATCTGCCTGCCGCCAAGGATTTTCACGCCAACTATAAGAAAACCTTCAACCAGGAGCCCGATGCTTATGCCGCCTTGGCCTATGACGGCATGAAACTGATGGCCGATGCCATCAATCGGGCAGGGTCCACTGACAAAGATGCAATCATCAAAGCGCTTGGCGAAACCACCTCATTTACGGGAATAGCCGGTCCGGTTTCCTTTACCGACAAGAATACTCTGGCCCGCAGCAACTTCGTGACGCTGATCGCCAAGGACGGTAAATGGATGCTGAATGAGTAAGGATCATCACCGCAACTATTGATAAAAAGAAAACATTAACGGGGAAGGATGCAGAGCATGCATCCTTCCTCTCTGTTTTCTTCTCCTGCACCATGCACGATAGTTATCGGTATGTGCAGGGTGTCGCTATGCCTTGCTGATATCTCATGTCAATCCAGGACATCTTACTGCAGCAATTGGCCAACGGTCTGATACTGGGCTCGTTCTATGCATTGGTGGCGCTAGGCTATACGATGGTCTACGGCATCATCAAGCTGTTGAATTTCGCTCACGGCGATCTCTACATGATCGGCGCTTTTATCGGCTTTCTCGCGCTCTCCGTCCTCAGCCCGTTGATCGGCGACAGCTGGGTGGGAATACTATGCTCCATGGTGCTCAGCATGATCGCCGTGGGGCTTTTGGGGGTGCTTATCCAGCGGATTGCTTATCAGCCCATGCTCACTGCCCCCCGACTTTCTATATTGATTACCGCCCTGGCGGTATCGATGATTCTCTCCAACGGGGTGATGGCCTTTACCGATGGTGAGTATCTCGCCTTCAGCACCGATCTTGGTTACGAGGGACTGGAACTCGGCAACGTCTTCATCACCTATACGCAGATGGTACTGGTTGGAGCGGCCGCATTGCTCATGACCGGACTCTATCTGTTCGTGCATCGGACCATGTACGGCAAGGCGATGCGGGCCATCGCCATCGATCAGGACGCCTGCCGTCTGATGGGCATCCATGTCAACCGGATCATTGCCCTTACCTTTTTCATCGGCACCTCGCTGGCGGCCAGCGCCGGTATCATGGCCGGCACCTATTACGGTTCGATCCATTTTTTTATGGGTTTCGTCATTGGCCTGAAAGCATTTACCGCTGCGGTAATCGGGGGGATCGGTTCGATTCCCGGTGCCATGCTGGGCGGTCTGCTGCTGGGGCTGCTCGAATCCTTCGGCACCCAGATCCCATTCATCGGCACGGAATGGAAAGATGTGTTTTCCTTCGGAATTCTGATCCTGCTGCTGGTGTTCAAGCCCACCGGTATCTTGGGCAGAACAGAGATCGAGAGGATGTAGGCATGGACCGCATCGATGCTAAGGCGCCCACATCCGCGGAGGTCACTCACCCCGGGGGACCATTGAGGTGGCTGGAATCCCAGAAGAATCGGCTGATTGTTCTTTCGGTTCTGGCCCTTATGGCCATGTTTTTGCCACTGATCTCAAACAATTATGTTCTCGAGGTAATGACCAATGTCTGGTTTTATGTGATGCTCTGTCTCGGGCTCAATATCGTCGTCGGCTATGCCGGCCTGCTCGATCTCGGCTATGCGGCGTTTTTCGCGGTTGGCGCCTATACCACGGGAATATTGACCTCACACTTCGGGGTTAACTTCTGGCTCACCATCCCGGCGGCCGTGTTCTTTTCAATCTGCGCCGGGGTGATTATCGGCGGCCCGACCCTGCGGCTGCGCAGCGACTACCTGGCAATTGTCACCCTGGGATTTGGCGAGATTGTCAGAATCATTGCCAGAAATCTTGAGATCACCGGGGGCGCCAGCGGCCTGATCGGCATCGAAAAACCCTCCCTTTTCGGTTTCGAAATCAGTCAGATCTCTCATTTTTATTACGTCTTTTTGGTCCTGGCCTGCCTGGCCTGTTTTGTCAGTTACCGTCTCCAGCACTCCAGGCTGGGGCGGGCCTGGCAATATGTCAGGGAAGATGAGGACGCGGCCGAAGCAATGGGTATAGACAGGGTTGCGATAAAGCTCTACGCCTATGTTATCGGGGCCATTTTCGGCGGGGTTGCCGGCTGCTTCTTCGCCGCCAAGATGACCGCTATTTCTCCGGAAACGTTCACCTTCCAGCAGTCCGTGCTGATCCTTCTCGGGGTGGTGCTCGGCGGCATGGGCAAAATTCCCGGCGTCATAATTGGCGCTTTCGCCCTGGTCCTTTTTCCTGAAGTATTCCGTGATCTCGGCTCATCGCGCATTCTGGTATTTGCCATCGTCATGCTGGTCATCATGCTCTACCGGCCCGAAGGCATCTGGCCCGAGAAAAAATCTTAGATGATACGCGAGGTAAGGTAGCGAATCGATTTTATGGCGCTTTTGAAGGTTGAAAATTTGGGTTTGAGTTTTGCCGGCCTGCAGGTGATCAAGGAACTGAACTTCTCGGTTGAAAAAGGTTCCATCGCCAGTCTCATCGGCCCCAACGGTGCAGGCAAGACCTCGGTTTTTAACTGTCTGACCGGATTTTACAAACCCAACAGCGGCCAGATTATTTTCGATGGCAAAGGGATCACCCGTAAACGGCCCTATAAAATAACCCGCCGGGGCATGGCCCGCACCTTCCAGAACCTGCGGCTGTTCAAGAAGATGACCGTGCTGGAAAATGTCATGTCCGGCATGCACTGCCGCACCAGTGCAGGAGCCATCGGGGCCATCCTGCGGACCGGAGCGCAGCGGCGGGAGGAAGCCGAAATTAAAGAATTCTGCGAATCCTGCCTCGATTTTGTCGGCATCCTCGATGAAAAAGACAGAACCGCCTCCAATCTCTCCTATGGTCACCAGCGCCGGGTCGAGTGGGCCCGGGCCCTGGCCACCAGACCCAAACTGCTGCTCCTGGACGAGCCGGCAGCCGGGCTCAACTTTGATGAGAAACAGCAGTTGATCGAGCTTATCAAACGCATCCGTGATGAGCTCAATATCACCATTTTACTCATCGAACATGACATGGGGCTGGTCATGAAGGTATCGGAAATGATCACCGTGATCGACTACGGACAGAAGATTGCCCAGGGAAATGCCGAGGACGTACAAAACGATCCCCGAGTGATAGAAGCGTATCTCGGTAGAGAAGAAGACGAGGTTGCATGAGCGGCGCCATTCTTGAAATAGAAAACCTGGAGACTCATTACGGCAAGATTCATGCGCTCAGAGGAATTTCCTTTTCCGTCAAAGCCGGGGAGATCGTGACCCTGCTGGGTGCCAACGGGGCCGGCAAGAGCACCACTCTGCGCACCATTTCAGGGCTGATCCGTTCGACCTCGGGAGCCATTCGCTTCAAGGGGGAGGACATCACCAGAAAGCCCGCCCATGACATCGTCAAGATGGGGCTCATTCATGTGCCCGAGGGCAGGAAGATTTTCAAGGGTATGACCATTCTGGAAAACCTGGAACTCGGCAGTTTTACCCTTGATGATGAAGAGGAGAGGCGGAAGCGGCTGGAACATGTGTTCGAGATATTTCCGGTTCTCGAGGAACGAAAACACAGGGATTCGGCGTTTCTGTCCGGTGGAGAACAGCAGATGCTGGCCATCGGCCGGTCAATGATGACCGACCCCACGCTGCTGCTGCTCGACGAACCCTCCATGGGGCTGGCCCCGTTTCTGGTCCAGGAGATCATGAAGATCATCCTGCGCCTGAACAAAGAAGGGGTCACCATTCTGCTGGTCGAACAGAACGCCAAGGTGGCGCTCAAACTGGCCGACAATGGCTATGTGCTGGAAACCGGTAAAATCGTCATCGAGGGCGATGCCCAGACCCTGCGGGAGGACGAGTCTATCGTTAAGGCCTACCTGGGTGAATAGTCCGAAAAGTCTGGCCTCTCCTGTTCCGACACATCACCATGGGTCTATTTCCAACTGGTTGAACTGCAGAACCAGCCGGCTCGACATCTCCTAACCGGTTGATGAAAGGAGAATAATCTTTATTTTCTCAATCTATTCCATCACTTCCTGGATCCAGGCCAGGGCGGCGGCGACCTTGGGAAAACCGATGGTCGACACCAGCACCAGCAGCGCATGCTCGATCTCCTGGCGATTGGCACCGGCCGCCAGCGCCCGTTTGGCGTGGGAGTTAACCGCTCCGGTCGATCCTGTAGCGGCAGCCACACCGAGCTGGATAAGTTCGGTTGTCTTGCGGTCGAGAGGACCTGCCTGACGGACGGTAGCCCCGAGGTTTTCAACCGCTTCGAGGACCTCGGGAAAGTTGGCCTTCAGGTGATGGTAGTGTTTGCTGATCTTTTTCTTGTCGCTCATCTTTATCTCTCCTTAGGATGGGGTTTTTCCCACCTTAATCACGATTGAGCGAATTAGCTCCGAGCACCGGTAATTCAGCTGTGCCACCGCTTTATTATCGTTCTCCGACCCTGCTTTTTTCAAAACCGATGACAAAGGCCAGCAGCGCCGGTATGACGAACAGGGTAAAGACGGTGGAGAGGGCGAGGCCGCCGAGCAGTATCGAGCCAAGCCCGCGATAGAGTTCCGAGCCGGAGCCGGTGGAAATGACCAGCGGGGTCATGGCCAGGATCGAGGTCGCGGCACTCATGAAGATCGGCCTTATCCTGGTTCGCACTGCGTCGGACACGGCCGGCACGCCAACCATCCCATGGTAACGGACGTTATTGAGGGATTGGTGGACGATGAGGATGGCATTGTTGACCACGGTGCCGATCAGGATGATAAAACCGAGCATGGCCAGAATGTCGAAGCCCTGCGGCGCCACGAAGGTATTGACGGCCAGTAGACCGATGAAGCCTCCGGCAGCGGCCAGCGGCACGGTAAAGAGAATTATAAAAGGATAGATGAAGTTCTCGAACAGGGCGGCCATCAGAAGATAGGTGATCAGCAGGGCCAGAAGCAGGTTCCACTGCAGTGCTTTACCCGTCTCCAGCAGTTTGTCGGCGTTGCCGCCGATGCTTATTTGCAGACCATCGAGTTGACCAGCCTGCTGCAGGGCAGCGATAATATCGTTGTCGATGATGCTGATCGCATCCTGCAGAGCAAGGTCGGCGGGCGGCGTGACCTGCAGGGTGATGGTACGCTTGCGCTCGAGATGCTGTATCTGGGGCATGCCTTCGCCATAGCTGAGGCTGGCGACATCACCAACCTTGATGAGATCGCCGTAGCGGTTGACGATGGTGGCGTACATCAATTCCTCCGGAGAGTCGAACCTCTCATCGCTGCCCTTGAGGACGAGATCGATCTGCTTGATCCCGGCCGGCCGGTAATCGTCTATTTTCCTGCCGTCCATGAGAATATCGACATAGATGCCGAGGTCGCGTTCGCTCAGGCCGTTGGCCGCCAGCCGTTCCTTGTGGGGCAGCACGCGAATTTCCGGATAGCTGGTTTCCAAAGAAGGAATCGGCCTGGTCTGCGAGCCTGGGATTTTCTGTCCCACGGCCCCGAAGATGGCCCGGGAACCACCGACGATGGTGTCGATGTCCTCACCGGACACGTTGATGTCCACCGTTCGACCGCCGCCCAGTTCCGACTGAAAAATACCAACCTGGATGGAAACCCCGAAATAGCCGGGTATGGAGTTCATGATCTGCATAAACAGACCCATCATTTCCCGGGCCCTGGTTTCATAGATCGACTGCGCACCAAACAGCGTTATCCGATCGGCGCCGACATAGAACATGTGCTTGATCGGCGCGATACCCATGGGATTGTCCTCCTCGTAAAAAGGATCGGCCTGCGCAAAGATAAGGGCGCCGATCTCCTTATATTTATCGATCGAATAGCCGGGCGGAGGAATGAGGATGTTGAGTATGAAGTTGCGATTGCCCTGGGGCAGATATTCGGCACTGGGGCGGAGCCAGAAGACGATGCCGATGGACAGGGTGGTGAACAGTACGATGGTAACCACCCGGGTAAACACGTTGGCCAGGCAGATCTTGGAAAACCCCATAATGATTTTGACGAAAAAGGGGCCAACATACGATTTCTGCAGCCAGTTTTGCGATTTCTTTTCGCTTTTTTTATAGAGCAGGTTGATCAGAGTCGGTATCACGGTAATGGATACCAGAAAGCTGATCATGATCGAAAAGGTGATGGCTATGGCGATATCGCGAAACAGCTGTCCGGCTTCCTCCTGCATAAAGATAACCGGAAGAAATACGGCCACGGTCGTTGCCGTCGAGGCGAAGACTGCGCCCCAGATTTCCTTGGTACCGTCAAGGGCCGCCTGGTAAGCGTTCTTGCCCATGCTCCGGTGGCGATCGATATTTTCCAGCACGACAATGGAGTTGTCGACCAGCATGCCGACGGCGAAGGATATGCCCGCCAGGCTGACCACGTTGAAGCTGCGATTGCTGAGCCAGAGGAAGATAAAGCAGCCGATGACCGAGATCGGTATCGCCAGGGCCGTGGTGAGCGTCGACCTGACGCTGCGCAGAAAAGTCATCAGTACGGTGATGGCCAGTAGGCCGCCGATCAGGACGTTCTGCTTCACCAGGTTGATGGCGGTGTTGATATAAGGCCTCTCGTCGTAGAGGATTTCCAGATAGAGCCCCTGATCCTCGAGGATGGTCTCGTTCAGGCGGTTGACCTCCCTCTCGACACTGTCGGTCATGGCCAGGACATTGGCTCCCTGTTCTTTCTGTATACCGACGACAATGATCTGTTCGGCGTTGTGCAGCACTGCCCCCTGTTCCTTGGCGTAGCCTTTGGAGACATTGACAATGTCGCGAAGATAGACCCTCGACATACCATCATCATAGACCACGACATCCAGCGCTTCGGCCGGTGATTGAAATTGCCCCACCGTCCTAATCCGGTAGTTCTTGCGGCCCACCCCCATGACGCCGGCCGAGATTGTCGAATTGGAGCTGGTTATCGCTTTGGTAATTTCGTCGAAGGTGATGTTGTACCGCGCCATTTTCTTGATGTCGAGTTCCACATGCAGTTCGTCTTCGGTACCGCCGAAAACCAGCAGGGAGCCGACACCCTCGACCCGTTCCAGGTGCTGCCTGATCTCGTTCTCGAAAAAGGTTCGGTAGTGATTGATGGGTTCCTCGTTTTCTGGTTTGGGCCTCAAAGCCGACCAGATCACCGGTGAGCTGCTGGCCCCCGAGGCATCGATGCGCGGGCGTTTGGCGTTCTCGGGGTAGTCCGACACCTCGTTGAGCTTGTTGGAAACCCGCAGCAAGGCGTCGTCGAGATCGGTGCCCAGCGAAAAGGTCAGGGTGATTTCACCGAAATTGTTGTAGCTGGAGCTCTCCATCTTGGTGAGCCCGGTCAGTCCCTTGAGCACCTCTTCCTGTTTTTCGATGATGTCTTTTTCGATTTCGTAGGGAGTTGCGCCGCCCCAGTTGGTCTGTACCGATATCTGCGGCTTTTCGACATCAGGGGTGAGTTGGACCGGCAGGGTGTTGAGCCCTATTAGACCAAAGGTTATCAGGAGAATTACCGCCACGATGACGGTAACCGGCTTGTCGAGGCCGTATCTGACGATGTCCATATTATTCTCCAACCATGACAGGCTGATCCGGACGAAGCCGTTCGTTGCCCTCGGTTACCACCGGCATGCCCGGTACGATATAGGGATTGTCGACCCCCACTTTATCGCCGAGATAGGCGACGATGTTGACGGGGAGAATGGCGGCCTTGCCCTCCTTGACCGTGTAGACGAAGTCCTTGCCCTGGAATTTCACCAGCGAGGCCCGGTTGATGATCGATAGCTGCCGCTTCGCACTGGCGGGCACGGAAACGGTGGCCGACATATTCTGGGCGACCAGATCCAGCGGTTCGATGGAAATTTTCAGGAAGACGTTTTTGGTTTTCATATCAGCTACGGGATCTATGTCTTCCAGCGTGCCGGTCAATTCCTTGCCAAAGGCGGTGATGGTGACGGGAAGCTGCTGGCCCGGTTCTATGTATTGGAGAATGGACTCGGAAATTGGCGCCCTGATGTACAGGTCTTCGCTGGAGCCGATCGATATCAGCTGTCGTCCAGGTTGAACCCAGCTTCCCGAATCGACATCCTTGGTCAAAATTATGCCGTTGAAAGGGGCTGAAATAACTGATCTTTTCTTCTGAATCTTAAGTTTCTGCAGCGTTGCCTGGGTGGCCTGTTTTTCAATCTGGGCATTTTCATACTCGAACAGGGCGTTATCCCGCTCCCGCTCGGACACGCCTGCTTTTCCATACAGTCGTTCGAGTCGTTTGTAGTTTTTTTCGACGTTGGCGATGCGCAGTTCTATCTGTTTGAGTTTGGCCTGTTGAAAATTAATCTCCTGATCGAGGATCTCCGTATTCAAAATTACCAGCGGGTCTCCTTTCTTGACCACGTCTCCCTGGTCTACCTCGACGCTTTCCACCAGCCCGGCCAGTTCCGTAGAAATATTGCTGATCCGCTCGTAGTAGAGAACACCGATCACCGTCCGGGTCTGCGCCACTTCCTCCTGGCCCACCGGTGCAACTTTAACCTTGGCGGGCGGCGGACCATCGGCAGCGAATGCGGGATGACAAATGATGAGCATTACAACCGCCGCTGCAGCAAACAGATATTTACCAGTCATTTTACTCTCCGGGATCTTTGGCTATTTTGAGAGAATTCGCTTCGATTCGGCCGAGCACTCTGAGTACCACGGCCCTATCCTGCTTGTCTATACTTTCTTCGATTCTGGCGGAAAGCGCCTCCAGCAGACGCGCCATTTCTCTACTGAGATCGGCTCCTTTGTCGGTCAGGAACACGAGTTGGGAGCGCCGGTCTTGAGGATTTTCACGCCTGATTATCAAATTCTTTTTTTCGAGCCTGTCAAGTATCCTGGTGGTATTGGCCGGGCTCTTTCCGGTCAGGGAGCCGATTTCGCTCTGGGTCCTGCCCTTTTGCCGGTCCAGGCCTTTGAGGAGATGGAGTTGTTCCCTGGTGAGATCGAAGGGCTTCAGCAGTCGGTCAATATTGTTGCGGATGGCCTGCGAGGCGAGGTATATCTGGCGTCCCAGACTATTGTGTTGACAGGTGGTCATGGTCATGTCCCAAGATGTTGACCAGACAATAATTAACCAGTTAACTATCTCTGTCAACCATGTAATGTAATGTAGCCGCGCCTTTCTCCTGCATCTGCAAAATTAATGGTAAAGTTATGCTACATTAGTATAGTGCCAAAGCGTGGTGGATTGATAACAAGGTCCATGAAGCGGTCGACTGCGAGGAGAATACTACTATGGGAATCTATTACGTAGATGGAAATTTCGTTGCTGAGGACGAGGCAGTATTGCCGGTATCAGATCTGGCCATTCTGCGGGGATACGCGGTGTTCGATTTTCTGCGGACCTACAACGGTCTCCCATTTCACCTCGAGGCGCACCTCAAGAGGCTGCGCAACTCCGCCGCCCTGATCGGCCTTGCCTGTCCATGGAGCCTCGAGGAATTGAGCGATATCGTGGGTAAGACGTTGTCCAAGAATGACTATCACGAATCAAATATTCGCCTGCTGATCACCGGCGGAGACAGCGAAGACTCCATTTCTCCCGGCCAGAAACCCAGACTGCTGGTGATGGTGCGGCCGGTCGCCCCCCATCCGGAGATCTGGTATGAGCAAGGAGCCAAAATCATCACGGCCCGGCTGAACCGTTACATACCGGGCGCCAAAAGCACCGATTATATCAGGGCAATCGTCACTCTCAAAGACGCTGAGGCGGCCGGAGCAATCGAATCGGTCTATGTGAATAAGGATGACCAGGTACTGGAAGGAACGACCTCCAACCTTTTCGCTGTCCGTGACAACAAGGTGATTACCCCCTCCGATGATATTCTGCCCGGCATTACCAGGGATGTGCTCCTCGAGATCCTGAAACCTCAATTTCCCTTAGAATTGCGGCCCGTGTCCAGAGAGGAACTCCTTAGCTCCGATGAGGTATTAATCGCCTCATCGACCAAAGAGGTGGTTCCGATCGTTCAGGTGGATGATCAGATCATCGGTGACCGGCGGGTGGGTCCGGTAGCCAGGAAGGTAATGGAAATGTTCAGGGATTACACCGATAACTACGGTAAACCCTAAGCTCGGTAACTGTGGCCCGAACCGAAAGGCGTGTGGCCTATTTCCTGATGAAAGGTCGTTCGATATAAGAATAGGTAAAGATTGTTACCAGATAGGTGGCAATGCCCGATATCAGGAAAATATCAATTCCGGTCGGATTATAGTCCCAGAAATAACGTGTGGTACTGCGCACGCATTCAATGATGATCGGATGCAGCAGATAGTAGCTGTAGCCGACAATACCCACCGCCTTGAGCGGCAGCAGATTCATCGCTTTATCCAGTAAAGAATTTCTGGCCAGCATGGTTGCCAGAATGAAGAGTCCAGCACCGAGACCGAATATACCCGGCCTCCTCCACGGGTTAAGGTGATCCAGATGCTCGAATGGATGGGCAGACATTACCAGGCAGCTGCAGAGAATTAGAATGCCGATCAGCGAGAACAATGCAGTGCTCAGCGGATGCTGCAGAGTTGAGTCGAATCGGGTTGTTATATAGTTGTAGGCGAAGGCGGCAGCAACACCGGTCAGGAATATGCCTGCAAATGGTTTGAGATGGGCGCTGTTGCCGTACAGCGCAACCAGGTCAATGGTAAGAAAGCGATGGGCCGCCAGGGCGCAGCCAGCAAGAAAGAGCGCGTGCACTAATAGACGATTTCGGCAGAGCAGATAACTGAGTGCCATCACCAGCGGCAGGATCAAGTAAAAGAACATTTCCTGGCTGATCGACCAGAAGTGACCGTCAGCCTGAAGGAACAGATAATGTCTGATTGCATCGCCGATTTTCCCTAAGAAAAGAATGGTGACGGTGATCATCACGTAGTACATCGGAACTATTCTCTTAATTCGCCTGAGCAGATAATTGGCCATGTAGGACCTAGAGAGTGCCAGGGACGGTTGTCTGATAAAAGGGCTGGCAAGCAGAAAGCCACTGAGACAGAAGAAGAGCCAGACACCGAATATGCCGCCGGTCTTGGTCAGGCCGGTATGCTGGGCGAGAACGAGAAGGGCCGCAAGCCCCCGGACACCGTCAAGCGAGCCAAATTTAATTCCTGCAGAAGAGCGCTTGGTGGCAATGTCGTTGAAGGCATCGATATTGTGGGGAGAGAAGCGGCTGCAGGCCAGGAAGCTGAAGACGGCACAAACAAATGGCAGCATCAGCTCCAGAAATAAATTATCCTGAACCAGCTCGCCTTTATGGATGATAAAAGGATCTTCATCAGCCATACGCAAGAACACATGGTCTTTTTCTAGGCTGAAGGTTTTGATACCATTGCTGGGCAGAAAGTTCTGGTAAATTGCCCGGTGGTCAAGAATGAATCCCGGCCCGAAATTACTACCAAGCGTGATTGAATAAAGCTTCAGGGTGCCGGGCTTGGTACCTGTGTCGATTCGCAGCTTTCTGACCACATGGTTGTGCAGCACTATTTTTTTTCTACTTTTTTCTTCTCCTGGAAAAGTATCTGATCGTATCTTGTATTGTTCACGAAAGCCGGCTCTTTCGCTGCTTCCAAAATAGATATCTATCACATCATCATGGGCAAATTCTGCTTCAATGGCCATGGCCCTGAAACTGGACAAGACCGTATAGGAGATGGTTGCCTTAATCGCCCAGAAAGTGATGAGAGCAACGATAAGGGCGATCCATGGTCGTACACGGTAAGTCATGATGGCAGGTCTGTTTCCTCTTCAAGTAAAAGCTGTGATATCCAGCTCCACTCGTCTAATCACTATTGACATGGAACCAAGAAAGATCCTATAGGTTACTGTAATGGCATAAGTTATAGCTGCGTTACTACAGCATGCATTGTACCTATTACTGTAAAAGTTTCAAAAAGGAATATTCTCCTTGACCCGAGATTGCGACAAAGACGCCTGGTCGGAGCCGTTCATCCCTGAAGTTCTTTACGAGGACAACCATCTGCTGATTGTCAACAAGCCCGCGGGGATGCTGACTCAGGGCGATGCCAGCGGAAAAATTTCCCTGCTGGAGCATCTCAAGCGCTACCTCAAGGTTCGCGACCAGAAACCGGGAAACGTCTATCTGGGGATGGTGCAGCGGCTCGACAAACCGGTCTCAGGGGTGATCGTCTTTGCCAAAACCTCCAAGGCGGCGGCAAGGATCAGCGCCCAGATCAGAGAGCGCCAGCTCACCAAATGCTATCTGGCGGTGACGGCCTCCCGGTCAGCCAGTGAACCGCAGCAAGATTGCGAAGCCGGTGACTGGAATCAGATTACCCATCATCTTCGTCGGATCAGGGGGGTAAGCGTCATTGATGATGACGATGCGGCCGCCCCAAAGGCATCTTTGAAATTGAAAACGCTGCTGCTAACCGGGAAGGTTGGATTTCATGCCGTCCACCTTATCACCGGCCGCAAACATCAGATCAGAGCACAACTCGCAGCGCTGGGCCTGCCCATCTGTGGCGACGGCAAATATGGCTCCGCAATCCCGCCTCCCGACGGCCGCATACTGCTCCATTCCTATCTGGTTCGCCTGGCGCACCCGACCCGAAAGACGAACCTCGAGGTAACCTCTGCTCCGCCGGATGAATTTTACGCTGCCTTCACTGCTGAGGAACGAAATCGTATTCAGGAGAATCTTGGGGAACTTCGCTGTTAAGCGGCCGAAGATATCTT
>JAHEER010000064.1 GCA_024640625.1 Desulfobulbaceae bacterium
TATATTGTGTTTCTTTTTCCCACAGTGGTCGGCTGAGCGGGCTGGTAATGGGTAAATCCAAGGGTTGGTAGCGCTTTGTAGTTTGCACAAAAGTCTGCGAGCTGGGCAATGGTATGAATTAAGCCGTTCCTGATTAGTTTGAATGCTTCCTTTTGAATGATCAGATCGGTATTGCACACGACAAATTGCGAGGTTGCGCCAAGGTGAATGATTGGCTCAGCAGCAGGGCATTTGGTCCCGAACTCAAAGACATGGGCCATAACATCATGCCTGATTTCTTTTTCCTTTTCACGGGCTAGATCGTAATCGATATTATTTTGATTTTTGCGCATCTCATCGATCATCTCAGGACTGATGAGTTCAGTGAGGCCAAGCTCGTATTGTGCTTCAGCAAGGGCAGTCCAACATTTGCGCCAGGTGGTGAATTTTTTTTCCTCGGAGAACAAGTATTGCATTTCCTTGCTTGTATAGCGGCTGACGAGTGGTTCGCTATAAGTGTCATAACGTGTCATCTTGTTCTCCCGACGTTCTAGAATATCTCTCTATATAACTGTAGTTTTGTACTTATATAAAATATCGATCACCGGTCTGGAGTGACTCAGGCAGGCCAATCATAACCATCCCAACTGCTTTTACCAGGGATTTCTGCATAATCCCTCAATGTCGCATAATGTATATTATGTAAAATAATTATGCCGAGCAAATTAGAGTTGTTTATGCTCGTTTCACCCTTACCGGTTCTCTTCTGCTATATTAATACTATGATATCAATAATATATGATTAGCCCTTCTCAAAAGACATCTTTGAGATGGACTTTCCAACTCGATCGGCCATTGTAGTAATCGAGACTGTGGCTGTACAAAACGGAGCAACGGTCCTTCAAGTTCACCACACTGATCTTATCTGCCAGATTAAAACCAATCACCGGTATATTGCTATATTTACCGCGTATCACCCCTTTGAGATGGGCCCTGTTTTTACCGAAGGTGGAATACGATACAAACCGAGTGCAGCGATCAAGAAAAAGTGGCTTTGGGTTTGCCTCACCGGTGGGCTCCAATTGCATAAGATTATCCAGAAGTGTCCGATCGAGCGATTCAGAAATGCTTAATTCGACGAATTTATTTTCTAACCTATTGGAAACACTATTTTTATCGTTATTTAGTGAAGAAATTAAAGTATACAGCTCTTCCTTGAACCGGATAAAATTTGTTGCCGGCAATGAGAATCCAGCGGCCACCTCATGGCCTCCAAAGTTTTTCAGGTACCGCTCGGTTCCGGCAATAAGTCGATACAAATCATAGCCTTCAGGCGCTCTGCCGGAGCCTTTGATTATGGTCCTGTCAGCGGGATGATAGCAGCAAACCAGGATGGGAATCTGATACTTTTCCACTAGTTTTGAAGCGACTATTCCAAGCACGCCTTCATGAAAATCACCCAAAATAACAAGTAATTTATTACATAATGACAGTTCTTTACGTGAAATATCTAACGCAGTTTCGAAGTTATGCTCGGTTATCTGCCGGCGTCGATTGTTAAGTTGCACCAATTGTGACGCGTATTCCTTTGCACTGGCGTCGTTTTCAGCCAGGAATAGTTTAAGAGGTTTGTCTACCTCACCCAGCCTGCCGGCCGCATTTATAGCCGGCGCAATCCGGTATGAAACCGCTTCACTGGTAAGCAGCCCGTTATCGATATCCAAGGTGGTGAAGAGGTTCTTGATACCCCGATAGGAGGTTGAGGAAATGGACTCAAACCCCCCTTTCACGAGTATTCTATTCACCCCTGTCAAAGGCATGATGTCTGCTATGGTGCCGATTGCCACAAAGGCAAGAAATGGTTTCATATTGGGAATGTAAATTCCCTTTAATGGGTTATTATTCGCAATCACATTTCTAAGAGCTGCCGCCAGGTAAAATGCCACTCCTACCCCGGATAGGTCACTAAAGGGAAACTCACAATCGGTCTGTTTCGGGTTGATTGTCGCATCTGCGTAAAGTGTCGAGGCGGGTACCTGGTGGTGATCGGTAACTATGGTTTTAAACCCGTACTTTTTTGCCAGAACGAGTTCTTCACCGTTTGAAATTCCACAGTCTACGGTGATCAGCAGTTTGTTGCTGCTCAGAGAAGTGGCGTATTCACGCAACACCGCCCCATTCAGTCCATACCCATCGGTCAGTCGATTGGGTATGTGGCATTTCACAGTTACCCCGATTTCTTTGAAAAATGAATGTAGCAGCGAAGTACCGGTAATCCCATCGACGTCGTAGTCACCCCAGATAAGTATATCTTCTTTGTTCTTAATCGCCGATATAATCAATTCAACAGCCGTATCCATTGATTTGAGCAGGAACGGCGAAGGAAGGTCTTTAAGTTGGGGAAACAAATAGTTCTCTGTTTCCTCCTCGCTGCACAACTGGTGATGTGCGAGATGGCGTTTGATCGCTGGATGAACTGACATACGGGTCACAACAATTTCCAAGCAGAATTAAATTTGCAGAGGGAAAGTTTTCGCTCAACATACGCAAAAATTTTGCTGGCGTCACCCCTGTTGAACCAGCAGATGGATCGATCTCGACCAAACCAGGTATATTGCCGTTTGGCATAGCGCCTGGTGTCACGGGCGAGCACTTCCCGGCATTTATCCAGACTCCATCGACCATCGACATAGTTCAGCATGTGTCGATAGCCGATGGACTGCATACTCTTCAACTCAGGGCCGAATCCTCGCCTAAGCAGTCCCCTCACCTCCTTTTCCAAGCCCTCTTCGAGCAATTGCACGGTTCTCAGGTTAATCCTCTGATAAAGTGTTTCACGATCGCAGGTCAACCCCACCGCTACCAGACATTCAAATCTGGTCCCGTCCTCTGCTGACTGCTGGCGCCGCAGATGTTCTGCCATTGGCATGCCTGTGATTTGAAACACCTCCAGAGCCCTGATGATTCTGGTGGTGTCATTGGGATGGATACGGGCAGCCGACAACTGATCAATGCGGGCAAGTTCATCGTGCAGCGCGGTACTTCCTTCCTGAGCGATCCTGTCTCTCAGATTTTCACGAATGTTTATATCGGTGGGCGCCGAAGGGAACAGTCCACGCCTGAGTGCCTGCAGATAGAGACCTGTCCCACCGGTCAATAAAGGTATGGCTCCCCGGCTATGAATGGAGGACATAGCGGCACGGCAATCATCAACAAACCGGGCCGCGTTATACTCATCGTCGGGATCGACGATATCGATCAAATGATGCGCTGCCATTTGCCGCTCAGCGACAGTGGCCTTGGCGGTGCCAATGTCCATGTAGCGGTAGACCTGCATGGAATCAACACTGACAATCTCGCAATTGAACTCATTGGCCAGCCCAAGGGAAAGCTCGGTCTTGCCGATGGCCGTGGGGCCGACCAGGATCAGGACAGGTTTGTCTATGGTCAAAGCAGAGAAGTCAGTCAAAATGCAGGTAGCTTTGGAATTGTTCTGCCCGCCTGGTCCCTATCCCGTGCACCTTGACAAGATCTGCAGGGTATTGAAAGAAGCCGGATCTATCCCGTTCTTCAATGATTCTATCCGCCAGAGCCGGACCAATACCTGGAACTGTTGCCAGCAATTCGGCATCTGCCAGGTTCACCGGGATCTTCTCCAGGTTGAAGAGACCCATGAGCACCTCTTTTTGAGCAAGCTGATCCGGCAGGACTTCAATGCTCGACATCTCCCACTGCTCATCGATGTCTGCACCACCTCTGAAAAGATCTTGGATGGTGTCGGGAAGCAGTTGGAGAAGCAGCCAGACGACCGGGATGCAGAGCAGAAGTTCGATTCTAAAATCGCGTTGAGATTGCATAACTGAATTTAAACGAGGTGTCGCCAGACTCCTATCTTAGCGAAATAATGTGACAACCATACTACAAGATAGGGTGGCTGCCAATCCTGATATCAATTACTATTGTAGACTTTTGATCTTGGGGGTATAAAGCCTTCCCAGCGTGTCTTTTTACCGTTGCTCAGCGCCATGGAACAATTCAATATAGTACTCGTCGAACCCGAGATACCGCCCAACACCGGCTCCATTGCCCGCCTGTGCGGGGCCACGAACAGTATCCTGCACCTGGTCCATCCCCTTGGTTTTTCAACGGAAGACAAGCACCTGAAACGGGCCGGCCTCGACTATTGGCAGTATGTCAAGGTGGTGCATTGGCACAACCTTGAAGAGTTGTTGAGGGAAGTTGATGAACATGCCCTGAAGTTTTTCACTACTAAAACGACCAGAGTGTACACCGATGCGGATTACAAACCCGGTGATTTTCTCGTCTTCGGTAAGGAGACCAAAGGACTCTCCGACGAAATACGAACGAACTATCAAGAGTTGTGCTACACCCTGCCCATGGAAAACACCCACATCAGAAGCCTCAACCTTGCAATGACCGCCGGAATCGTTTTATATGAGGCGCTCAGGCAACAAAATATCAATTAAGCGACTGAAACCATGAGAAAATTATCCGTGATGCCGGACTGCATCCGGAGCGAGGAGTGCACAGATGAGCCAGAGGGTATGTAATTTCAGCGCCGGGCCGGCCACCCTGCCCCATGAAGTGCTGATAAAGACGGCAGAAGATATCGTTGATTTCAAGGGAACCGGAATCGGGCTGATGGAAATGAGTCATCGCTCACCCGAGTTTCAGAACGTTATTGACGGTGCCGAACAATTACTGCGAGAACTCATGCACATACCGGAGGGGTATCAAGTCCTGTTCCTGCAGGGAGGAGCGTCGTCACAATTTTTCATGGTGCCAATGAATCTGCTCTCCGCAACCCAAAAGGCGAGCTATCTCAATACCGGTACCTGGGCCAAAAAGGCAATCGCTGAAGCCCGCCTGTTTGGTACCATAGAGGTGCCCTTTTCCAGTGAAGAGCAGCATTACAACCGGGTGCCCTCTCAACAAGAGTACCGAGTCGCCGATGACAGTGAGTATCTTTATCTGGTATCCAATAACACAATTTTTGGTACCCAGTTCCAGGAATTTCCAGACACCGAAAAGATGCTTGTCTGCGACATGTCCTCAGATATATTATCCCGCCCGGTTGACGTGTCCAGATTTGGCCTGATATTTGCCGGGGCTCAGAAAAATCTCGGTCCCGCCGGGGTAACCGTGGTGATCGTCAGAGACGACCTGCTCGCACGCTGTCCAGACAACATTCCCACCATGCTCAAATACCGCACTCATGCAAACAAGGGGTCGATGTTCAACACCCCTCCCTGCAGTGCCATTTATGTTGTCTACCGGGTATTGGAATGGCTCAAAGAACTCGGTGGTGTCGAAGAAATAGAGAAGATAAATCGTAAGAAAGCTGCCATCCTCTACCAGGTCATAGACAGCACTGCATACTATCGGGGTCACGCCGAGAAGAAATCGCGATCGCAGATGAACGTTGCCTTCAATCTTCCGACCCCCGAACTAGAAGCAAAATTCATCGCCGCAGCCGCTGCTCAAGGACTGAAGGGGCTCAAAGGGCACCGTTCGATAGGTGGCTGTCGGGCTTCCATTTACAATGCTTTTGCACTGAACGGAGTCGAGAGGCTGGCTGCCTTCATGAATCGATTTGCCGATGAAAATCCCGCCTGACCTTAAGCCCGATGAAATCGTTATCCGGCTTCCGAGCGAGGCTCATTCGATTAAGGTCTTGAGGTTTTGAAAATGCAAGGTCTCGATCGTATAAGGGGTATGGAAAGCAGAAATGGATAGGCACCTTATTGATTGTAAAGATCTTGATCGCGCTGGGCTGGAAGCCTTTGCCGAATCGTTGGACCAACCCGCGTTTAGGGGACGGCAGATCATGGCCTGGCTCTATCGACCCGGCATCGACAGTTTTTCTCAGATGACCGATCTGGCCAAATCGTTTCGCGCCCTCTTGCCTGATCACGCGAGAATATCGTGTTTCACAGATCCCGTGACTGAAATTTCAGATGATGGTTCGATAAAGTTCGGCTTTACACTCGAAGACGGACAAATCATCGAAGCGGTTACGATTCCCGAGCCTGACCGTAATACCCTGTGCATCTCCTCGCAGGTCGGGTGTGCCATGGAGTGTCGTTTCTGCCAGACCGGCACCATCGGTTTCAAGCGCAATCTGAGCCCTGCTGAAATGGTCAATCAGGTATGCGGCGTACGAGACTACTTGAGCGACCCTAGTCGAAATCTGCAGGGCGCCAACCAGTCGATTACCAACCTGGTCTTTATGGGAATGGGCGAGCCCCTTAACAACATGGACAACCTGCTCACCGCCCTCTCCATCCTGACTGATCAGAAAGGACTGGATATGGCCAGCAGGAGGATCACCGTGTCGACCTGCGGTATTGTTCCCCAGATGCACAAACTCGGTAAGCTCACCAGTGTCAACCTGGCAGTTTCCCTGCACGCGGTCGACAACGAGACCAGAGATAAGTTGATGCCTATCAACAGGCGCTATCCCATTGAACAGCTTCTGCAGGCCTGCAGAGACTACCCGATCCAGAAGCGAAAGCGGATCATGATCGAGTATATCATGCTCGACGGCATCAACGACTCGGATGAAGAGGCGCGACGACTGGCCACGCTTCTTCGCCCCATTCCCTGCAAAATTAATCTGCTTGCCTATAACGAATGCGCAGGGAGCAGTTATCGTTCTTCACCAAAGAATCGCATCCTGGCCTTCCAGGAGATTCTCAGAAACGCACACTACTCGGTATTTATCAGGAGCAGCAGGGGCAGCGATATTGCGGCCGCCTGCGGGCAGCTCGCCGGCACGCTGCTTTGACCTGACCGCCCATTCAACCGCCGCCGCCGAGCATGAAAAGCAGGTTGGCGCAGCCAATCAGAAAGCCGAGCAGCGCTCCGAAGAGATTGATATATCTGAACTGTTCAGCCATGATCGAGAGCAGGAGCTGCTCCAGGCGGAGAAGATCAAAGCTGTCTATTCTGTCAGTGACGATCTTCTTAAAATTTATCGATTTCACCACACCGGGCACTTCTGAAATGAGCAGCCTGGTGGTCACCTCTCTCAGTGAGTTGCACAAGCCTGCGGTGACTCCCTGGGGGATAAGGTGGTCGAGCCGTCCTATCGGTTTGCTCACCAGGCGCTCGGCCGCGTCATCTATCATCTGATCAATAAGCCCTGTTATTTCAGCAGAATAGATGGCAGCGACAACACTGTCTTTAACTTTCGCCCGGTAGAAACCGACAAGTTCCGAACCTATTTCCCGCTCAGTCACTCTGCCGATTTCGGCTTTCCCCCCTCCTGTTCTTTGAGCCAAACAGTCGTCGAGCAAGGTGACCAGCAGCTGTCTGGTTTCTTCATTGGTGAGCAGGTTGATGAGTCGTTCAGAAATCAGCCGAGCGACGGCGTCTAATTGACTGAATTGATCTATCTTCAGAAGATCTGACAGAGGTGTTTCCAGAACCGACGCAATACGTTCTCCAAGCGCCGCTCTAACTCGAATTTCCAGATACTCATCCTGGAAAAACGAGGTAATTTCATCTTGTTTGTCGTCAAGATAGGTTCTCACCTTGTCGTCGAGCAGACCCCGGTTCAGGAATCCTTTGACCATGTTCGACATGGGGCCGAGATTTTCGACGAATTCTTCGATTGCCTCCAGCACCGCCTCTACGAGCCTGTCTTTTATTGCGGGATCATCTAGCAGCAAGGCAGTCTGATTGAGTAATCGCGGAGTCTGAGAGCGAACTGCTTCGATTATGGCATCCTGAAACTGGTCGGGAAGAAAATCAGCACAAGGCCGGCCGGCTGCGAAAAAATTTCCGATTTCGGTGGAGACAATCGCTGCCAGTTGTGTTTCGGCGTGCTGTCCCTGCACCATCGATGAAAATGACTCGACCAGTTTTTCCACCAGTGACTGCCTGCTGTCAGCACTCAGAAAATCCTCGATTCTGCTGGCCATAAACATGTCAATCCAGCTCTCAGCCGCGCTTTCGATGATTGCTCTCACCTCATTAGAGCGCAAATAGGTGTGCAGCCCTTCCTTTACACGATAGCTGAGCGTCTTCACCGCTATATCGAAATAGCTCCGGTAGGCTGGCGGAACGATGGTTTTGAGCGATCCGAGATCCTTTTTCATGGTCGAGGACACAGTACTTTCAATCAGGATGTGCAGATGCTCCTGAAAATTTTCCTTCTGAAGTGATCTGGATATTTCGTCACCGGTAAGCAGATGTTCGCCCACCATTTCACCGATATTGGCGGCAAGCTGGTGCCTCTTCGATGGAATAACACCGGGCGTCATGGGTATTTTAAGACCGCCAATATGATATGCCCTGAGCGGACGGAAGAGCATTCTGATGGCTACCCGATTGGTGACATAACCGATGAACGCCCCTACCAGGGGGGGCGCAAGGTAGATGAGGTAGGGAGATACGTCAGCGAGTGAGAACATGGGTGATAATATCTGCAGGACGGTCAATTATAAAATCAGCGCCACTGTCTTCAAGTTCCTGCCGTTCCCTGAATCCCCAGGAAACGCCCATACTGGTCATGCCGGCGGAGCTGCCGGTTTTCATGTCCACGCTTGAATCGCCAATCAGCAGGCAGTGCGCAGGTTCGGTGCCGAAATAGTCGGCGATGGCCAGGGCTGCAGTTGGATCCGGCTTTTTCGGCACGTTGGGGCGGTTACCCATTACCTGAGCAAATGTATTTTCCGGAAAGAATTTGGCCACGAAAAGGTGCGTAAACTCATCTGGTTTGTTGGACAGCACCGCCAGATTGAACTCCTCTTTTTGTAAGGTTTCAAGCATTGTTAAAATTCCGGGATAAGGGCGTGAATTATTGGCCCAGTTGAGCTTGTAGCATGTCTTAAATTTCTGGGCGATTTCCCGTATCGCGGTGTCGGGCGTTCCGGCAGGCACCATCCGTTCGGCAAGGGTCAGTAAACCGTCACCCACGTAGAGCCGATACTTCTGTCTCGGATGTGCAGGATAACCCGCCTGTGTGAGGGCATCATTGGCGGCATCGGCAATATCGGTCAAGGTATCGATCAGGGTGCCGTCAAGATCGAAAATGATGGTCTTGAATTGATGGGAGATCATGGTCTGTTTAAAACGATTCTTTCTCTTTAATTGAGCTGAATTATGCCATCAAATATTTTTATAACTATTTGAAAAAGAAACCTTTTCTTTTTACCACTTATCGATCAAAATGCACCTTTCCAAGAACCGTATATTAAAAATGAGGTGCTTTATCATGTGGTTTGTTTCCTTTATCAAGACTTCGATCGGCAAAAAACTGGTGATGGCTGCTTCTGGGTTTTTGCTCCTCTCATTTCTGGCTATTCACGCCTTTGGCAACGCCGCAATATACATGGGCAGCAAATATTTTCAAATCTATGCCGATTTCCTGCACGGCTTTCCTGTCCTGGTTCTTATCTTTGGTGTCGGTTTGCTGGTAATCTTCATCGCCCACGTTGGGGTGGGGCTCCTCCTCTTTTTTGAAAAAAGGAAAACAGCATCGCGCTACGAAGTGCAGACTCGAGTGGTCGAAAATACGTTCGCCTCGAGGACTATGCCCTATACCGGTGCCTGGATATTTATCTTTCTTATCATCCATGTGTTCGCCTTCAATATCGGCAAGCCAGAAGGCGTGCAAATAAGTATGCTGGTCCAGCAGTACTTCAGCGGTTTCTTTTACAGTCTGTTTTATATTATTTCTTTTATCGCGCTGGCGATTCATCTCAATCATGGGTTCTGGAGCATGCTGCAGACGTTTGGCCTTAACCATCCGCGCTATAACACGCTGATCTCTGCGCTGACCATCGCCGTACCTGTCATTTTCCTGGTTATATTCGGTGGCATCCCCATCTATTTCATGACTGGCGGAGCCGCAGGGTATTGAGATTCAGCGCTTGCTCGTCAAGGTTCACTCTCAGATGTAAAATTCATACAGGTTGAAAAATGGAACTCAACTCACGCATTCCCTCAGGTCCTTTGGCAGAGAAATGGGATAGCCATCGTTTCCAGTCCAAGTTGGTCAATCCCGCCAATCGGCGCAAATTTCGCATCATAGTGGTGGGTACCGGCCTGGCTGGTGCCTCCGCGGCCGCCACGCTTGCGGAACTCGGCTATAAAGTAGATGCCTTCTGTCTGCACGACAGTCCCCGACGGGCCCACTCCATCGCCGCTCAGGGTGGCATCAACGCCGCCAAGAATTACCAGAACGACGGCGACTCGGTGTTCCGGCTTTTTTACGACACCATCAAAGGGGGTGATTTCAGGGCCCGTGAAGCCAACGTCTACAGGCTTGCCCAGGTTTCCACTGAAATCATTGACCAGTGTGTAGCCCAGGGGGTGCCCTTCGCCCGAGAATATGGCGGCACGCTGGCCAACCGGTCCTTCGGCGGCGCGCAGGTATCGAGAACCTTCTACGCCAGGGGACAGACCGGGCAGCAGCTCCTGCTCGGTGCGTACAGCGCCCTTTCCAGACAGATTAACAGCGGCGGCGTCAGCATGTACAATCGACGTGAGATGATGGACGTGGTAATCGTCGATGGCAGAGCCCGGGGCATTGTGGTCAGAAACATGATCACCGGCGCCATCGAATCGCACAGTGCCGATGCCGTATTGCTCTGCACCGGCGGCTACGGAAATGCTTATTTTCTCTCCACCAACGCCATGGCCTCCAACGTTACCGCCGCCTGGCGGGCCTGCAAGCGGGGAGCGGCCTTCGCCAATCCGAGCTTCGTTCAGATTCATCCGACCTGTATCCCGGTACACGGCGACTACCAGTCCAAACTGACCCTGATGAGTGAGAGCCTGAGAAACGACGGCAGGGTCTGGGTTCCCAAGAATAAGGAAGACAAGCGCCCGCCCGCGCAAATTCCCGAAGAGGACCGCGATTACTATCTGGAAAGTAAATATCCGAGTTTTGGTAACCTTGTGCCCCGTGATGTGGCTTCCAGAAACGCCAAGGAGCAATGTGACCTTGGCAAGGGCGTGGGCTCTACCGGCTTGGCCGTCTACCTCGATTTCGGCGACGCCATTAAGCGCGACGGCGAGGATGTCATCCTGAGAAAGTATGGCAACCTTTTTCAGATGTATGAAAAAATCACCGATTCCAACCCGATGGTCGAACCAATGATGATCTACCCCGCCGTCCACTACACCATGGGCGGGCTCTGGGTGGATTACAATCTGATGACCACCGTTCCCGGCCTCTTCGCGCTCGGTGAATGCAACTTCTCCGACCACGGCGCCAATCGCCTTGGAGCAAGCGCCCTGATGCAGGGCCTGGCCGACGGATATTTCGTCATCAGCACTTCCATTGGCAACTATTTTGGCTCAGAAACAATCAGTCCGGTGAGCAGCACCGATCCGGCCTTCAAAGAGGTGGAAAATGACGTAGATACGCGTCTGCAGAAGCTGCTGCAGAACAGCAGCGGGGGTCCAGCGGGCAAAGTGACCGTTGACGACGTGCACAAAGAGGTTGGCCGGCTCCTCTGGGACAATTGCGGCATGTCCCGAAACCGTCAGGGACTGGAACACGCCCTTGAAGAGCTGCCCAAAATACGAGACAAATTCTGGAGCTCGGTATATGTACCCGGGGCCGGTGAAGATATCAATCAATCCCTTGAAAAAGCAGGAAGAGTTGCCGATTTTCTCGAATTTGGCGAATTTATGATTCGGGATGCGCTCTCCCGCGAGGAATCCTGCGGCTGTCATTTACGCGAAGAAAGCCAGACCGAGGAAAATGAAGCGCTTAGAGACGACGATAATTACTCCCATGTCAGCGTGTGGGAATTCAAAGGAGACGACCAAGCCCCAGAAATGCACAAGGAACCCCTGGTGTTTGAAAATGTAACTCCGTCTCAGCGAAGCTATAAATAGCCTTAAAGACAACGATTCCCAGGAATGAAAAGATGAGCTCCATAGACCTTACACTAAAAATCTGGCGCCAGAAGAACAACGATTCTCTTGGAGATTTCGAGACCTATATCCTCCGCGATATTTCCACCGACATGTCTTTCCTGGAAATGATTGACGTGCTCAACGAACAGCTGACCAGAGAAGGCAAGGATCCGGTCGCTTTCGACCATGACTGCCGTGAGGGAATTTGCGGCATGTGCGGTGCCGTGGTTGACGGCGTTGCCCACGGTCCGGACAGAGAAACCACACTGTGCCAGCTGCATATGCGCAAATTCAAGAGCGGTGACACGATTGTCATAGAACCGTTCAGGTCCATTGCTTTTCCTATCAAGAAAGACCTGATGGTCGATCGTTCAG
The DNA here is from genome assembly GCA_024640625.1 of Desulfobulbaceae bacterium. Classification (GTDB taxonomy): domain Bacteria; phylum Desulfobacterota; class Desulfobulbia; order Desulfobulbales; family Desulfocapsaceae; genus JABDQA01. Next base: position 12,253 of record JAHEER010000064.1, read on the forward strand.
CGTTGGACCGCATCATCCAGGCCGGTGGCTACGTATCGGTGAACACCGGCGGTACGGTGGACGGCAACTCCATTCCCATAGGTACCGAAACAGCTGAACTGGCCATGGACGCTGCCGCCTGTATCGGCTGCGGTGCCTGTGTCGCAAGTTGCCCCAACAGTGCGGCCATGCTCTTTACCGGGGCTAAAATTTCGCAGCTGAGCCTGCTTCCCCAGGGCTTGCCCGAGCGCAAAGAACGGGCTCGATCCATGGTAGCCCAGATGGACAAGGAAGGATTCGGCTACTGTTCCAACGAAAAAGAGTGCGAGGCCGTCTGTCCCAAAGGAATCTCGATCAGAAACATTGCCCGCATGAACCGTGAATTTCTCAGGAGTCTTTTGCTTGGCGAATAAGCCTGTTGCATCTTCGAGGTTGGAAACCTGGTCTTCCACCGCATCCTGCGCGTGAACGACCAGGTTTTTTTCTGCCTGTGCAGAGTAGAATATGAAGTACGATGCGGTTGTCGTCGGTGGCGGTCCGGGCGGATTAACGTGCGCCGCCCTGCTTGCTGATCAAGGCGTAAAGGTCCTGGTGCTGGAACGAAAGTCAAGGATCGGCCCCAAAGTATGCGCCGGCGGGATCACCAAGGGCGGGCTGATCAATGCACTGCCGCAAAGCTTGATCCAGAGAGCCTTCTCTTCACAGACAATTATCACCAAATATCAGCACCTGGTAATAGATGCAACCGGACCGATGATCGGCACGGTAAACAGGCGCGAACTCGGCACGCATATGGCCGGGGAAGCGGCCGCTTCAGGGGCCGAAATTATTACTGGGGCACGGGCCGATACGGTAAGCGACGACCGGGTCATCTATATCCTGGGAGACCGGTCTTATGAGGCCTACTATGATTTTCTTGTTGGTGCCGACGGCTCGAGTTCCAAGGTGAGAAAATTCCTTGGAATCGATAGCTCCGCACCGCACTGTGGAGTTGGACTCCACTACGTAGTTGGTGATGCTGGCGATAAGATGGTCTGGAATTTCAATGCGGATTCCTTCGGCAGCGGCTACAGTTGGATATTTCCCCATCGTGACTATGCTTCGGTGGGAGCCTACCTGGCCGACGGCAGCATCTCGCCGCTGCAGCTCAAAAAAAACCTGGACAGATGGCTCGGCGATTGGGGCATTAATCCTGCCGATGGTCGGTTTGAGGCTGATAAAATAAACATTGATTATCGCGGCTGGGCTTTCGGCTCACGTTTCCTGATAGGTGATGCGGCTGGGTTCGCCTCGCCTTTAACTGGGGAAGGTATCAACCCTGCGCTGGTGTCGGCCGAGGCAGTAGCCGCAGCGATCATCACCCCTTCTGCGGGACCCGATAATCTCCAACGAATCATTAGGCGGCATCGCAGCCACCGTATGATGAGCAGAACCGCCGGTCGGTCACGGCTTTTGGCCTTGGTCCTGTCCGAGCTCAGTGGACTGCTGCTGCGCTTCGGAATAATCGGTTTTGATAAATTTGAAATGGCTTGATCAGCGGCTTCAGAGAGCAGACTTCTCATGATAACCCCCAACCCAGCCCGCAGAAAATGGCTCAATGGTGCCTTTGTCCTTGCCTGCGCCGGACTTCTTGTTTTTCTCTACCTGGCCCCAGAGGAGACAACCTCCCCTCTTCCCGTTGACGACCTACATCAGGAATTTCATGCGATGGAAAGTAAAAAAGAGGCGGATAAACTATGTGTGCAATGCCACAGCCAGGGCGGCGAGTCCCCCCTGCCGGAAAACCACCCGGATCCTTACCGGTGCCTGTTCTGCCACAAACGCTGAGTGCGGTTGAAATCAGCTTCCGGTCAATCCCCGGTTGACTATCTCATAGACATCACGGGACAGATTCTGCTTGTTCTGAATCCGTTTCAGGCTGTCGATCATCATCTCCTGCCTTCTTTTTTCATAGCGTTTCCATGAGATCAGAGGATTGGCCATTCGGGCAGCAATCTGGGGATTGAGACCATCCAGCTTCATGACCACGTCAACGAGAAAATCGTATCCCTTGCCGCTTAAATCGTGAAAATGCAGGTGATTCTGACAGAACGCACCAATCAGGGCGCGCACCTTGTTTGGGTTTTTCAACGAAAAAGACGAGTGCTCGAGGAGCTGGTTGACCTTATCGAAGGTGTCTTCAGCACTTGAGAGGGCCTGCATGGTGAACCACTTGTCCATCACCAGGGGATGCTCCCGCCATTTGTGTTCAAAATGGCTGAACAATGTTTCGCGAGTGTCGCTGGCGAGATGGGCAATGGTTGACAGGACCGCAATCTGATCGGTCATGTTGGTTGCCTGGTAATATTGATTTTCAGCAAGCAAAATCATGTCCGGATCAACTTGACCAGCACTCAAGAGGTAATCGAGGCAGGTATTTTTCAGACTTCTCGCTCCAATCGCTTCAGGGCTGATGGAATAACCCGATGAATTGTTTTTTTGCTCATACACCCTCAGAAATTCATCGCCCAGGCGACTGGTCAATTCCTTTTTGACGAACGATCGCACCTGATGAAGGCGGTCTGGATCGACATCCTCCAGCGACAGGGCGAGATAGGCCTCTTCCGGCAGTTGAAGAGCCAGGGCGGTGAGGGCATCGTCTCCCGAATCATTTGTCAGCAGAGCTCTTGCGGCTTGTACGAATTCTTCATCGACTGTAATTTCAGCCTCGTCCGACTCTTGATTGACGAGATCGGTGATCAGTGATTGGCTGAGGGAAAAGGAGGCATCCCAGCGATTAAAAAGATCACTGTCTGCTGCCATCAAGAGTGTGGTTGATTTGAAATCCTGAGGGTTCTTCAGTTTTACGGGAGCAGAAAAAGAGCGCAGCAGTGAGACTGTCGGCCTGCTTTGCAGATGTTTAAACTCGAAGGTCTGTTCCGATTCAGTTAATTCCAAAAGAATTGAATTGCCGCGTTTTTTATATTCGGTGGTGATATCGTTCACCATATCCCTGCCTTCAGGATCAAGAAAACCAACGACAACGGGAATATGAAACGGCAGCTTTTCTGGCTGACCAACTGTCTCAGGTGTTTTCTGTCTCAAGGTCAAGGAAAGGGTGCCGCCTTCGGAAAAGGATTGACTGAGCTCAACTTCGGGGGTGCCGGCCTGGGCATACCACCTTTTAAACTGGCCAAAGTCGCGACCGGAAGCGTCGGCCATGGCCGCCACGAAATCGTCACAGGTAACTGCCTGTCCGTCGTGCCTGGCGAAATAGAGGTCCATTCCCTTTCTGAAGTTTTCGGCACCAATAAGAGTGTGTATCATCCTCACAACCTCGGCGCCTTTATTGTAGACGGTAACCGTGTAAAAGTTGTTGATCTCCATGTAGGTGTCCGGACGCACCGGGTGTGCCATCGGACCTTCGTCCTCCCGGAATTGATATTGCCTGAGAACCCGCACATCCTTGATCCTCTGAACAGCACGGGAGTTCATGTCGGCCGAAAATTCCTGGTCCCTGAAGACGGTCAATCCTTCCTTGAGGCTCAACTGAAACCAGTCACGGCAGGTAACCCGGTTGCCTGTCCAGTTGTGAAAATATTCATGGGCGATCACCCCTTCGATGTTGAGATAGTCCTGGTCAGTGGCCGTTTCAGGGGAGGCAAGCACATACTTGGAATTAAATACATTGAGCCCTTTATTCTCCATTGCCCCCATATTGAAGTCATCAACCGCAACGATCATATATCGATCAAGATCATATTCGAGCCCGAACACCTCCTCGTCCCAGCTCATCGATTTTTTCAGTGCTTGCATCGCATGGCCGCAGGTCCCCTGATTGCGAGGCTCTGTATAGATGAAGAGATCAACCTGCCGGCCGGACTTGGTGGTGAAAGAATCCTGCTCGACTGCCAGATCTCCCGCCACCAGAGCAAAAAGATAACTGGGCTTGGGAAAAGGATCCCGCCACTGAGCAAAATGAAAGCCTCCCGCGAGTTCTCCCTCTTCTTCCAAGTTGCCGTTGGAGAGCAGCACCGGGTATTTCTTTCTGTCAGCTTCTATCCTGGTACTGAATCTGGCGAGGACGTCGGGACGATCGGGGTAATAGGTAATTCTTCTGAACCCTTCGGCTTCGCATTGAGTACAAAAAATTGAGGAAGACAGGTAGAGTCCGCTTAAGCTGGTATTGGCTTCAGGGTTTATAATGGTGGTGATTTGCAAGTCAAATTCGTCGGGCACGTCAATAATCTGCAGCTCATGATCGGTGACTATCAGGCGGCCACTATCGATGATTTGACCATCGATAACTACCTCGACCAATTCTAGATTATTTCCGTAAAGTACTATATCTATATGTTTTTCATTTCTTTCTTCGTTTCTTATAAGGCGTGACCGGGCAACTACGCTGGTCTTGTTCTCATCCAGGCGAAAGACCAGATCGATGGTCTCAACCAGAAATTCAGGAGGCTGGTAGTCACTTCTATGTACGGCTTTGAATGTCGGCTTGTTCACGGGCTCCTCTCTGTCGACAGCGGACTGATCTTTATCATTGACATTGTTGACATCAAGAGGGATTCAATTATACTTGACTCCTTCGTGATGAGCAGATATTCGATAGCACATATCTGTAATCATCATCATGACTTTTTCGAGGGCCCTTAAATTTACCTGGGTCCTATCTTTCATGACAAGGTCGAGACAATGATCACAATCAACGAACACTACAACAAGCTGCAAGCCTCCTATCTGTTTTCCGATATTGCCAAAAGAGTGACCAGGTACCAGGATGAGAATCCTGATCAAACAATTATAAAACTTGGCATCGGGGACGTGACCAAGCCCCTGCCTTCAGCCTGTATTGCGGCCTTCCACAAGGCCGTAGAGGAAATGGCCAGCGCAGAGGGTTTTCGCGGCTACGGGCCGGAACAGGGGTATGAGTTTCTGCGCGAAGCCATAGCCGAACATGATTTTCGGGCCCGGGGTGCGGAGATCGCCAATGATGAAATTTTCGTCTCCGACGGGGCAAAGTGTGACACGGGTAATTTCCAGGAGCTTTTCAGCCCCGCTACAGTCATTGCCATTCCCGATCCAGTCTATCCGGTATATCTGGACACCAATGTCATGGCCGGGCGGACCGGAACGTTTTCTGACGGCCGCTACAAGGGGGTGGTGTATCTGGAGTCCACCAGGGAAAACAACTTCGTACCAGCACTGCCCACCCAGCCTGTTGATCTTATCTACCTCTGTTTCCCCAACAATCCGACAGGATCGACTATCAGTAAAGAAGAATTAAAAACCTGGGTTGATTATGCCCGCCAAAACAAAGCACTTATCCTCTTTGATGCGGCATATGAGGCCTTTATAAAGGACGAATCGCTGCCCAAGACTATCTATGAGATCGAAGGAGCCAAAGAGGTGGCGGTGGAGTTCAGAAGCTTTTCCAAAAGCGGCGGCTTCACCGGTACCCGCTGTGCCTATACCGTTGTTCCCAAAGACTGTATGGCGTATAAGGGAGACGGTACTCGGCAAGAACTGCACGGACTCTGGAATCGCCGACACTGCACCAAGTTCGACGGCGTATCGTATCCGGTGCAGCGGGCCGCCGAGGCTCTCTACAGCAGGGAAGGAAAGCAGCAGTCCGAACAGCTTGTTGACTATTACATGAAAAACGCCGAACTTATTCGAACAGCCATGTCTGAGTTAGGTTTTTCCTGTGTAGGCGGTGACAACTCTCCCTATATCTGGATCGAAGGGAAAATGGACTCCTGGAAATTCTTCGACCTGCTGCTCGACGAGGCCGGAGTGGTGTGTACTCCTGGAGCCGGCTTTGGCAAATGCGGAGAAGGCTATATTCGCCTCTCCGCCTTCAACTCGTTTGAAAATGTCAGCCTTGCCATGGAGAGGATTAAAGACTCGCTGGCCTGATTCCCTCGTCAGCCCTTGACCGAGTCGGCGGCAGTGCGCTATTCAACCAATACCGCCGGCTTGAAACTGATGCGCTCCTCCTTGCCCTGCATTTCTTTCACCTCTTCCACCACAGCGTGTTCCTCAAGCCACTGAAGTACCCCTTCCACCAAACTCTCAGGTGCCGAGGCACCGGCAGTGATGCCGACCCGAGACACTCCCTCGAGCCAGGCCGGATCAATGTCGTCGCGGTCGTCGATCAGATAACTTGCAGCGCCCGATTTCTCTGCCACATCCC
>JAHEER010000179.1 GCA_024640625.1 Desulfobulbaceae bacterium
TCGGGCCGATATTCACAAACATGATAAATACACGGATGATGACCGAACCGACCACCGCGCTGAGGGCTCTTTTAAGGTTAACCTAAGAGGCGGTCTCTCTCTGGAGATGCTTGATGTTTACCAAATCAACAGAGACCCGTATGGAACAGGTGGAACGCCTGACCGTGAGCTGGATAAGTTCAATGCAAACCTCTTCAATACGACCCTTGCATATCAGTTCACACCGAAAACGTCGTTGCGGTTGGATTATGGCAACTACTACCTTGATTACGATAAAGATTGGAATAAATATCGCAATCGTACCGATAACACCGGCTCAGTATATCTTTTTTACGACCTGACACCCAAAACTTCAGTTTTCGTCCAAGTCGAATATATCGTTATGGATTACGATGAAGACATCAACAGTGATAGAGATGTGATGAATTATTTCATTGGCGCCCAAATGAAAACCTCGCAAAAATTGCGTGGCCAAGTAAAGATTGGTTATGGCAGCATGGACTATGATGACGGCAATCTGGACGATCGGGATGAACTGTTAGCTGAAGCCCGCCTGGATTATTTTTTTACACCCAAAACATCTATCTACCTGAAGGGCAGCCGCGGATTACTTGCAAGTGATTCCTTCGGCACAAATAGTATGCTCTCTTACCGGACTCAGCTTGGCTACCGGCAACGTTTCACACCAAAACTGCGAGGGGAAATGGCCTTCAAATACGAGAATAATGATTATAAGGATAACATTCTTGTTGGTGTAGAGGCAGACCAACGCAAAGACAAGCTTTATGGCTTTGTTGCGGCCGTAGGTTTTACCGTCACTCGTTGGCTCAATGCCAGTGCCGGCTATGAATATGAAGAACGCGACTCAAACATTGACAACAATGATTATACGAGTAACAGCGTTTTCCTTCGTTTGACTGCAGCCCTTTGATAAGCAGCCTGAGTGAAACAGGCGAGAAGGTTTGCATCGAGCAGGCGCCAGATTTGGTTGTCGTGGCCGGTGATATCAACTCAACTATGGTCTGCACGATCACGGCGAAAAAATGCGGTATGTAGGTCGCCCATATAGACGCAGGGTTCTGTTCGCGTGATATGTCCATGCCAACGCCTTTCCACTGATGTAGAGGATTTCGTTCCTCTGTGTCAGGACAGTCAAGTACTGTTGCTCATGAATTATGAGCTTTAATTACCGATCGTTGTAAATTTCTGTGTGATACTTTCGTAGGTAATCCCCCAATTGTCCACGGCGATAATTTTCCAGTAGTATTGGGTGCCAGGTTGCAAATCTGTAACCTCATACTCAGTGGCATTGATGTCGGTGACAACGTTTGTGAACAGGGGAGCTGGTTCCGGAGCGGATATGGCCGGAGCGGATATGGCCGGAGCGGATGTGGCCGGAGCGGATGTGGCCGGAGCGGATGTGGCCGGAGCGGATGTGGCCGGAGCGGATGTGGCCGGTATAGCATCGTTTTCATCGCTGCCACCACCGCCACCACAACTCGCTTGCAGAACAAAAACTCCTATACAGAACGAAACGCGAACCGGGTGCCAGGCGCTTTTTATGCGACTATTTCTAACAACCATTAACAAGAGCAAGAGAATCGTCAATGTTATTGCAATATTAAATTCGGGTTGTAGCCAGTTAGTCTTGAATATGTTGGGCGCAGTAAATGCCGTCACATTTTCATTTAAATCTGGGTCTGTGCCGTATATGAGGTCAAAAGATATGATAGACGTGCTCGGCTTGAAGTTAGCGGCAGGTTGATTCCAGACAAAAGTAGCTACCGTGTCGATGGCGGCATTTTCTGTTGGTGCAAGCAGGGGTGGAATCCATTCAGTCGCGGCTATATTAGAAAAGCTGCTTTCCAGGCTGGCATCATTAACCGCTGTAACCGTGAAATAATAGAGATTGCCATCGTCCGGCAGGTTGAAAGTTAGCGAGGAAGTTTTTGAGCCATCTATACCAATAGGCGAAGGCCCCACCGACAGGCCTGTACCGTTAAATGGGAAAGATGTTGTGTTCACTTGATAATAAACATTATAACCTACGATATTTGGTGAGGGACTTGGGTCCCAGACAAGTGTGATTTCTTTTGCAAATGAAATATTTACAGTACCCAGCAGGAAGAGGGCGAGGCCCAAAAAAACTGCAGACATCTCTGGTTTTGTGGTGTTGCATTTGATGCTCTTCATTCTATATTCTCCATTTGAAGCTTGAAGTTCCTTGATAGGTTGGCCTCTGACCGTCGAAGTGGTGTTGTCCGGTGGCTAGGCAATAAACGGAAAAAAACGCTCATCTCGCCGGCCGAGATGAGCGTTTTTTTAAAATCGCTTAAATCTTCCGGTAGCCCGGCTGCCCATGAATCAGGACCCGTGGCTTTGCGTCACCAGGTCTCCCTGGCTTTGCCTTTTTCGAAAACTTTTCTATATTTTTTAGCAGGTTGCGTGCCAAATCCTTACGTTTGCTTGTTAGCAAAAAGTTAGCCCATTTAACTTGTTAAAATTATTCGATCAAAAAATGTTTTCCTGACATGATGAATGTGTTGTCAATTTATGTTGCTTGACTGACCGAAAGCATAAGTGTGTTTTTTTCGTCACAATGAGTGCGTTGAATGGCGAGACATTTATTTTATCCTATGGCTTTATTTTATTTGGTGCGCCAGGTATGGCAAGTGGCGCGTAAGCGCCATCTGATCAGTTTTGGCGGATGATTGGTGACTTTGAGATGAAACTCCTTTGCGGACCCTGATGATGGGAGCGGCTAGCTAAACGCCAAGGGTGTCCTCCGAGAGATGGAATCTGAGGGTAGCCGCAGGCAAAATTTGGTCAAGCGCAATTAAATTGCGAGGGTTAACTCCCATTATGGATTCAAAAAGTTGTTTCCGTGACCGACTTATGGCATCGTTAACAAGTATATTCAGGCAGGAATTGAGTAGATCTCGATGATTTTCCCAGTCGGATTTCCAAATATATATTGAGGAAGGTTGATCTGGACTTCCACTTGTCCTTGAATGGGGGAGAATATTTCATGAAATGGCTGAAAATGCTTAAAAGACAGAAGCTACCTTACTTACACGTCCGCTATAGGAAGACTCCCAGAACTGCGGCGTCAGGAAAAGTGTTCGATGACTTCGAATTCGACGTGTTGAGTGAAGAGGAGGGTGTAACGACCTCAAGCATCCCTCATACCCGAATCATACCTGATGATTCTTTAATTGAAGTCATCGTGGAGGGCACACGTTGAAGAACCCGCATTCAATGGCCGGCAAGGCTCAAGGATATTTCCACAGGGTTATGGCAAAACATCTGCACAAGCGCTTGGTTTCATCGGCGGAGCAACCGCCCATTGTCTCCTTCACCTTTGACGACATACATACATCAGCCGCAGGTGCTGGGGCTTCGATTCTCGCCCAGTGCGGCGTAAAGGGGACTTTCTATGTGGCCATGAGTTGCTTGGCCGGAGAAGAAGGCAATAAGGGCTTATTTGAAATCGATGATGTCCGACGACTCATTGGGGATGGTCACGAAATTGGGTGTCACACCTGGGGCCACATTCGGGCTTGCGGAACAAGTGTAGACAACTACCTCAAGGATATTGCGAAGAATGCAGAGCGCTTCTCAGACGTCTTTCCAGGCTATCGCTTGGCAAATTTCTCCTATCCTTTCGGAGATGTGACCACAGCTCTCAAAGTCCAGCTCGCGCCCCTCTTCAGAAGCCTTCGTGGCATTCGACCGGGCATCAACGGACCTCGGGCCGACCTCAACCTCCTTTTGAGCAACAATCTGTACAATTCGTGTATGGATATGGAGAGGGTATCACAGCTTATCGCGGAGGCCCAGCGTTTGGGTGGATGGCTTTTATTCTGCACCCATGATGTGATGGCCGACCCTTCACGCTTCGGCTGCACGCCCGATTTCTTGAAGGCGGCAGTCGAGCTTACCGTCGAGAGCGGGTGTCGTGTGATGACAGTTGACAAGGCCCTCAACGAGTTAGGAGTTCCCTAGTCCCCGCTGGATAAGCCGACATGAATTGCACCGGAGGATTCCGTGTAACGCATTGGAACTACTGGTAATCTGAGCCAACCGCTGATGTCTCCAGGGACTGCGCCAGAGCCTCGCGGGCCTGCTCGCAAGAAGGGTCGGCATCAATATCCAGCGCAGAAGAATTCATCGCCTGAATCAGACAGTAGATCCCCGAAAAATCCTTTCAACTGGTGCGCTACTATGGCTGGCATTCGAACCGTTAAAGATGAGATCGCAAGAAAAGGCAAGCATCAACTGAAGAACCAGCTGCCGCAGCTGCAGATAGTCTGAATATAACCGGACCGAAAACAAGAATGATCCCATCCAAAACCTAGCGGGAGTGTATCAAAAAGGTCTGGGAAGTCGATCCTTTGGAATGCCTCAAATGCGGCATAGAGATGAAGATCATCAGTTTAAACGATGAACGCCTGCTGATCTACCGTATCCAAAATCATCTTGGGATATGGCAGGAGAGAATCCCCAAAGGCTTGCACCCAACTGTAGAAGACACCCCTGAAACAATTATCTATGAAGAATTTGACGACGGTTGGAGTCGGAGAAGGTTTAAATGGTTTTAGTAGAGGTGAAGTGTTTTCATCTTCAGGGTTTTAGTTTACATAATTTATGGCATGAGGTAGAAAAGAGGTGCGAACGATTGAGAGCTGTGTGTTCCTTAAAAAGGGTATTTTATGGTCACGTTGCGTAAACTCGCGAAAAGCAAATCCCTATCCTTCTGGGAGCAGTTTCTCGCCCTTGATATTGATAATATAGTTACAAGATTTTACTGCGATTATCTTTTTAAAGGTCTCGTTCTCGATAAAAAAGTCAACAAATGGATCAGGCGTAACAAACTTGCCGATTTCTAACATGAGAATTACATGCCGATGACTGGTACTTTGAGTTTTTTCTGAAAATCCGAGGAGCATATCGCTGGCAAACCTGTTAGGCCCATTAATGGATCATTCAAAGACTGAAAACAATATATCATTTGAGATTAACAAGATTACCTCTGGGGAGTGGAGCGCACTTCTACCACGGTTTTCCGACGCATCAATCTATCAGA
>JAHEER010000065.1 GCA_024640625.1 Desulfobulbaceae bacterium
CATCTTCATGATTACCGCACTGGGCATCGGGTTTATCACGCCGCCTCTGGGACTCAACCTCTTCGTTGTGTCCGGTGTGACGGGAGAATCGGTCATGAGTATCTCGCGTCATGCGATCATCTTTGTCTTCACTATGCTTATTGTCGTGCTGATTTTGGCTTTTGTTCCGGCCCTGTCATTGTGGCTGCTCTGAGGGTGGTTACTATGTTGTCTGGTATTCATTTCAGACTAACTCATATGGGGCCATGATAATGGACAACTATAAATTGCTGCTCAACGGCGAGTGGCGCGACAGTGAAAGAAAACTAACCGTAACCAATCCCGCCGACGGCGAGCCTTTTGCCGAAGTGGCAACGGTGGACCGGGCCGGGGTCAAGCAGGCCATTTCTGACGCCGCCGCCGCCTTTGATTCCTGGAAAGGGACGACGGCCCAATCCCGGGGAAATTATCTTCGGTCGATCGCAACTGAACTGCAGAGCAGGGCCGACCTGATGGCCCGCCTCATCAGTCTGGAAAACGGCAAACCGCTGGCTCAGGCCAAAGGCGAAGTGGCGATGTCCATCGATCACCTGCTCTGGTTCGCCGAGGAGGGACGCCGGGCCTATGGCCGGGTCGTCCCGCCTCAAGCCGAGGGTAAACGCCATCTGGTGATTCGCCAGCCGGTGGGGGTGGTCGGGGCGATCGCACCCTGGAACTTTCCCCTGGTACTGGCCATACGGAAAATCGCCCCGGCCCTGGCGGCGGGCTGCACGGTCATTCTCAAGCCGGCCAGCGCCACGCCGCTGTCGGCCTGCGAGTTGGCGCGCTGCATCGATGCGGCCGGGTTGCCCGGCGGCGTTTTTCAGCTGGTCGTCGGTTCGGCCTCTGAAATCGGAGCGGAGATGCTGGAAAACCCAATCTGCCGTAAAATAAGCTTCACCGGCTCCACCGAGGTTGGCCGCTCCCTTATTCGGGGGGCGGCGGACACCTGCACCGAGCTCTCTCTCGAGCTGGGCGGCAACGCCCCGGTAATCGTATTCGACGATGCCGATCTGGACCAGGCCGTCGAGGGTATCCTGATCACCAAATTCCGCAACAACGGACAATCCTGCATCGCCGCCAATAGAATTTACATTCAGGATGGTATTTATGACAGGCTGGTTGCTGTCCTCTCCGAGAAGATTAACGGTCTCAAGGTGGGTGACGGTCTCGGCGATGAGGTCGACATCGGACCGTTGATCGATGAGCGGGCCCTGTCCACCGCCCTGGGCTTCATTGATGAGGCCGTGGCCGCAGGAGCACGGGTTATGGCAGGAGGCAGCCGATTCGGCGACAAGGGCAATTTCCTGGCACCGACCCTGCTGACCGATGTGCCGGAACACGTTCGCTGCCATCAACAGGAGATCTTTGCCCCGATCGCGGCCATATACCGGTTCGAGAGCGAGGAACAGGTCCTGAAGACAGCCAACGACACCGAGTTTGGTCTGGCCGCTTATGCCTTCACCACCGACTTGAATCGGGCCTTTCGTGTTGCTGAAACGCTCGAGGCGGGAACAGTCGGCATTAATGATCCGGTACCGCCGACCAGCAATTGTCCGTTCGGCGGTTTTAAGCAGAGCGGCTGGGGCCGGGAACTGGGCAGCGAAGGTATCGATGCCTACCTGGAGACCAAGCATATATCCATTGCCGGCATCACCTAGCCAGGCGCCAGGGAGCAGGCGCAGCATTCTGGTGCAGTGCGGACCAGTGCAGGTTTTTAGCTCACACCTGAACAGCTATGGACGTTGACGTCACCCTCTTTCCGCCGCTGCGCGAAAACAGGTTCAGTAAAAGCGCCGTCACCCTGGCAGAACCGGCAACGGTGCAAAGCCTGCTTGACACACTGGCGATTGACGGTCAGGAAGTCGAATCCGTCTATGTGAACGGCAGAGAAGCCACCTTCACGCAAACGCTCAATGCGGGTGATCGCATCACCTTTCTGCCTTTCATGGGCGGCGGCTGAGAGCCCCTCAACAAACCGGGACTGCAACGGTTCAGCCCCCCAGTTTCAACACCAACACGCCAATAACTGTAGCAGCGATGGCCATGGCCTTGAGCCGCGTCAAGCGCTCATGCAAAAGTCCCACGCCGAGCAGTACCGAGAATACGATGCTCGTCTCCCGCAGCGAGGCGACCAGGGCGATTGGCTCTCTGGTAAAGGCCCAGACCACCAGGGCATAGGCGCTGAAAGAAGCGCCGCCGCTGGCCAGGGCGCGAAGATAGTGGCGCCTGATTACCTGTCCTACCAGTCCCGGTCTGATTCTGCTGAGGACAACTCCATAGATGAGCGCATTGAGCACGGTCACCGAACTGTAGTAGCCGAGTGCGGTCCCCACTATACGGGCCCCAAGACCGTCAACCAGGGTGTAGGCGGCGATGAAGGAGCCGGCGCCAAAGGCCGACAAAACGGCCGTGTGGCGTTGTCCAGATGTAAAGGTATAACCGGCCAGTCCCAGGCTGATCAACCCGCCGACTATCAGAACAAGCGCGGCGAGCTGAAACAGCTCATAGTCGACTCCCAGAAATATCATCGACACCAGCGCCACGATCAGCGGCGCGCTGCCCCGAGCCATGGGGTAGACCTGGCTTAATTCGCCGAATTTGTAGCCCTGCTGCAGAAACAGTTGATACCCCACATGGAGCAGCGCTCCGGCAAAGATATAGAGATAGGAGGAACTCGGCACCGCGTGGCTGAATAGCAGCGCTGCCAGCCCATAGGGCACACGCCCCATGACCACCGCACACATGCCGTGGTAGGGGTCCTCCGAACTTTTCACCAGGAAATTCCAGCTGGCGTGAAGCAGGGCGGCGAACAGCACGACGAAGATGACTTCCAGCGACATGGGCGTCAGCGTATTGAGTTGTAGAAGCAGGATCCGCTAAATAACGGCTCTGTTCATATAACCATTGTCCGGGTTTAAATTTAAGCAAAAGTTAGGAACCAGAATGGAGCCTCCTGAACCAACGCACTTTCATCTTGACCTGGCTTGGTGTAGCGTTCTTTCGGTAATTTACTCTGATCAGGGTTCTGCACCAGAATAACGGGGCGCTGTCGAAGCGGGCCCGCACAAAAGGGTTTACCTTACTCATCGACAAGGAAGTGCAAACAATCGAGAATAAATATGCTGAAATATTCCTGACCCACAACAATGTGAGGTGAGAAATTGCCCGGCCTCCTCTGAGCGGCTCTTAGTGGTGCCGATTTATACTACTCAGCGGCTCACATCAGCTCTAACAAAATCTACGATACCCGCTTCTTATTGCAAAATTTTTCTCATTATTTTAGTTTCCTATACTCGATCAAATAAACCAGCAGAGATAGATAAACCACTCAGATCAGGGGAGCGAAAAAATGCTTAAAGACGGACAGAAAGGAGTTATCCTCCAGCGTGATAAGAAAAGTTACGCCATCGCCCCGCACCTCGCCTGCGGCATCATCACCCCTAAAATCCTCGAGAGATACGCTGCCGTTGCCAGGAAATACGAGGTTCCCTGCCTGAAATTGACCAGCGCCTGCAGGATCGTCTTTCTGGGCATCAAAGAAGAACAGGTCGATCCGATCTGGGAGGAGTTGGAGGCTGATACCGGCCATGCCGTGGGTTTGTGCGTCCGCAGCGTCAAAGTCTGTCCGGGGACCCAGTTCTGCCGGTTGGCCAAGCAGGACAGCATCGCAATGGGCATGAAGCTCGACGCGACCTACCACGGCATGAAAGTTCCCTCCAAAATGAAGATGGCCGTAAGCGGCTGTAAGATTCAATGTGCAGAGAACTGCATCAAGGACATTTCACTGTACGGCACAGAACAGGGCTGGACGGTCCTCATCGGCGGAATGGGGGGCATTCAACCGCGGCTTGCCGAGGTGCTGGCAGAAAATATTTCCAGCGAGGAAGCAGAAGTGATTGTCGAGAAAATAATCAAGTACTGCAAAAAGAGCGGCAACCGGTCGCGGCTCGGCAGGGTTATTGATAAAATCGGCCTCGATACTCTGACAAGAGACATCCTCGCAGAGTGAGCAGAACCGGTCAAGCAAGCAGGGCGGGACCTGAAAACCGCGGGGTGCGAGAAAGATCTTTTCAGAGGCTGCCGAGGGTAATAAAAAGGGCGAAACTATTGAATTTGTTTTTCCAGTTGAGCCGTCTTTTCTGAAAGGCCCGCCGGTTGCTGTCCGGATCTTCAGATTCACGGCGCTGACGCCTTTCATGACGCTCGAGCTCCCGCCTGGTGACCCGCTCGGCTCTTTTTCTGAGTGCTGTTATTTCTGCTTTATCAATACTCATATTCTGCAAACTCAAATATTATATTTCTGGCGCTTGAATTACCGCGGAGGTTTCTACTTTCCAAGCCTATCTTAACTATGTAACCAACCTATTGATTTGCTGTTGACGACTGTTTTTTTGCATTTGCCGCCACCACGCATAATAATTGCGTTCCGAATACCGAGGCAGCAACAGAACAGTCACCATTCAGGTATCCAAAAATGATAGTTGTTTTATAATGAGCCGGCAGGATCAGCAGTTCACTCGAGAGAAACAGTGCTCGGCTATGATCTGCCGCAGGGAACCACATCAAAGTTGAGGAAAACCACATGAGCTATTCGATCACTCCGCTTTTGACCGGCGTGCGCAACCCGGACCAGGGTATAATGACCTACCAGCAGGGCTATGGCACCTCCATCTGGCTGCCGATCTGGGCTTTTCTGCTGCGGGGGGATGGTACCCACATTCTGGTCGATACCGGTCTTGATGAGAACGAGTTGATGACGCCGGCCGGTTTTACCGAAGAGACCGGGTTGGAGCCCAAAAGTATCGAGCAGTGTTTGGCCCAAATAGGCGTGCAGCCCGATGACATCGACATCGTCATCAACACTCACCTGCACGACGACCACTGCGGCAACAATGCACTCTTTGGCAATGCGACGTTCTATGTGCACAAGGCAGAAATCGCTTTCTGCAAAGCACCCCATCCGCTGGATCACCGCTACGACGATTATTTTATCGAGGATATCGATTTCACCGAAATCGAATCCGATCAAGAGATTGTTCCGGGTATTAAGGTTATTCACATGCCGGGGCACACCGTCGGCACGCTCAGCGTGGAAGTTGAAACTGGTCAGGGCCTGGCAGTCATTACCGGGTTCTGCTGCAACTCAAAAAACTTTCCAGCCAACGGTCCGGCCGTCTGTCCAGGCGTCCATGTGGATGCCATTCAAGCCTGGGAATCGATACAGAAAGTCAAGCAATCAGGCGCCACCATAGTGCCCATGCACGAACTCAGCTTGAAGCCGATCCCTGCCTGACGGGCGGACCATAAGCGGGGGACACAATACTCAAGGTGTCCCTTTAACAACCTGGGACACCTTGAGTATTGTGTCCCCACAGAGCAGTTAAAGTTCGAACAATTGGGTAGGACGCTGCTGTTCTGAAATAGACAGGATAGATAATTCATATCTATCCCGCAGTACTCTTTCAGCTTCTCTGTAGGCAATTTCCGGCAGATTGTTGGTCTCGCTCAAATGGGCCAGCACCACCTGACTCAAGCCGTCATGGATAACCGCGTCGAGCAGTCCGGCCGCATCGCTGTTGGACAGGTGTCCCTGAGATGAGTGGACCCGCTGTTTGAGGGATTGCGGATAAGGGCCGTTCTTAAGCATATCGGGATCGTGGTTAAATTCCAGCACCAGTCCGTCGCACTGGGCCAGCCGGCGATTGATCAGCCGCGTGGAGATACCGGTATCGGTGCAGATACCCAGCCGGACATGACCGTCGTCGATGACGAATCCGACCGGATCGGCAGTATCGTGGGAAATGGCGAAGGAGCGGATCTGCAAGCCGTTAAAATCAACCGCTTCCCCGGTTTCAAATTCTCCCCGCCTAAAGAGTTTGGTCAAGGTCTTGCCGGCCCCGCGATAGGTGCCTTCGTTGGCGAAGACAGGCACCCGGCAGCGCCTTGAGACGACCCCGACGCCGCTGATGTGATCATGATGCTCGTGGGTGACGAACACCGCCTTCAGACTTTCTATGTCCCTGCCTATCCGGGACAGCCGGCCGGCGATTTCCTTGCCGGAGAAACCGCCGTCCACCAGAATGGCGGTGGAGCCGCTTTCAACATAGATTGAATTGCCTTTACTGCCGCTGCCCAAAACACAGAATTTCACTCTCACACTCCAGTGTGACCAAATCCGCCGCTGCCTCGATCCGTATCTTCGAGCTCGGAGACCACGTCGATGACGGCCCTGACGACCGGAGCAACCACCAGTTGGGCGACTCGGTCGCCCCGGGTGATGGTGACGGGTTCCCGTCCCAGATTAATCATGGCAATTTTCACTTCCCCCCGGTAGTCGGCGTCGATGGTCCCGGGACTATTTGGCAGACTGAGACCTTGCTTGACTGCCAAACCGCTGCGGGGCCGGATCTGAATCTCATAGCCGGCGGGAATGGCCACCGCGAACCCGGTCGGTATTAGAATCCTGGCGCCGGGATCGATGGTCACCTGATCGGCGACAGCGGCACAGACGTCCATCCCGGAAGAACCTGCGGTTCTATACGAAGGAATAGTAAGATCGACAGCCGCGTCCCGGTCGAGCCATTTTAATTTGAGTGGTATCGGCGAAGAACGGTTTTCACTCATGGGAAAAATTAAAAATTGGGAAGGGGGACACAACAATTAAATTGTGTCCCCTTGAGCTGCGGAAAACAGCCAGATGGGGTTTGGATATGGGGACACCTTGGCCTGTGTCCCCTCAATCAGTTTTCGTTAATCAGTCGGTCAACAGCGCCTTGCGGCTCAGACGTATCCTGCCGCGACCGTCAATCTCGAGAACTTTGACCTCCAGCTCGTCGCCTTCATTGACGATGTCAGTCACCTTGTTGACCCGGCTCTTGTCAAGCTCGGAAATGTGAACAAGTCCGTCGGTTCCCGGCATAATCTCGACAAACGCACCGAAATCCTTAACCGTTTTTACCACTCCCTTGTAAACGGCGCCGACTTCAGGTTCCGCAGTGAGGGTCTTGATTTTATCCATCAGGGCATCGAAACTGGTACCGTTGGTGGTGAAGATCTTGACCAAGCCACTGTCTTCAACCTCGATCTTGGCGTCGTACTCGGCCGATAATTCCTTGATAATCTTGCCCCCGGGGCCGATTATGTCCCTGATTTTGTCGGGGTTGATCTGATGGGCATGATATTTGGGGGCAAACTCGGAAATCTCGGTCCGAGCCTCGGCAATCCCTTTTTCCATCTCCCCGAGGATGTGCAAGCGGCCGGCTTTGGCCTGGGCCAGAGCCTTGCCCATGATGTCACGGTCAACACCGTCGATCTTGATGTCCATCTGCAGGGAAGTCAAGCCGTCGGCAGTGCCAACCACTTTGAAATCCATATCACCGAGATGATCCTCGTCGCCAAGTATATCTGAGAGGATAACCACTTTGTCGTCCTCTTTGATCAGTCCCATGGCAATGCCCGACACCGGGGTGGAAATCGGTACGCCGGCATCCATCAGGGCCATACTGGCACCGCAGACAGTGGCCATGGAGGATGAGCCGTTTGATTCCAGAACCTCGGAAACCACCCTAATTGAATAGGGAAACTCACTGACGTCCGGCAGCGCGGCCTCGATACCTCGTCTCGCCAGGGTGCCATGACCGATGTCGCGTCTGGATGGGCCGCTGAGTCTGCGCACTTCGCCCACGCAAAAAGGAGGGAAGTTATAGTGCAGCATGAAGCGCTTGTTCTCTTCTCCACCGAGGGTCTCCACCCGCTGTTGATCTCTTTCGCTGCCCAGCGTAGCACTGACCAGAGCCTGAGTTTCACCTCTGGTGAACAGGGCGGATCCGTGGGCGCGCGGCAGGTAGCCGGCTTCACTGCTGATCGGACGAACCTGGTCGAAGGCTCGACCGTCTATTCGTCTGGACTCATTGACGATTTTAGCGCGCATCGCCGTTTTACGGTATTTCGAGAGCAGCTCCGAAATTTCGCCTGAGCGCTCGCCCTCGGGGTCGAGCTCACCATTGACTTTCGCCTTGAGTTCTTCATATTTGCTGCCGCGCTCAAGCTTGTCACCAGTGGAAATGACCGTCTCCAGGTCAGCTTTGGCACAGTCGACGATTCTGCTGTACAGCCCTTCATCTACCTGCGACGGTTCAACGTCTCTTTTTTGCTTACCGCAGGCAGCCTGCAGCTCTTTCTGTACTTCAATCAGCGGCTGCAGCTTTTCAAAGGCGTAGAAAATGGCGTCGAGTACCGTGTCCTCGGGCAGAGTAGCGGCTTGTCCTTCAACCATCACCACCGCTTTTTCGGTGCAGGCCACGACGATATCCATGGCCGAGCCTTCAAGCTCTTTGACCGTCGGATTCATCACAAAATTTCCATCGATGTAGCCCACCCGGCCGCCGGCCACCGGCCCCCCGAAGGGGATATCGGAAAGGGTCAGGGCACAACTGGCGCCGGTGAGGGCCAGCATGTCCGGGGCATTTTCCTGGTCCGCCGACAATACCGAGGCAATTACCTGGGTTTCGGCGCAGTACCCATCGGCAAACAACGGCCGCATGGGCCGATCGATTATCCTGCAGGTCAATACTTCGTTTTCACTCGGTCTACCAATTTCTCTTCTGAAATAGTTCCCGGGGATTCGGCCAACCGAGGCCATTTTTTCCTGATATTCAATAGTTAATGGCAGAAACCCCAGTTCTGGTTTGTTTACCTTATCTCCTACAGCGGTTACCAGAACCATGGTATCTCCACTCCTGACAAGGACTGAGCCGGATGCCTGCTTGGCAAGCTTACCTGTTTCGATGGTAATTAGATTTGTACCGATCGTAGCTTCTAACTTCTTAATCATAATGTCTCCACTTGTGGGCCGCCTATTCGGCTCCACGATCACCGACCGGCTTTGTGCCGGCCTTTTTTGCTTTTACTTCAAATTAGAAATTTCCTAATCCTTCCTACCGTCCTGCCCTATTGCAGAACAGCTTATAAATATTTTATGCCTTACAGCGGGGGAAAAAGAGCGAAACCGGACAGCCCAGCCGCTGCAAACAAGCGACTCTGCCATCCGGTTTAACAGTTCTTCAAAAGAACCATGTAAGAAGAGTGGCGGGGGAATTTCCCACCGTACCTGAACGACGATAGACATGAAAGTCTGTCAGGCAGGTTTACTTGCGTATACCAAGTTCCTTGATCAGGGCCCTGTATTTCTGAATGTCTTTATTTTTGAGATAGTCGAGAAGACTGCGCCGCTGGCCGACCAATTTCAACAGCCCCTGACGGGAATGATGATCCTTCTGGTGTATCTTGAAATGTTCGGTGAGATACTGGATTCTATCGGTCAACAGAGCAATCTGCACTTCGGATGAACCGGTATCGGACTCGTGTGTCTTGTATTTCTCGATAATCTCGTTTTTTCTTACGGCCGATTGTGCCACCACAAACCTCCTATATTCCTTACTGCGCTCTTAATTAGCCTATACTATGTAATAAACATACTACGCACACATGATAATCTCAACCAGAAGAGATTAGGTGCATGCCAAGTTATTTGTTCAAACAGCGTATGATACTCATTAATTAAAAATTATGCAATAGCTTCTGCACTTCTTCCACTTCGATCCTGCGCTCCCGCACCCATTGTGCCTTTTCAGGATCATCCAAGCAGGCTCCCGGTATGCAATCCTCCACTGAAAAACAGCCACTCCGTACCCTCCGCAGCCGTGACAAATAGGCTCCACAGCCCAGGGCTGTGCCGATATCCTGAGCCAGGCTCCTGATGTAGGTTCCCTTACTGCATCTGATCTTTAATTCCATTGACGGGTGAGCCTGATCGGTCAGCAAATCCACTCCCCCCAACTCGAGTTCGTGAATGGTCACCTCCCGGGGTTCCTTGGTGACAGTTATCCCCTTTCGGGCGTAGTGGTAGAGCGGCTTGCCCTTGTGCTTGAGGGCCGAGAACTGGGGCGGTGTCTGCAGGATTGTGCCCCTAAACCCGGTCAGGGCCGCCTCGATAACAGCTCGGTTGATGGCGTCGACCGGACCGCCGAGGCTGATTTCTCCTTCCGGATCCTGGGTCGTGGAAACCTTGCCGAGCACTACGGTAGCATGATAGGTTTTTTCCCCCTCCATCAGCCTGTCGATGAGCCTCGTGGCCGGGCGGCCAATGCAGACCACCAGCAGGCCTGAAGCGAAAGGGTCCAGGGTGCCGGCGTGACCGACCTTCTTGACCCCGAAAATCTTCCTCACCGATCGGATTACACTGAATGAAGTCCTGCCTGGAAGCTTATCTACCAGGACAACGCCGGGATCAGGCTGGGGAATCATCGACAGCGTACGAGCGGGACAGGCTATGCGGTGCCTTGGGCAGAGGAGGAGGTGCGCAGGGCGGTCGCGATGGAACCGATAACTTTTTCCCTTACCGAATCTATGGAGTCCGCCGGGAACTTGCACCCGGCGGCGTTCCGATGACCGCCTCCACCGAATTGTTTGGCAATCGAGGCGACGTTGAAGTCTCCTTTGGCCCGCAAGCTGACCGAAATAATATCTGCTTTAGTTTCCTTTAAGAAGACGGCAACCTTCACCGGACGGATGGAGCGGGGATATTCTACGAACCCTTCCACGTCCTGGGCCAGGGCTCCGCTTCGGTCAAACATCTCCCTGGTCACATGGATACAGGCAACCTGCTGACTCTCACGCAACTCCAGCGTTGCCAGCACCCGCTGCATCAAGTCGAGCCGTTCCGGACTATAGTTGTCGTAGATAAGGTTGGCAACCTGGTTGGGGTTGACGCCCAGTTCAACGAGCCGGCCGGCGATTTCAAAGGTGCGGGCCCCGGTACACTCATACCTGAATGAACCGGTGTCGGTACAAATCGCCACATAGAGCGAAAATGCACCTTCATAGGTAGGGGTCTGTCCCAGTGCCTCGCTGATCTCATAGACCATCTCACCAGTTGAACTGCACTGCGGATCGACCCAGCGATAGTCACCGAAATTCTGATGCGAGAGATGGTGGTCGACCACTAGGAAAGGGGAGATCCTCAGAAACTCATGCTGATAGCGCCCCATCCTGTCGGCTTCCCCGCAATCAAGGGCAATGGCACAGAGATCGACTCCCGCTTCATCAACAAACTCCTGCAACTTGTCGATGTCGGTACTCAGCGCCCGGCTGTTCGGAAGAAAACTGTAAAGATGGGAAATCGGTTCATCAAGGTAGGCAAAGACCCGCTTGCCCATCTGCTCGAGCAGGCAAACCATTGCCAGCAGTGAGCCCAGCGCATCCCCGTCTGGCTGGACATGGGTGGTTACCACGCAATGACTGGCATCCCTGATAACCTCGAGAATCTTTTCAGGAATCTTCTTGTCGCTCATCTCTGTCTCGGGCGATATCGTCGAGCAGCCTCTCTATTTTTTTAACCTCTTCGAATTCTTCATCATACCAGAAGCGAAGTTCCGGCGTAAACCGAAGATTCAGGGTTTTGGCCAGGTGACTGCGCATAAAGCCGCTGGCCTTCTGCAAACTCCGGGTCACCTGGGCCATTTTCGCCTGCCCCTGAAATATGGTGAAGTAAACTTTTGCATGCCGCAAGTCATCGGAGAGCTCAACCCGGCTGATGGTTATATCCTGCAGCTGGGGATCCCGTACTTTTTGTAAAAGCAGCACAGAAAGTTCGTTTTTGATCACATCGGCGACCCGCGCGGCCCGCTTGGGGGGCTGAGTTCGCGTCGCTCCCAGTGATTCGAGTTCCTGTTTGGGGTGCCAGTGGGTAGCCATGATCCTTTGCTAGAGGGTGGATTCAACCTGTTGCATGACAAAGGCTTCGAGGTTGTCACCAACCTTGATATCGTTGAAATTTTCGACCCCGATACCGCATTCGTACCCCTGAACCACTTCCTTGGCGTCATCCTGAAAGCGCTTCAGCGAGCCGATCTTACCCGTATAGACGACCACACCGTCTCGCAGTACCCTGACCCCGGCGTTTCTTCTGATCGCCCCGTCGGTCACCGAACAGCCGGCGATTCTGCCGACCTTGGGCACAGTGAAGACTTCGCGCACCTCGGCATTGCCGATCACCTCTTCCTCGAAGGTCGGATCGAGCATACCCACCATCGCCTTTCTGATATCGTCGAGAGCGTGGTAGATTACATCGTAGGAGCGGATATCGACGTGCTCCTTCTCGGCCATCTCCTTAATCTTGGCCGAGGGTCGCACATTGAAGCCGATAACGATGGCATCCGAGGCTGAGGCCAGAAGAATGTCCGATTCACTGATCGTGCCAGAACCCTCATGCAGCACCCGGACCTTGATCTCATTGGTGGAGAGTTCTTCAGCCGCCTTGGCGAACGCCTCAAGGGTTCCCTGAACATCGGCACGGATAATCACGCGCAGCTCCTGGACATTGCCATCGCTCATCTGCTCGAACAATTTATCCAGGGAGATCTTGCTGCCGGCCGCCAATTCCGACTCGCGCACCTTCATGGAGCGGGCCTGGCTGACGTTTTTCGCCATTTTATCATCGGTGACGACGATAAATTCATCACCGGCCTGGGGAACACCCGAGAGCCCCTGTACCTCGACCGGTTCCGAGGGGCCCGCACTCTCTATCTTGCGGCCCTTGTCATCGAGCAGCGCCCGAACCTTGCCGCTGTATTGCCCAACCACGAAGTTATCGCCGTTGCGCAACGTTCCCTCCTGGATCAGAACCGTGGCAACGGCGCCGCGCCCCTTATCCAGGCGGGCTTCGACCACTCTTCCCTTGGCCTTCCTGGTGGGATCTGCCTTGAGTTCCAGGATCTCGGCCACCAGCTGAATATTTTCGAGCAGGTCGTCGATGCCGATATTCTGCTTGGCGGAGGTTTCGCAGTAGATGGTCTGGCCACCCCAATCTTCGGGAATCAGTTCGAGCTCCGCCAGTTCACGCTTGACCCGGTCGGGATCGGCGTTGTCTTTGTCGATCTTGTTGACTGCCACCAGAATCGGGACATCGGCTGCCTGGGCATGGTTGATCGCCTCCCGGGTCTGATCCATAACGCCGTCATCGGCGGCGACCACCAGGATGACCAGGTCGGTGATCTGGGCACCACGGGAGCGCATCTCGGTGAACGCGGCATGGCCGGGCGTATCTACGAACGTCACGTCGCCGGCCTTGGAGCGCACATGATAGGCGCCGATATGCTGGGTTATGCCGCCTGCTTCACCTTCTGCCACATCGGTTTTACGGATGGCATCGAGGATCGATGTCTTGCCGTGATCGACATGGCCCATGACGGTGACGACCGGTGAGCGGGTCTGGGTCTCTCCGCCTTCTTCCTGGGCATCCAGGATCTGAATGCCGATCTCTTCGGTAATGCCCTGTTCGATCTCATAGCCGAAATCGGTGGCGATCAGCGTCGCGGTATCGATATCCACCGCCTGATTCATCGTGGCCATGACGCCGAGTCCCATGAGTTTGGCAATTACCTCGCTGGCTTTGACTTTCATATTGGAGGCCAGCTCGCCGACTGATATAGACTCGTAGACGGTGATCTTCTTTTTGCTGGCCTTCATCTCTATGGTTGATGGAGCGGATTTCTTTTCGGACCTTATCTTGCCCCGCTTCCCGCGTCTGCCGCCCCGTTGGTAGTCGGCGTCGAAATGGGTGAACTTGATGTTTTTCTTTCCTTTTTTGAAACCTTTACCACGGCCTTCACCGTTCTCTTCAGTTTCGCGCTGGCCGCGCTTGCCCTTTTTGCGCCCGCGATCGCCGGACTCGGGGACCGGTCCCGGTTGAAATTCCGGGGCACCTTCCCTGCCTGTTTTTACAGGACCGCGTTTTGCGCCTCTCTTGGGCCGCTGTTCACTTTTTTCTTTTTCCTGTTCGACGGGAAGTTCGATGGCACCCACCACCCGAGCTATCTTCTTACGTTCGACCTTTTTCGGTGTGGTGATCTCCTGGGAAGCCTCTTGCTCATCATCTTCTTCGGCAACACCTTCCTCGACCTCAGCGACAACTTCTTCGGCGGCAGCCTCCGACGGTTCCTCGCTCTTTTCTTGCGGCTCACCCCTTTCGGCGGATTCCGCGACTGCCTCCGCGCCGTCTTCGACGCTTGCAGCCGTTTCCGCCGCTTCAGCAGCCTCCTGAGTTTCACCCGCTTCCTCGGCCAGCGCTTCACCACCTTCCTCACCGCTTTCCTCGGCAGCCTCGGGCTCCGCCTTGGCCCGTCTTCTGATGATCGTGGTCCGCCGGCGAATGACTGTCGACTTCTGATCACCCTCACCCTCTATGCGCTTTTCGACCTTTTCGGTCTCGGGCTCGGGTTCGGGTTCAGGCTTGGCCTTCTTGAACATCGTCTTGCGGATCTTGTCGGCCGTATCCTCATCTACCGTCGAACTGTGGCCCTTGATTTCGTAACCGGCGGCAATCAACTTGTCGGCAAGTTCCTTGCTACCCATGCCGGCTTCTTTTGCCAGTTCGTAAACCCTCACTCTGCTCATACCCTGCTCCTGAAAAACCTAAAAATCATCGACTTGATCCGAAGATCACCGTCCTTAGTTCTCGCTTTCTGTCAGGTTAGACGAAACGCCCGTTTCAATCGTTTCCCGCTTTGCTCAAATCGCTCTTTGCACTCTACTGTGTCACAATGATACGCGCCCCGTCCTGCACGCTTCTGTTCGGGATCGGGAAGTGGCGTACCATCCTGCCAGACGTACCTGATCAACCCGGTCTTCGCTCCTTTGCGGTTGCAGATGATGCAGGTCCTGATCGGCTCTCTGGTCATAACACCACTTATTGCTTGCCCTTGCCCGGGTCCGACTCGTCATCGGAGACTTCGGGCTCGAGTTCGGCAGTTTCCGTCTCCACGGCTTCGCTCTCGCCATCGGAGACTTCAGGCTCGAGCTCGTCATCCGGCTTGGGCTCAGGCTGCGCGGCAGACGGCTCAGCACTTTCAACCTCAGCTGCGGACGGCTCAGCCGCGCCGGCCTCCTCCGCAGGCTCCTCTGCTTCGCTCGGCTCCGCTGCTGTCTCTACAGCCCTTGGCCTGGTTCGCTCCAGCGACAAGCCATGTTCCTCGGCGACCTTGACCGCAGCCTCGATGAGCTGGGCGCCGAAATCATCATCAATTGCCCTGATAATGGTCAGTTCCTCGATATCGGCGGTGGCAAGATCGGCCGCATCTTTAATTTCTCTGCTGAATAACTGGTCGGCCAGGCCCTCATCGATTCCCGGCACCTGCAGCAGGGTCTGATAGCCCTCGTCCTCGAGGTTGGCCCAGCGCTGCTCACTCTTCACGTCGATGCGCCAGCCCATGAGTTTGGAGGCCAGACGGACGTTCTGACCCTGGCGGCCAATGGCCAGCGACAACTGGTCGTTGGGAACAACCACCAGCAGGGAGTTGGCATCCTCGTCGACCATGACCATGCTGACATGCGCCGGGGCCAGCGCATTGTAGACATATTTTGCCGGATCCGGGCTCCAGGTGACGATATCGATCCGCTCACCCTGCAGTTCCTGAACCACATTCTGGACTCGCGAACCCTTCATGCCGACACAGGCGCCCACCGGATCGACGTCAGACTCGGTGGAGGAAACAGCAATTTTGGCGCGAAAGCCTGGTTCCCGGCTGACTCCCATGATTCTGACGATGCCCTCGGCAATCTCGGGCACCTCCATGGTGAACAGCTTGGCCAGGAATTCGTCGGCCGTGCGGGACAGGATAAGTTGGGAATCCCTCGCATTCTCTCGCACTTCGGCGAGATAGGCCCGTATGCGGTCGCCCTGCTTGAAGGACCGTTTGGGGATCTGATTATCCTTGGGAAGTATGGCGTCGGTCCGCCCCAGGTTGACTATCATGTTGCCGCGTTCGAAGCGCTGCACGATACCGCTGACCACTTCTCCCTCGCGATCCTTGAACATGCCGTAAATGACTTCCCGTTCAGCATCTTTCATCCGATGGATTATCACCTGCTTGGCCGATTGGGCGGCGATCCTTCCGAGGTCGGTGATGTTCTCCATTTTCTCACCCAGCTCATCGCCAAGCTGCACTTCGGGGTCAAGCTGCTGGGCCTGTTCGAAGGCAATCTCAGTCTGATCATCGACAGCCTCTTCGACCACATTGCGGAACTGGAACACCTCAACCTCTCCATATTCCTCGTTGTAGTGCACTTCGATATCGCGTCTGCTGCCGTATTTCTTTCGGGCAGCGGAGGCGACCGCTTCTTCAATCGCCTCAATGAGAAGCTGCTTGTCGAAACCGCGATCTCTACTGATCTGGTCAATAATCCGTTTTAAATCCGATAACATGTATCTATCCTCGCAATAACTGCCTGCCAACCAGGCACTACTCGGTCTTCTCCTCTACCGGTACGGGTCAGAGCGTCAGACGGGCTTTTTCAACGTTTTCCCACTCGAGTCTGTGGGTCTCGCCCTCGTCACTGAGTACCGCTAGTTCATTTTCCTCGACGGTCACTAGCTCGCCGATGATCACCCGCCGGGAATCGACCTTCTCTTTGAGCTTGATGCGCGCTTTCTTGCCTAGGTGGCGCCGACATTCCTCCACCGTTCGCAAGGGGCGCTCAAGCCCCGGCGAAGATACTTCCAGGTGATAAGGATGATCGATGATATCTTCGACATCCAGAAAATCACTGGTTTCCCTGCTCACCTGGGAGCAATCATCGAGCGTAACACCCTCTTCTTTATCGACCACGAGGCGCAGAACCCAGCCGTGCCCTTCCCGGCGAAACTGGACGTCAAACAGTTCCAGCCCCATTGCCGGGAGCAGGGATTCGGCAAATTCACGCACTCTTTCGATGACCGTGTCCATCTCTATATTGCCTGTTGGTCAGGCGTCAAAACAGCCCGATTCAACCATAAAAAAAAGCGGGCAAAGCCCACTTTCATCTTCCCGTCAAGTAAGCGCTTGGAGGGGCGCTTGCAGACAGGTATGACCAAAAGTTCAGGGTCCCAGACAGACCGGGACGCCTTCGTGGAGCGGGCAACGAGGCTCGAACTCGCGACCTCAAGCTTGGGAAGCTCGCGCTCTACCAACTGAGCTATGCCCGCATACCCTCAGCTGAAACTGATATAAATAAACACACTTTGGCTAGTTAGTCAAGGTATGCCGATGCACAGGGACGTAATAGTCTAGACAGACTAGGTAGGGGACACACAATTTAATTCAAATTAACCAAGGTCTGGGACACAATACCTAGCATGTCGCTAAAAAAAGGGACATGCTAGGTATTGTGTCCCTCATAGTTTACTTAATGAGAATTTCAACACGCACGTAGGGTGCTCCTTTAATTATCATAGAGCAGGGCCATCCCGCTTTTCAATTTTTTGATCGGGATCTGACCGGGGGCCGATGCCTGCATACCTATGGCAAAGGTGATGTCGGAGCCGAACAGACCGCCCGCCACTCTGGTGACCGCTCCTTCAGGTCCCATTGACATTGCCACCACGGGTACCTGCACCGCTTCGTTTCTTGCTTGCTGGGTCGCGTTGAGCAGTCTGAGGACATCGCTGTAGTTTTGCGGCATGGCGGCAAATTTTGAAATATCGGCGCCGGCGGTCTGGGCCTCGAGCAGTTTGGCATAGATGAAGTGTTCACTCGGGGTCTGCTCGAAATTATGGTAGGAAAGAATCAATTTGACGCCTTTTTCACGCGCCCTGGCTTTGATGGTTTCGATAAACTCCCGATCATTGCAGAGCTCTATATCGACAATATCGACATCACCGCTCTCTATTACCGCGCTATTGAGTTCCAATCTGACTTCCCGGGACAGCTCCGTCATACCGCCTTCAAGATCTATTCGACAGGTAAAGATCAACACGGTATCGCCTATGATCCTGCGCAGCTCTGTGAGAAGAGACAGGCAGGCGGCTACATCCCCGACCTGTTCGTAGCCGTCTATGCGCCACTCAAGAAGATCGGGCTGCAATTTCACAAGAGCCTCAGCCTCCTCGAGAACTTTAGCACGACTGGCACCCACCAGAGGCAGGCAGACCAGCGGCATGGGGCCGCCGATTATCGCCCCGCGAACCTTTACCGGTATGTCACTCTGTTGTCTCATGACAGTTTCCCTCAGTCTGATATTTGACGCCTAGTTGGGTAAACGCCGGAGCGTGAAAAAGCAGTTCAAACTCAATGTAGGCGATTTGCTCAGCGATTACAAACCTGTTGAGCACTCACTACCCGCTTCATGCGTCCCGGCAGC
>JAHEER010000066.1 GCA_024640625.1 Desulfobulbaceae bacterium
ACAGTCAACTCAACGTATTGAATAGATTAGACTTTTGCCAACCATAATGAAAGTTGACGGTTGCCGTAGCGATGTGC
The DNA here is from genome assembly GCA_024640625.1 of Desulfobulbaceae bacterium. GTDB lineage: Bacteria > Desulfobacterota > Desulfobulbia > Desulfobulbales > Desulfocapsaceae > JABDQA01. The sequence continues at coordinate 78 of JAHEER010000066.1, forward strand.
CGGATGAGATTGTTCGAACCCATTTGAAAGGTATCATCCAGAGTCCTCGATTCAATGCTTCGGAAAAACAGAAACGTTTTCTGAAATTCATCGTGGAAGAGACCTTACAAGGCAGAGCTGCCCGGCTCAAAGCCTATACGGTGGCCATCGCCGTGTACGATCGGCCCTCTTCTTTTAATCCTCAAGTGGACCCTATTGTTCGAGTGGAAGCTGGAAGACTGCGCCGTGCTCTCGAAAACTATTATCTCGCCTCAGATGAAGTAAGCCCAGTAAGAATCGAGATCCCCAAAGGTGCGTACGTACCTGTGTTCAAGGATACCTCACTATCTCTCGGCGGTGATGAGCGGCGACAGAAAGCCTCAAGACAGGAATTTCTTTTTCCAGGTCCCTCGATAGTGCTCATGCCGCTGAAAAATCTATCCGGTGATGAGGAGCAGGATTATTTCGTTGACGGCCTGACCGAGGAGTTGACTGCTGAGCTGGCAAGATTTCAGGATATTTCTGTCATCGCTGTACAGTCGGCAATGCAGTTCAAGGATCAAGAGGCAGATCCTAAAAAGATCGGTCAGGACCTTGGTGTGCGCTTCCTGCTCGCTGGCAGTATCCGAATAGGGATAACTGAAATCAAGGCAACGATCCAGCTTTTCGACACCATCACCGCTGAACAGGTCTGGGGGATGAGCTACAAGGAGAAACTTGCTGCCGCTGACCTGATCGCAATGCAGGAAACTATCGCCCAACGGGTGGTCGGCAATATCGCCGATCACTATGGGTTGATGAATCGACGCCTGTCAAGGGAGTCGCGCAAGAAAAGGCCAGCGGATCTGAAAACATATGACGCCGTTTTGAAGTTCTACCATTATGAGACGGTATTGACCCAGGAATCATTCATTCAAGCCCTCAATGCTCTTGAAGAGGCGGTGCAGCTGGACCCGGATTATGGATTGGCCTGGGCCATGCTCGGCCATCTGCATGCCGACAACCACGCTCTTGGCTTTGTTGATGGTACCGACTCTCTTGATAAGGCACTCGCCTACACCCACAAAGGTGTGACCCTTGATAAGGATAATCAGTTCGTACAGGACGCGATAACCCTGGTGCATTTTCATCGTGGCGATAAAGAATTGTTTTTGAAGAGTGTCACCGAAACCGTCGCCCTTAACCCCAATGCGCCTTATATTATCGGCGTTGCCGGTTGGCACCTCTGCCTGTATGGAGAGTGGCAACGTGGCCGTGATCTTCTGGCCAAAGGAATGGTGCTCAACCCCTACCATCCAACGTGGTTTCATCTTGCCCTGTTCATGGATTATTACCACCAGGATGACTATGAAAATGCCTTCGCCGAAGCGCTCAAATTTAATTATCCGGACCTGTTCTTCGATCCTCTCATGCGTGCGGCTGCCCTCGGCCGGATGGGGAAGGTGCATGAAGCTCAAAATGCTGCTGAAGAACTGCTTGAACAGGTACCAGATTTTTCCAGCAAAGGAAGAGAGCTGATAGGCAAGTATGTAAAAGTGCCTGAGTTGATCGACAAGATCATTGAAGGACTGATTCCCGCAGGGTTGAAGATAACTAACTGAGCAAATCGAGGGCTGCCTATTGCGTGGTGCAGAGATCTGTAGACCGTCAGATCTTTTTTTTTCTCGCGTGCAAAATGAAATCGTTAAGCCAGCCTAACCGGAACCAAAGAAAGTAATAGTAAAAGCTATTTTTAATACACTGTTTTGCTTCTATTGTTTTTGGTTGGGACGGGCATATTGTCTAAAAATAATGATAAACAAAAGCCAAAATTAGAAAAACCAATCGTTCAATGTTAGTTAGGCCAAAACGAACAATAAAACATGATACCAAAAGGGGATTTATCATGAGTATGCGAGGAAAATTGATATCAAAGGAATATCAGAGGATGGTTTTTTTACGCGACGATAATGGTGGAGAATATGTCTGTTACGCTAAGGATTTGCAGAACAAGGATAGGGTGTCTGAAACTGAAAAAGAGAAATGTCTCGATACCAGTCTAGTGATGGGACCTAACTGGTAATTAATATACAGCAATACCCCCAGGGCAGTCGCTTTGATGAATTCTTCCTGAGCGGTTGCACCTCCCCACCGATCATGCCGAAATCTGGCATGATCGGTACCTCTTCTTCGTCACTGGTGTAAGTTCTTTCGGTTGGTCAGTTTGTCAATCCTCATCCTTTCGAATCCTTCTAACATTTGAGTAAAACTTTTCCCTTGGCATTTTCACGTGTTGATAATGACTTCAAGTTTCTTTAACCCTTTTTCGAAAACCACCAACCTTGGACTGATTTGATTGATCAAGAATTGAATCCATATAAGTTTCAAATCGTTCGACAATACTTATAAGTTTCTATCACATACGTGCAGTTCGAAATAAATAACTCAGTTTATAAGGGTGACAATAGATGGAACATGAACAGGTAGCATGGCATTCCGAACCGGCCGAATCAGTGTTTCAGAAACTGGACTGCTCGATGGATGGACTGAACACAGATGAGGTTGATCAAAGACGCAAGATCTATGGCTTGAATCGCCTCCCTGAACCCGCCAGAAGAAACCCACTGATGAGGTTTCTCGGCCAATTCAATAACGTGTTGATCTACGTATTGCTTGGCGCCGCAGTAGTGACCTCATTGATGGCGGACTGGGTGGATGCCGGCGTTATCCTTGGCGTGGTAGTAATCAATGCAATTATTGGTTTTTTCCAGGAGGGCAAAGCAGAAAAGGCCGTGGAGGCAATTCGAGAAACATTGACCCATGAAGCCATAGTTCAGCGTGATGGTAAGAAAATATCTGTCGCGGTGGAAGAGCTTGTGCCTGGTGATGTAGTGTTTCTTCAATCGGGAGACAAAGTCCCCGCCGATCTGCGTCTGTTCCAAACCAAGGATCTGCGGATTGAAGAGGCGCCACTGACCGGCGAGTCAGTGCCAGTGGATAAAGCCATTGAACCGGTCGCCCCAGACGCTTCGGTGGGAGACAGAATCTCAATGGCCTTTTCGGGAACTCTGGTGAGTTTCGGCCAGGGAAAAGGAGTGGTCATTGCCACGGGAGAGCAGACGCAAATAGGGAAGGTGAGCAGTCTGCTGGCTCAGGTGGAGACCTTGAAGACTCGGCTTACCGAAAGGATGGATGAGTTCAGCAAATGGCTCACCGGTGCGATACTTATTCTTGCCGTTGGTACACTTGTCTTTGGCATGGCTCTGCGCGACTACACCTTCACCGAACTATTTTTTGCTTGTGTGGCCCTTGCGGTGGCGGCCATTCCCGAGGGGCTTCCCGCCATAATTACCATCACCCTGGCGCTTGGAGTGCAGCGGATGGCCGCGCGGAAAGCAATCATTCGACGGCTGCCTGCAGTGGAAACCCTCGGCTCGGTCACCATTATCTGCTCCGATAAAACGGGAACCCTGACGCGTAATGAAATGACGGTGACCACCGTTGTTAAGGCTGAAGATGAGTATAGAGTCGACGGCGCCGGATATGAGCCGGTTGGAACCTTTTACCGTGACGACAACCAAATTGATGCGGCAAATGATGATTTGCTGCAGGAACTGGCACGCGCCGCTTTGCTCTGCAATGACGGTGCCCTGATGCAACAGGATGGTCATTGGCTGGTACAGGGTGATCCAACGGATGGAGCGCTGCTGGCATTTGCTGCAAAAGCCGGTATACAGGAGCGTGAAACTAAAGAGCAGTATCATCGTCTCGATATCATTCCTTTTGAATCGGAACACAAATATATGGCCACCCTTCATCAGCAGGCCGGCGGCGAAAATATTGTCTTCCTCAAAGGGGCGCCGGAGAGGGTTTTGGCCATGTGTGATACCGAGCGTCATGCCGACGGCGATAAAGAAATTGACCTACAGTTCTGGAACCAAAAGATAGAGCAAGTTGCTCAACTGGGGCAGCGCACACTGGCCATAGCCTCTGTTGAATTTCCGGGGGAGGAGCAGATCCGGCACGAGGATGTCAGCAGTGGTATGGTTCTATTAGGTTTGTTCGGTTTGATCGATCCACCGCGAGATGAAGCGATTGAGGCGGTAAGGAGCTGTCACACCGCAGGTATAAAAGTAAAGATGATTACCGGTGACCATGCGCTGACAGCTGCTGCCATCGGCCGTCAGATCGGTTTGGATGACGCGAGTGAGCCAATATCGGGACAGGAACTGGAGACCATGGATGATGACCAGCTTCAGTTTAGTGCCATGAAGTCCAGCATTTTTGCCCGAGTCAGCCCGGAGCACAAGCTGCGGCTTGTGACTGCGCTGCAGGCGAGTGAACATATTACCGCCATGACCGGCGACGGGATCAACGATGCCCCTGCTTTGAAACGTGCCGATGTTGGGGTGGCCATGGGTTTGAAAGGTACCGAGGCGGCTAAGGAAGCTTCCGAGATGGTGCTCGCCGACGATAATTTTGCCTCAATCGTGCATGCCGTTGAAGAGGGCCGCACCGTCTATGACAATATTCGCAAGACCCTCGGTTTCATCCTGCCGACTAACGGTGCCCAGGCGGGCATCATTATTGCCTCAGTGATGATGGGCATTGCCCTGCCAATAACCCCTCTGCAGATTCTCTGGATCAATATGGTTACCGCGGTGACTCTGGGCCTGTCGTTAGCCTTTGAGCCATCCGAGGGAAATGTTATGATGCGGCCGCCGCGCTCCCCCAAGGAGCCGCTGCTCAACCAGTTCCTCTCCTGGCGAATAGTGTTTATCTCTTCGCTGGTGGTCATGGGAACCCTGGGTCTGTTCCTCTGGGACCGTTATATCGGTGAAACGTTGGAAATGGCCCGGACAACGGCGGTGAATACGCTCATTTTCTTTCAGATATTCTATCTGTTCAACGCCCGATTTTTAAAGGCTCCGGCGCTTAGCAGGGAAGGCTTTGTAGGCAATCCTGCCGTACTGATCGCCGTGGCGACCATCATAGTTCTACAGATGCTGTTCACCTACCTGCCGTTGTTTCAGAAAGTATTCGGTACGGAGGCTATACCACCGGGAGATTGGCTGCGAATTATCGCCTTTACTTTTTCAGTCTTTGTGGTGGTGGAATTTGAGAAATTCATCGTCCGGCGACTTGATCGAAAAAAAGCTAGTAGGGATTAGGCCGTTTCGTGTGATTGGTTTCCCAAGAGGTTGCCTGACTGATTTTGTGGGTATAATGTTTTTTTCTCATCGTATTTGATGATTCAACTCAATTATTGATCATTGGCGATTGAAAGGTAGCCCGCTACCATTAAAAATTTAATCGTGAGTGAATATAGTTGATCATAATTAAGTTGTGTAAACACAAAAGCGAGACCACTCTATGAAGAGATTTAAAAATATCCTCTATATAATGGACGAGGTATCCTTGAACCACCAAAGCAGCGCCGACAAGGTGGTGGAACTGGCCAGACTCAATGAGGCCAGGGTCACGGTGATCATTGCTGAGGAGATAAAGTTCTTCGATGAGTTGAGCAGCAAACTCACCGGCCGATACGAGAAACTCCGGCAGGCGGTTGTCGCCCATCACCACGAACGCCTTGATGGATTCCTCAACCACCCGCGCTGGCAGGACATAGATGTACGGCCCGATTACACTGAATCGGACGATTTTATCGTGATCATCCGCAAGGTGATCAGCGAAGGTTATGACCTGGTGATCAAGGAAGCAACGCTGGAGCAGGGAATAGACCAGCTGAGCATGCGGCTGGTGAGAAAATGCCCATGCCCGGTCTGGGTAATTAAATACGATGCGACCGACTTCAAACGTATCCTTGCTGCGGTGGACGTGGGAGAGGAGAACCCTGAAACAGCGGCTCTAAACAAGAAAATCGTCGAACTCACCCATTCGCTGGCCCAGCGCGAGCGCGGAGAAGCCCACTACCTGCACAGCTGGCGGCTTGAATACGAGCTCATGCTGCACAGTCCACGGTTCAAGGTGTCCACCGAAGAGATATCAGAGATGAAAAGAGAGCTCTTCAGCGAGCGCCAGTCAGAACTGCTCAGAATCCTCAACGACAATCACATTCATTATCAAGAGAACCAGGTTCACCTCAGGGAAGGGAGTAGCAGTGAAGTGATTCAGCAGGTCATTGCAGAACTCAATATAGATGTCGTAGTAATGGGATCAGTGGGACGTTCTGGTATTCCAGGTTTGCTGATCGGCAACAAGGCGGAAGCACTCCTTACCACTATCAACTGCACCGTGCTGACGGTAAAGCCCGATGGCTTTAAGACTCCAGTTACGCTGGACTGAAAACAATGAAACTTGTTAACAAGAGCGATGACAAATTTCTCTGGGTACTCAAGAAGATCATCCATATATGTTTGAAGGTATTAGGATTGTTGATGATTGTCGTGATCATCTCAGGCGTAGTGGATGTGGCATGGACCATCTACCAGAAATTTGCCTCCGAACCGCGTTTCATTCTTACCATAAACGATATCCTTATGACCTTTGGGGCGTTCATGGTGGTGCTTATTGCGATCGAGATCTTTCAGAATATCATTCTTTATCTAAGAGACGACGTCATCCATGTAAAAATAGTGCTGGCCACCGCCCTGATGGCGATTGCCAGAAAGGTGATCATCCTCGATTATGACGATTTGGAACCGATGTATGTCTTCGCCACTGGCGTTGTGCTTGTTGCCACTGGCATCGCCTACTGGTTCGTCCATAAACTGCCCCCCAAGTCCCAAAGTGAACCAGTGGAGGAGCAGGATTAGGTATCGTCTTATTTGTTTTTTATAATAGTCCGCGAGAGAGTTCGTGGCGTCTTTTTAAACAATCAAATTGTAAACAACCTGATGGATGTTTTCTTTTTGTAGGTCGCTTTGATTGGATCAATTTTCGTACTGTTCTAGAATTTCTAAATACAGATAACATTATTACATCCCCATTAACACGCAGATACCCCATCGACTTGAACTTATGTTAAGTCAAAGAGGTTATCTCGACGGCAACTGTTCCTATGCATATACTACAAAGTAGTACTTTGCCTATCTGAGCAAATATGAGATCTGAAATATGGAAAGAAAACTGGTTGCCATTCTAGCTGCTGACGTCGTTGGATTCTCTCAATTAATGGGTAAAGACGAAGCTGGCACCCTTGTAGCCCTTAAAGACTATGAGTCTGCGATAATAGAGCCGACCGTACACAAATTTGGTGGACGCATAGTAAAACGCATGGGGGATGGGTACCTGACGGAATTTCCCAGTGTGGTAGACAGCGTAAATTGTGCGGTGGAATGGCAAAAGCGGACAGAATCACTTGATCCGCAACTGAAGTTTAGGATCGGTATCAACCTAGGAGATGTAATATCTGAATCAGGTGACATTTATGGCGATGGGGTAAATATAACCTCTCGAATCGAAGGCCTTGCGGATCCAGGAGGAATCAGCTTGTCAGGTTCGGCTTACGATCATGTAAAGGGTAAGCTGCCCTACTTTTTCACTTATAAAGGAGAGAAAAAGGTAAAAAACATAGTTGACCCGATAAGAATATATCAACTTGATATGAGAGCCCACCAATCTTCTGGTTTGAAAAATTTATCAATCAGAACAAAGCGGCATTCGCTAGGTTTTTGGGTCATTATCATAGCCTCAATTGGTGTTGTGGTTTCTCTCGGCTTGGTTTATTTCAAACCATTTCAACAAGATGTGTTGAAATCTCTTATGTCTAATGCCGAAACAGGACAGCAAGTCTCCAGCAACTGGGGGGCTTCAATAGCTGTCCTCCCATTCAAGAATCTCAGTAGTGATCAAGAGCAGGAGTACTTCAGTGATGGTATTACCAATGATATCATCACAGACCTTTCCAGGTTTCACGATTTGTTGGTTACCTCAAGCAGCACCGCTTTTTCTTATAAAGGAAAAGCCATCGATGCCAAGGAGATAGGAAGGAATTTAGGGGTTGAGTACTTACTTGAAGGCAGTGTCCAAAGGGCAAACGATAAAATTCGAATAAATGCTCAGTTGGTTAACAGCGTGGATGGAACTCACATCTGGGCTGAGAGATATGATCGAGAATTGAAGGATATTTTTGAACTCCAGGCTGACATCGTCACCTCAATCGTCGCAACATTAGCTATAAACGTCAGTCAAGCGGAACAAAACCGGGCTTTGCATAAACCACCAAAGGATTTAGATGCCTATGACTATTACCTCAAAGGGTTGGCCCATTATAATAGCAGGGTTAAGAAGTCAAACCTGATCGCTAGAGAAATGTTTGCCAAGGCTATCTCCCTGGATCCTCAATATTCAGCCGCATATGCCGGCTTAGGACTAACTGAATTTGCTAAGGTGAGCTATGGTTGGACAGAGTTTCCAGGCGAATCATTGGAAAGATCATTTACCTATGGGCAGAAGGCTGTAAAACTAGACCCGAATAACGCTAAAGCGCATGAACTGCTAAGCAGTGTCTATACATTTCAAAACAAATTCGATCTGGCAATTATTGAGGCACAGCAGGCACTTGAACTTAATCCCAACAGTTCGACGAACTACAGTCAGTTGGGGTGGGCGCTGCTGTGGTCGGGACAGGTTGATGAGTCAATTTCTGTACTGGAGATTTCTCTGCTATTAGACGATGTCTGGGTAAGAAATGCCTGGTATCATCTGGGTATCGCATATTACCTTAAAGGAAAATATGAAAAGGCTCTGGATATATTAGAAAAAGGGCACATAAAGAGACCGGATTTCGTCGGGTACCACATCATTCTGGCCGCTACTTATGCACAACTCAATCGCCTTCAGGACGCCCAAGACTCTGTAGATAATGTTCTTCGATTCGATCCATTTTTCGAAGTACAGTATTTCGGAACCGCTTTTCAAAACCAAAACCACCGAGTGCTCATTGCTGATGGATTGCGCAAAGCCGGATTGCAATAGCGATTTTTGATTGATTTAGTTCCTTTCATTCTCCGCCTGTAGTATTTTCCAACTCCTATCGGCCTTGCTAATTAATTCAGCGGAGTTTTTTTCAAATACATCTGCTGATTCACTAGAGTAACTGAGGTAGAGTCTACCATCTATGATTTTAAATGATTTGGGATTTGCACCAGCAGACTTGCCGGTGTTTGCTAGATTTCGCGCTCAGTAGCCACTATACCGGGGAGCATATTTCTCCGGATCTTTGATAAACAAATCTTTGTGTTCCTTACTTGAGAAGTACCATTTCGCATCGTTCCACTTGTAGGCGTATTTGCTGCGTCTCTTCAACGCCTGTCCTTTCGTGTGATAGGCTACCGTATCATAGCCCTTTATAGCCACCCCGAAAATCGTTGAATGAACCTGTTCAAATGCAAAAACAGGATCAATTGTGATTAGCAGAACAGAAACAAATAACGATATGCAAACTGATAAATGTACCAACTTCATGAAAGCCTCCTTGTCAAAGACCTTAAAGGCTGGACGGGGTGCTTGCAGGGATCTGGTATGATTTCTTGCTTGCTACACCGAAATAGTTACCACTGCGTGGTACTGCGTAAAGGTATAGTAGACCGATTAGATGCAAAGCTTACATGAAAAAAAATGTAACCTGATAACTCTATCCTCTACCGATTTAAGAGGAGAAAGTAAGATAAAATTGGAACTGTTAAGTAGTCTAGATCATTGGTAGAGAGCTTAGGATGAGCGCTCCTAACAAAAGGATTCTACAGGTAAGGCCAGATTTCCAGAAAAATCGGGGCGCGAGGGTGATACTGAAGAAATCTAAACCGGATGCAGATGTCATTATGGATGAGATTCGGTATGCTAATCTTCGATGCACTTCAATGTCCAATAACGTTTTATATTGGACGTAGTTGTCGGGATCAGGTATCGCAGCAGAAAATTGAAGTCATTTCACTTAAATTTAAGATTTATTATTTAGACAATACAACCTGGAGGGCTGTTGGTAACCTGATGCCATAACAGCCCTCACAAAGTTATGGGAGAAGTGATCTGAAGACATTGCACGAGCGGCAGGTATTCAGTTTTTCGAGATAGGTATCTGGCACAGCATCGTCACATGGGGTGCCGTACATGTACCAGCACATGGTGCCTGACAGGAACTCCCAGGCGGGGCATTTTTCTTTGTTGGTACATCCTCTCAACTCCCAGCATGGTAATTCCGAATTGCCCTTTCTGTTCTGGTTGATCAGGAGATAGAGAAGGTCTCTCAGGATATGTGACGGAATTGGGCGCCATCCCTGCTCATAGCTGTGGATGGTCTTGAGTGATACGCCCAGCAAGGAGGCGAGTTGTTTCTGGGTTTTACCTAGATTACCCCTGATCTTTCTGAATTCAGCTATCTTCATTCGTGTACCTTCTAAAAAGAAAACGTTAGGCTCAGGTCATCACTAGGCCAGCATTTCATAACTATTTGAGTGGTCGAGAGGAATCGTGTCAATTTACAATGGCTATGCTGAAATGCAGCATTGAGCTTTTCCCCTGGACCAGCAATGTCTAAAGGCTGAGTATCGGATAAATTTATACGTGTGTAAGCCTTGTAGAAACCACGGCCAATCTCTAATCTCCTAGACAGGCTATTTCTCAGGCGGCCGCTGGGTAATTCGCCCGTAAATATTTTAATGCAAGAACGGCAGCCTGGCTGGCATAGTATGAGCGGTAATGAGGGTATTGCCGTTCGGTTCGCATCCACTGGTTAACAGGAGATAAGGGGTCCGAGCAGAGTGTCTTGTTTTCACCCCCTCTCAGCATGCTGCAACCTGTACAATTTCGGTCAGTTGTACTATTTGAGAGAGGGCAAGAATTGATCCACTCACCTTCGAGTTTCACCACATGCTTCATGTAGTATTCGCGATCATGGGCAGGATGGCAGCATAACCAGGTCCACATTTTTTTAAAATTGATCAGTTCGTCTTTGCCGGTCATAATAATTTCCTCCGCTAAAAAGGTGACTTCTAAAGCTCTTCCTCGAACATATTTTTATGTTATGAGGCAGAGCGTTTGTTTTATGACTGACGTTCTATGATTGATGTGTCGCTAGTTTTTGCCTAATCTGTTTTATGTTATTTTTGCTCCTGATATTATATAGTTAAAACTCTATGACGAGACATGAGCTAATTCTTTTATTTGATCTTCTGGTTTTCTAGGGCAACATTTCTCTCCTCGTTGTTTACGACAAATATCCTCTCTGTCCGTTGCCATGATCTCTCTCAGAGCATACCTGTCTTTTTCGACGGTAGCCGTCTGGTATAACTGGTCTTCAAGCCAGTCAGTCACCTGCCCGTAATTATGGCTTGCTCTGTTCAACCGATAATGGACCCACCGGCCGTCCTTGTAGCTGTCAATAAGTCCTACCTGCAAGAGAATCGACAGGTGTCTCGAGGTCGTCGCTCCCGAGACCCCCAACAATTCAACGATCTGGCACGCACACAGGTCGCTGTATTCTTTAAGGGCTGCAATTATTCTCAGTCTGTTGTGGTCCGAAAGTGCGCTGAACAGTTTTAGTAAGTTTCCCATACTTTACCTTTTAATCAGATTGATTGGCTGTCTTTCGATAAAGTCTTCATTTAATAAAGATCAAATCAAGGCCATTTATATAATTAGCTATATATCTAAATATATTGTACGACAAAGTATCACATTTGTAAATATTACGGTTTAGTCTATTGCTGAAACCTAGAGATAACTTGGTAAATTACAGTGAAAAACTATTTGCTGTGGGAGAGGATTTGCTCCGTTTAAATGTACACAGGGAATGCCACGTATCAATAAGGAACACTCTGAAAATGTTTCTTGTGCATTTAGAATACTGTTGTTGCTTTTTCGACAGTGGAAGATAATCCTTGGCAACCTTTGATTTGGCGGCACATATCATAGGTTGACCTTATTCCTGACTCTTCCCTCCAACGAAGGTGTTTCCTGAGCATATGCGAATAGAGATAAATGCGTCTATCGAGAGAGTTCCCCTGGCAAGGTCAGATTTTCAGAATAATGGGAGCGCGAGGGTGCTCAGGAACAAGGTCAAAATTTAACAGATCCTAATCTTATAAAGGTTAGAACCAGAAAACTCAATGTCCCAGCATTAAATCTTTACAACACTATCAAAGATGAAATCAAATAGGCAACACTTTGGGGAAATATCTCTTAATTTGATTACCTTTTGTTTCAAATATTCTGATGGCTTACAAGGCGTTCAGCCAGTGAAATTAGCAAATTGGCACCATCTCCATGCCATGCGCTTCCATGCATACACGCAAGAGTTTTCGGGTTGGTTGAGGCTAGTCGCTTGAGCATCACCTCTGCATTTGTTGTGTGAGAGAAATAATCCATTTTTTCACGGAAAACCTCGCTCGGTTCAAGAATGTCGGACTCGGTTAATGGAGGAAGTCCATCGCCGCCCTGAGTAAAAAGATCACCACACATTAACGTGGCAGTCTGTTCTTCGATAAGAAAACCGCAATCCCAAGCATGTGGTAGATGAGGGGTATCGAACCACCGCACGGTGTGCTTACCCAGTTGAAGTTGTTCAGAGTCGGCAAGAACTTTTGGATCTCTATCGGCTAGGTCGCCGATTGATACCATGCCCGCCACTTCACCACAGAGCGGCACAGAATGCGGGGCTGCACTCAACCAATCGTTGAGCCCCCCACACTCATCCGCTTCCACATGGGAAAGCGTTATATAGCGTAGCTTTTCAACAGGCAAAATGCTCTCCACTGCTTCGCGAATTAGTGGAAACATCTTCCTCAATCCCGCGTGGAATAGCAATGGATCATCATCCATAATGAGGTATTGGTTGAACGAGAACCCACCGGCACTGGGAATCTTAACCGGTGTGCTAATACGATAGATTCCGTCGGCAATCTCATGTACGTTTGTACCACTTTGTTTATTCGTAATTGTCATCAGTGCCTCCTAAACTTTATTTTTTATAATCTTACACAATTGTTATGACAGCCAGTAAAATAAAGGAAACTGACCCTCTTCTTGTGCAGTTCTATCAAGGCAGAAATAAAAGAATAGCTAAGCTTTTGGAGGTTCTTTTGCCATAAACACAACTCTTCCCACAACTACTAGAAAAATACCCCCTAATATCATTGCGGCTGCCACTGTCAGTCGAAGTGTTATTACTTCTGTCATGAATACCACCCCGCCTAGAGCAGCAATAACTGGAACTGCAAGCTGAGAAACTGCAGCTTGTGTTGCTGATATATTTTTTAAAGCTGAATACCAGATGGTATAGCCAAGCCCTGATGTTACAGTACCTGACACAATGGCAAGTATAACACCGCTGGTAGTGAGATGAACATTATCGAAGGCGATGATCGCAATAACTACTATTAACGGCATTGAACGTAAAAAATTATAAGCTGTATCAGCCAGGGGATTTTTAGAGCCCCGCCCTAGAAGAGTGTATAATCCCCATGCTGCACCCGCGGTCGACATGAGGAGAAACCCTGCTATAGATGGTGTCGATACTCCGGGAAATAAAAGATACACCAACCCCGCAAATGAAATGACCATGCCAATCCATTCAACCGACAGTAATTTGTTTCCTCTAGCTATTGAGATCCCTATAATCGTGGTCTGCACAGAGCCAAATAATATGAGAGCCCCAATTCCTGTATCCAGTTCCAGATAGGCATAAGAGAATGTCACTGCATAAAGAAACAGCATGAACCCGGCAGACCAACTCCCCTTACTGCTTGTCGGTAAAGGACCGCTCCTTATAAGAAGGATTAGAAATAATGCGACCACTCCAGAGATTAAACGAATGCTGGTAAATCCGGCAGCATCGATAGATCCTGCACCCAAAGCAAAGCGGCAGAGTACCGAATTGGCAGCGAATGCCGTAAGCGCACTAGAGGTCAACAAGAAGACTTTCAGTTCTGTCTTCCAAGGGTTTAGCTTATCAAGGTCAGTTTCTGGTCTGTAAAGTAGCCGATGTCCACTGACAACCCTTTTGGGGGAATTACCTCTGAATGACATAATGTATGACCGTGAACAAATACCAATTTAATTGTCCTGTTGTTTCCATGGTGATCGGCACATGATCCGCATGTCATCTGATCATGAAGACGGCTTTATGTTTTGATTGAGACTGAATATATTGTTTGGGTCGTATTTGTCTTTCAACTGAACCAGTCGTTCCCAAGTCGACTGGGTATAGGCGTCTTTTACCCGCTCGTCGCCTTCCTCACTAAGAAAGTTCACATACACCCCTTGAGAGAAAGGTTCCGTTGCTTGATGGAACTCTCGTGCCCACGCAAGGCATTTTTCATCCTCGTTCTTATCCCTCCAGCGAGTGTGTATGTTCAACACAAAAGGTGTGAAACGGTGAGCGAAAGCGGTCGCATCTTCCACCACTCGACTTGGGGCCCCTTCCATATGAGGAATAAAAATCTCACATTCATCTGAAGGAAGGGTCTCCGCAAAAGATAGCAATTGGTCAATACACTCCGCGGAAAGATCCTTCAAATGGTGAGACTTCCAGTAGTTTCGCGCACCGTGTTCGGCAAATCCATCAAACAATGTCTGCCAGCCAACCCATGGATTCATGCCAACATGCTCTCCGTGGGAGGGTGTATGGTCACGTATCGGTTGGATAAGTTTTTCACCTTCAGATTGATCTCCGAGCCATGCAAAGGGAATCAGGACTGCAAGTTGGCCATGAACTTCTTCTGGCAGAAAGGGTAAAGGCGGGGCTTTTCTTATCACCAGCCACACCGTCATTTCGTCAGGTAGGGTTTGTACATAAGCTTGATGAAATGATATATAGTCCTGCGCATTATCATACGCTTTGACTATTACGCCAGAAAACACTTCAGTTCCTATTTCTGCACATTTAAATTCGAGGGAAGTAACCACACCAAAATTGCCCCCACCTCCTCTGATGCCCCAGAACAGATCTTCATTCTCGTCCTGGCTGACATGCAGCAGAGTACCGTCGGCGGTAACAATATCAGCAGAAATCAGGTTATCTACCGACAGACCATGGGTCCTACTGAGCCAGCCAAATCCACCACCTAGAGACAAACCACCAACACCTGTGTGAGACACTACTCCAGCCGAAACAGCAAGGCCATGGAGCTGTGTTTCACTGTCGACATCACCTAATAGAGCTCCGCCATCGACCCTGGCCGTTTTCTGCCTTGGATTGACATTGACTCTCCGCATCAATGACAAATCTATTACTATTCCATCATCACAAACCGCATTGCCGGCAGAATTATGTCCACCACCTTTAACGGCTACCAATAAATCATGCTCTCTGGCGAAATTGACTGCACTAACTACATCTGCAGTCGTTACACACTGAGCTATGAGTGAGGGCCGCTTGTCAAACATTCCGTTCCAGATTTTACGAGCATAATCATAGTGGGAATCCTCAGGTGTAATCACATGACCGCGAAAGCGTGATTTCAATTCTGATATTTGGTCATTTGATAGAGTTGACATCTTATCACCTCATCAATTTTTGAATTATTATCCCCGACGGATTGAGATATGCGGAGACTAAGAAAAGAATAAGCCGGGACACCATCTTTGATGGCAACCCGGCTATCTCAATAAGACCCGAAGCTTTCCGTCCCTGTTTTTCAGCAGGTTTGGTTTTCTACATCAAACATTTTGTCTATCGGTATATTCTAATAATATACTACATTGTGGCACTGGTCAAGTCGTAACAAAGATCGTATTCGACAAGCCAGATATTCTGAATAATATCATTTTCATATTAAACTAACCTTGCTTCTCTTCAATCAATGTGGCTCCACCCTTCATTCATATTCACTTGGATACAGGCTATTGCCATCAGTACTACAATGTCATACTGTTTTTGGTAGTTTCCTGATAGTTAGCGACACCAGTGCTGGATTTTCTCGTCCAGTGCTGTTGTTGATATAAAACTTCCATAATCCCCCCACAATACAGGAGATAAAACCATGAGTACCTATCTCAATTCTGCCCAGCAATTCTTTGAAGCTTGTGAAACAGGCAAAGGTTGGGAAACCTGCAGTTCATTCTGCCACCCTGATGCCACATTCTCATCTCAGACTACAGCCTTGGCCGATATATCCACCTTAGAAGGCTACTGCGACTGGATGAAGAATCTTTTGACCCCCATTCCAGATGGGCGTTACGAACTGAAATTCTTCGCTTCCGACGAGGCCCGTAATTAGGTAGCTGCGTTTGCTGTATTCCATGGCACACAAACCGGACCGGGTGGTCCTGGAGAACCTACGGGCAAAACTATTGCTGCTGATTACGTATACCACATGGAGTTTGAAGGAGATCGTATCAAACATATGACGAAGATTTGGAATGACTCGATCAGCCTCCAGCAGCTTGGTTGGGGGTGAAAAAGAATTTAAGGTCACGAGTTGAAATAATCTGAATATTGAAGCGGAATGGGGAAATCATATCAGCTAAAAAATTCCATTCACTCCGTACCTTAATTCTCTGACAAACAGGGTTACCATGAGAGCGAAAACATTATCCGGTTTAGAAATTGAGCTAAGCAAGAACATGCTTGATGAGCTAAATATGCGCCTTCAGGGTCAGGTGATTGTGCCTGGTGAGGTTGGCTATGAACAGTCCAGGACCGTCTGGAACTCGATGATTGATAGAAGGCCAGCAATTGTTGCGAGCTGCCTAGGTGTTGCTGATGTGATCACGTGCGTGCAGTTTGCCAGAGAACACGATCTTTTGATCTGCATCAAAGGCGGTGGACATAATATTGCTGGTACAGCGATAGCTGATGGAGCCATGTTGCTAGACATGTCACTTATGCGTGGCGTTTGGGTAGACCCACAGAGAAAGATCGCCCATGCACAAGTAGGGTGTTTACTCGGAGATGTTGATCGCGAAACACAGGTACATTGCTTGGCAGCTATCCTTGGTTTCGTTTCACGTACCGGTATCACAGGGCTTACAACTGGCGGTGGTTTTGGTTACCTCACCAGGCGCTGGGGGTGGGCATCGGACAATGTTGTCGGAATGGATGTTGTTACTGCTGATGGGCAATTAATACGAGCGAGCAGCGAGGAGAATGATGACCTCTTTTGGGGGTTACGGGGAGGAGGTGGCAACTTCGGTGTTGTAACAGGTATTGATTATAAACTCTACCCTGTCGGGCCCGAAATTGTCGGTGGCCTTGTTGCTTGGCCTGCAAGTGAGGCGTCAAAAGTACTTGAGCTATACCGGACCCTAATAGAGGGGGCTCCACCAGAACTCACGTTAGCCATAATTATGAGACCAGCACCACCTGCTCCTTGGCTGCCGAAGGATATGCATGGAAAGCCAATTATAGCCATGCTGGCTTGTTACAGCGGAGATCCCGAGCAAGGCGAAAAAATTGTTGCCCCAATTAAGTCTTTTGGTGAGCCCATTGGAGACGTGCTGATCCGCAGACCGTACGTACAGTTACAGTCACTTCTTGATGCAACCCAGCCAAACGGTAGAAGATACTATTGGAAGAGCGAGTATCTTCCAGGTATTAAACCTGCATTATGCGAGAAATTTATAGAAGCTGCCGAGAAAATCCAGTCGCCACATTCAGCTGCAATCTTGTTTCAGCTGGAAGGTGCCCTTAATCAACTAAGTAATGATCATTCTGCAGTCGGTAACCGTGATGCACGTTATGTAGTCAATTTGGCAAGTTCTTGGGAACAACCAGAAGACGACACGGCAAATATTGAGTGGGCGCAAAATGCATGGGCAGATATGAGACAGTTTTCTACCGGCGGTACATATATCAATTTTCTGACAGAAGATGAGGGACCCGAGCGTATAGAGGCGGCACTCAGTAGTGGGTATCAACGTCTTGCTGAAATAAAAGGGAAATGGGATCCCGAGAACATATTCCGCACTAACCGTAACATTAAGCCGGCGTAAGATTTAGAGATGAGCAATGGTAACCTCTACTATATCGACGTCAGGATAATTTAAGATTCCTGTCGTGCCGAGATAAATCCACAACCTCGGGAGTCCCAATCGGGACAGAAATTGGTTATTGCCAGCCAGTGGGTGCGTAGCTGCAACGGCTGCACGTC
>JAHEER010000180.1 GCA_024640625.1 Desulfobulbaceae bacterium
GGTCTGAACGATGATGCGGCCGCGCAAGTCGTTGAGCACCAGCGTTTGCTGGGTCTCCGCCAGGCCGATTTCCCAGGGGATACCGGCGTGCTTGATCGAAGAGGTTGGCGAGGCGCCGGTGCCGCCGTCGTGGCCGGCGATGATAACCCGTTCAGCATGACCCTTGCTGACACCTGCGGCAACCGTGCCGACACCGACTTCGCTCACCAGCTTGACGGTGATATCGGCCTTGGGGTTGCAGTTCTTCAGGTCGAAAATCAGCTGAGCCAAATCTTCGATGGAGTAGATATCATGGTGGGGCGGCGGTGAGATCAAGGTGACCCCGGGGACGCTGAAACGCAGCTCGCCGATGTATTCGCTGACCTTGTGACCAGGTAGCTGTCCCCCTTCGCCGGGCTTGGCTCCCTGGGCGATCTTGATCTGCAGTTCGTCGGCATTGACCAGATAGTGAGGAGTGACCCCGAAGCGTCCTGACGCCACCTGCTTGATGGCGCTGCGACGCAGGTCGCCGTTGGCATCCGGAGAGTAGCGCCGCGGGTCCTCGCCGCCTTCACCGGTATTCGATTTGCCGCCAATCCGGTTCATGGCGATGGCCAGGGTCTCGTGTGCCTCGGTGGAGATCGAACCGAGGCTCATGGCGCCGGTACAAAAGCGTTTGACGATAGCGCTGACCGGTTCGACGTCCTCCAGAGGGATGGCTTGGTTCAGGCTCTTGAACTTGAACAGCCCGCGCAGGGTGCAGGTTTGCTCGCTCTGGTTGTCGATCAGTGAGGAATAGCGCTTGAAGTCGTCGCGGTTGCCGGAACGAACGGCGTGCTGCAGCAGGGCGATGACCTCCGGGTTCATGAGGTGCGCTTCCCCCTCACGGCGCCAGGAATATTCAGAACCACGATCCAGGTCTCGGTTGGGATCCACCTGTTTGGCGAAGGCCTGGTGGTGGCGCATCAGGCTCTCGGTGGCGATCTCTGGCAGCCCAGCACCGCCGATACGGCTGGCGGTACCGGGGAAATATTTGGCGACAAATCCCTGGTCCAGACCAACAGCCTCAAAGATCTGGGCGCTGCAGTAACTCTGCAGGGTGCTGATCCCCATTTTTGAGAAGACTTTGAGCAGCCCCTTGCCGATCGCCTTGATATAGTTCTGGGTGTACTGATAGACAATGTCGGTCTCTTCATCAGCCTGAGTGTTTCCGTCCTGGCCTGCGAGCATCCCCTGGTTGACCATGTCCTGCAAAGTCTCGAAAGCGAGGTAGGGATTGATCGCCGCCGCCCCGTAGCCGACCAGCAGGGCAAAGTGGTGTACTTCGCGCGCCTCGCCGGTTTCAACGATGAGTGAGCACTGGCTGCGCTTGCCGGCCTGGATAAGGTGGTGATGGATTCCGGAAAGGGCCAGAAGGGCTGGGATGGGAGCTTTCTCGGCACAGACGCCGCGATCAGACAGGATCAGAATGGTGCGGCCGGCGTCGGTGGCCGCCTCGGCCTCGGCAAACAGGGCCTCCAGGCGTAGTTCCAGGGCCTCGGGCCCTTGATTCGCGTCAAAAAGGGTGCTCAGGGTAGTCCCGCGGAAACCCTGGATGTCGCTGTGGCGGAGTTGCTCAAGCACATCGTTGGTGATGACCGGGTGGTCGAGTTCCAGCATCTGGCAGTGTTCCGGTCCAGGCATAAGGATGTTGCGCGCCGGGCCCAAATACTGGGTCAAACTCATGACCACCTCTTCGCGCAGGGGATCAATCGGTGGATTGGTGATCTGGGCGAAGAGCTGAGTAAAGTACCAGTAGAGGAGTTTGCTGTGCCTCGACAGGACCGCAACCGGAGTATCGTTCCCCATTGAGCCAACCGGCTCCTGCCCGTTAACAGCCATCGGCGCCATGACCACGCGCATCTCTTCCAGGGTGTAGCCAAAACTCGCCTGGGTATGCCGCAGCTCACCGCGGCTGTGCACCTTTTTAGTGGCCGGAGCAGGCAGGTCATCGAGCCGGATCAAGTACTCGCTCACCCACGAAGCATAGGGCTGGGACGCGGCAAGATCACCTTTGATCTCGTGGTCTTCCTTGAACTCGCCGGTTTCAACATCGACCAGAATCATCTTGCCGGGAGCCAGGCGCTCCTTGCGCAGGATCTTCTCCGGTGCGATATCCAGCACACCCGCTTCCGAGGCGTAAATGATCTCGTCGTCGCTGGTGGTCCAGTAGCGGGCCGGACGCAGGCCGTTACGGTCGAGAATCGCGACAACCTGACGGCCGTCGCAAGCCACGATGTTGGCCGGACCATCCCAGGGCTCCATCATGGTTGCATGGTACTCGAAGAAGCCCTTCAAATCGGGGCGCAGGTGAGCTTTGGAGGCCCAGGCCTCGGGGATCATCATCGCCAGCGAGTGGGCCAGGCTCCGCCCGGCGACGACCAAAAGTTCGAGAGCATTATCGAGACAGGCCGTGTCAGAACTGCCCTCAATGATGACCGGGTCCAGGTCAGTCACCCCATCAGCCAGTTCGAGGTGTGCAAAGAGAGCGGTGCGGGCGCGCATACGGTTGATATTGCCGCGCAGGGTATTGATCTCGCCATTGTGGGCCACGTAGCGGAAAGGCTGGGCCAGGTCCCAGGTCGGAAAAGTGTTGGTGCTGTAGCGCTGGTGCACGAAGGTAATCGCGCTGACCAGACGTTCATCTTCCAGCTCGGGGAAAAAGGTGTTCAGCTGCTCAGAGAGCAGCATGCCTTTGTAAAGGATGGTACGGCTGGAGAGCGAGCAGACATAGAACATCTCCTTGCCGGCAAGCTTGCCGTTGCGGATCGCATTTTCGGCACGTTTGCGAGCCAGGTAGAGCATCAGGTCGAAGTGCTGGCGCTCGACTTGGCCCCGCCCGACGAAAATCTGCATGACCCGCGGCTCAGCGGAACGGGCATTGCGGCCGATGGTGCTGCTATCTGTCTGGATTTCGCGCCATCCGAGTACGCTGCAGCCAACACCGGCCAGCTCTTGATCCATCATCTGAACGCACGCTTCGCGGCAAACGCTGTCCTGGGGTAAAAACACGATACCGGCGCCGAATTCTCCAGCCATTGGCAGTTCGAAGTTACAGACTTCGCGGTAGTAGGCATCTGGCATCTGGATCATCAGGCCCGCGCCGTCTCCATCCAGAGGATCGGCGCCGACGGCACCACGATGAGTCAGGTTGCAGAGGATTTCGATGCCACGCTTGACGATACTATGACTTTTTCGCCCTTTGATGTTGGCGATAAAACCGACACCGCAATTATCGTGTTCGTTGGCCGGATCGTAAAGGCCCTGAGCGGGTGGTTTGCCAATATGGTTTGTCATGGTTGGTCCTCGGTCGTTGGGGAGCGGACGCCGATCACGCATGGGACATCCGCTGGCATGCGAGTTTTTACCTAAATTGTTCAGGCGAAAGCGATGAGGATGTCCAGCAGAGAATTTGATGTGGCCAACATCTGAAGCAAGCTACTTGTGCCGACACCGTCGGCGGGTAATTTGTCCAGCATTATCATTTTTCCTGCGCACATTCCGTCGTCCGTGGAACGCCTCAAACGAGACGCTACATTACACTTGATTAAAAACCAGGTAAAGATTTTCGTTTCATCTATCGCCTGACATTGTTCCGGGGCACTCAGTTTTAGCAGTCAGATAATTTTCCAGAAATTCTGTGATGCGTTACAAACCTCCGGCCGAAGGCTGCTGGCATTCTTACATTCTTTAGATGGGCACTTATAAAAACCTACTGGTATTATACGGAAAAAGGCGGAATGAGCAAACATGGCAAATGGAGCTTTGCCGTGGCAGGAAATTTTACGGGCCCTGAAAAAAGAGAAAGCCCTCGATCCGAAGATCGAGGGCTTATGTCTCTGATTTAGGTAGGGCAACGCAGGAATGGTAAACAGTCCTACGCTCTGATCGTTTTGGTTCTGATGCTATGCACCCCAGCGAGCAATAAGATTGAATTTCTCTGCGGGAGACATCCAGTCGGCATTGATCAAGCGTGATGGACTATCCCAACTCTGGGCCTTCACGCATCCGACCAGAACCAGGACCAGAAATAAAATTGAACACACCCCGAAAAGTAACAAAAGCACCATCTCCACCTCCCGCCAAACGAGATAATTGTTGTTGGCTGTGGATGTAGAATAGAGTATATACAAAGCATAAGTAAAATCGATTATTCTTCTCTATAACAAAACATATACTTATGCTACCGGATTTCAATCGCCTTAAAGTGTTCTATTATATCTATTCTCTGAAGAGCATCGTGTCTGCCGCCAGAGCCCTGCATATCTCCCAGCCCGCAGTGAGCCAGCAGTTACAAAAGCTTGAATCAGAAATTCAGGCGACGCTATTTATTCGATTGCACAAAAAACTGGTTCCCACCGATGCGGCTCAAAGGCTGTTTTCCTTGATGCAGCCGTTTATGGATAGCCTCAAAGAAAGCATGGATAATATCCGCCAACCATTGGACCGGCCAGCAGGCCTGCTGCGGATTGGGGCTCCACGAGAGTTCGGCAAGGAATATCTACCACTGCAGAGCCACTCATTTCTTGAGATGTATCCAGAGGTCAACTTCAGTTTCAGTTTTGATGAAACTGCTCCACTAGTGAAAATGTTAAGAGAGGGAGATATCGATTTTGCTTTGGTAGATGTCTTCATGCCCAAAGGGCAGTTTCTGGAGACTCCGCACCTGTTCAGCATTGAGCCACTGCTCGCCGAAGAACTGATTTTAATCTGCTCTGAAGGATACTATCAGAGAGAGATCAACGGAGACCATTCCTTTGCCAATTTGGCTGCAAAGGAATTTGTCAGCGATGCAGACGACCTGGCCATATTGAATCACTGGTTCAGGCACCATTTCTCCAGAGTCGCCACAAAACTGAATGTCGTCATGACCAGCAATAGCCATGAAGCTTTGATTTCAGGTATTCGGCTCGGCATGGGCTTGGGGGTCACTTCTGCCCACCTGGTGTTTGAAGAACTTAGAAAGGGTGCAATCCTTCCAGTCGAAACAACCAAAAAGAACGCGACGAGTTGGATT
>JAHEER010000067.1 GCA_024640625.1 Desulfobulbaceae bacterium
CAAACAGCCCCGCTAAGCCAGCCGGCAGGCGAGGGTTCAACCGCCTGAGCAAGTGGATGGTTATGTAGGCGGCCACCCCCGTACCGAGGGTAGCGAGATTTACCCGTGGAAGTTCTCCTGCCAGCGCCATTAGCGTCCCCACCACGTTATCCCGCTGACCAACAGCAACCCCGAGTACGTGCGGTAATTGCGTAGTAGCTATGATTATAGCGGCGGCGGCAGTGAAACCCTTCACCGAGGAATGGGAAATGAAATTCATCAAAACACCGAGACGCAGGAAACCGAGAAGCAAATAAAAAAGACCGGCAAGCAGTGCGAGGCTGCATGCGAGACTTATATATTCTGCAGTGCCCGGTTTGGCCAGTGGGCTCAGAGAAGTCATGACCAGCAGGCTGGTGATCGCCACTGGACCGGTGGACAGTTGCCGGAGACTGCCCCAGAGTGCTGCGATGACAGTGCAGACGGTGGCGCTGTAGAGGCCATAGACAGGGGGCAATCCGGCAATCATGGCATAAGCCATTGACTGAGGAATCAAGACAACACCAACGGTGAGACCCGCCATGGCATCGTCCCTTAGGGTAGGTCGGTCATATTTCGAAAACCAGGTGAGAAATGGTAAAATTTTCTGGGTGGAAATAGGCTTCATTCGACTACCTCCAGGAAAGCTTCATTCCATGTAACCGGCGCAGTGTCGTGGACAGATAAGATGATCGATTCTCCACCCACTACTGGGTCTTCTGAGCCAGGATCTGCAAGTATGCACTGTGCTCTCGGGTCTGTAGGAAATCAAATATTTTATCATTATTGGATCAAATCGTCTCAGCCTCTGTGAGGGCTGGCTTTCTAAGACTCGCTTTCGCCAACATTGTAGCTGATGAGCACGGCATCGCGGGCAAATTCCTTGCCCAGTGAGCAGCGGGCAAGAGTTATTGTGTGGGCTGGAGTATCGGAGGCTTCGGCAATGACGTTTCTCCAGTCCAGCCTGAAGGTTAATTGCCCGACGTCAAATAATATCCAGGGTGATGAAAGGTATTTTTCAATAAAATTGAGTTTGTCTTCAGGAGTCTCGATAACGTCAAGCGACTCCGACAATTCTCGTTCGGTCTCTTCAAGCAGAGTATTGATCTGTACAAGTTTCTCCCGCTCCTGCACAGGATACTGGTCTTCCTTCTCGTCAAAATGTCCGGAACCACCAAACATACGCCACATCGTCTGCAATTTATCACGACGTTCCTTGAGCTCTTCGACGTCGTCAATTTCCAAGGCGAGTTCGTGGGATACCCCCTCGATGATCAGCTCGAATACCACCTGCTCGATCTTTTCTCGGGATGCCTCCAGGCTTGTTGCCAGTCCGACAATCTTGTGGTCAGCGAAAGTCACCGTGGTCATTCGTTCTTCACCGAGCAGCATGGTGCCGGTCTGCTTTCGTCCGAAAATCTCCTTGCTGCTGTGAACCATTGACAACAGTGCGATTCGACGATTCTCATGTGTTCCAGATTCGTCGATCTCTTGTTCAGCCTTCAGGAGCAAAGGCTCAATCTTTTCTTTTCCCTTAAACGCTGCTTTGATCAAAGGATGAGCATGATAGCTCGATGAATCCAGGTCGACCGGGCCAGGAAGGTTCTCAACAATCTTCCGACAATGATTGCGACATGTCTGAATTGGCAGACGCAACCGTTTCCTGTACCCCCTTACCCAGCGAAGCTGCGGATCGATTTTATCGACAACATGCTCGGTAAGTTCCCTTTCGACCCGACGCTGCTGGTGCCATTGTCTCAGGCGGGCAATAAGCGAAGGAGGCGAGAGGGAGCTATCGCCTGTCGCTCTATCCGAGTTTTTGCTTGGCGTTGATCCTCTCATACTGCAGGCTTTGTGCGTGCTGGATTGCCGTGTTTCAGAGGCAAATTTTTATAAGTGAGTCGTCGATTTCTTTGCTTGCCAGTCATTACTTTTCCTTATCCTGATCCGGTGTTGTTTTACCGGGTTCCTGCAAGACTGACCGTTGACTTCTTATTTCTTACTATCGGACAATCGCCAGGCCAAGCCTGAAAACTTGTGTTCGATCGCTGTAGTTCAACAAGCTTTCAGCGAGCAGGTCACTGTATTGCAAGTAAAGATACAGGTCCAGGGCATTGTTGAAGAACGAGTGCAGTGGATAGGATAGATCCAGCTCGTAAGAATGTCCTTCCGAGGCATAGCGATACTTGGCTCCCAACACAACTGAGTCGGCGAAGCCGGCCTTGGCATCGATTTCGAAATATCCCTGGTAGTCCATTAAATCCGGATTTGTTGTGTCATCGTTGTTCATATAGGCCCAGAATTTTGGGAAAATGCCCAATCCAAACTGGTTATCCTCGTTGAAAAAAATGAAGGAAGGCCAGGCATAGACATAATTCGAGCTGCGGGAAAACTCTCCACCCCTTCCGTTTGAATGATGCTGCACGCCGCCCTGCAGAAACACTCCTTTGAGGGGACCAATATCGCTGTCCAGGAGGTTTTTGGTGAGGTAGAACAGCTCCGGCCGGTAACTGGTGTCGGCGAAGGGGGCAGAATCTGAGGAGAGATCCCAAAAGGAAGTCTGGGTGTAGCCAAAATGAAATCCTGTGACCCACGGAAAATTTTTTGCGAAGGATGAATCCGGATTGATGAAACGATACTTGAAGCTGATCTGAAACTTGCTGTTTTCAGGGTCTGAGCCGACTAGGAAGTACATCGGTTCATAAGCCGATATATTCTTCAGGTAGGGTTGGTAAAGGCTGAAGAGGGAGTCAAGGTCGGCATAGTCTGCCTTTGAGCCTGTATAAGACTCAGATTGGGCTGCGGCGGCAACGCGCTCTTCTGCAGGAGAACGCGCCACCATACTCTCAACAACAAAGCGGGCAACCTTCACCTCGACAAGCCGGACAATAATCGTACCCTGGAGCTCGGGGGTCAAGCGGAACCGGTATTTCTGTTTTACGAAGGGCGTGTCTCGCGGTGCGGTGGACGGTGCCCCTCCATCTTCTCTTCGGGCGGTAACTTCTATCTCCTTCCCATTTTGCGGCTGGAGCAGGCAGCGCAGTGTCGCCGGGAACTGTGGTATATCCGCACTGTCATTCTGCAGGAACGCAAGCTCGAAACTGACTTCACCGTTGAACTCGATTATGTCGTCCTCGAGAATTACTGCGTACTTTCCTGCCATTAGCGAGCTGGGCTGGAGGCCGCAGATTAGCAGGCTCACAGCAAAAGCCCAGACTTGCAGAACGGAGTATAATGATTGGTGCGTGCTCAGTTGAGTAGGTGTTTTGGAATACATGCCTGTCAGCACGACGGGCGTGGGCGAGATTCGATGTCCAGAGACCCTGTGCCGTCAGACTGTTTCATAGTGGGGCTGAATAGTTAGGATAGCCATAAAACTAAACAATACGGTAAACGTTTTGCGGTCATCGATTAATTAAGTACTGAAGTTATATAAGAATTGTATGATTTTGCGAGAACAAAAAAAAGGAAAAGGCGGTGGCGAGAGTAAATTTGAGATCACGCTGTGTGAGGTGCATTTTAAATCATAGATTAGATTAGGTGCTCAGCTTTCAACAACGAATGAAAATGCGCGGGAAAATCTCATAATCTTCTGGGCAGCTGCCCGGCCTTAATATTAGAAACAATGCGTTCAGTTCATTCAGTTTTCTGGGTTTGGAAGTAGTCCCGAATGATATCCGCCGCTTCCTCGGCGGTTTCAACGTAATTGAATATATTCAGATCTTCAGGTGAGATTACCCCTTCTTCTACGAGAAATTCAAAGTTTATCGCCTGCTGCCAGAACTCTCGGCCAAACAGCAGGACGGGAAGCGGCTCAATTTTTTTTGTCTGAATCAGGGTCAAGGTTTCAAAAAGTTCATCAAGGGTACCGAAGCCCCCGGGGAAAGCCACCAGAGCCTGGGCCCGCATGAGAAAATGCATTTTACGGACGGAAAAGTAATGGAATTGAAAACAGAGTTCGGGACTGATATAGCTGTTTGGCGCCTGCTCATGCGGCAGGACTATGTTGAGTCCTATCGATTGCGCTCCGGCATCGTCAGCCCCGCGGTTTGCCGCTTCCATAATCCCGGGTCCCCCGCCGGTAATGACATAGAGGTTGCAACCTGAACGATCGTGGCAGATTGCGGAGATAAGCCTGCCGAGCTTTCTGGCCTCCTGGTAGTAACCGCTTTTTGCCAGAATGCGCCTGGCTATGGCCACCTGTCGCTGAATATCCGGGTTCTCAGGGTCTTCGGCAGCCGCCATTTCTGCCTGCTGCAAATTTGACTGCGCAGTTTCGATATCAGGAATTCTGCTGCCGCCAAAAACGACTACCGTCGCTTTTACTCCTTGTTGCTGCTGCAGAAGTTCCGGTTTCAGCAGTTCTAGCTGCAGACGCACCGGTCGCAGTTCTTCTCTGGTAAGGAAGTCAGGGTCATTAAATGATAATCGATAACTAGGTGATGTCGTTTGCGCCGATTCTATGGTCCTCGATTCAGCAGCCGCCAGCCCCTCCCGTGAAGCGGGATATCGGTTCATGGGTGAGCGAGAGTTCATGAGAGGCCTCCTTTATAATTTTTATGGATGCAGATCTGATGTGCCATTGACTACTTAAATAAGAAGGGATTTTTTGAACACGTCTAACGCCGAATGCACGCTAGACGAATTCAAATCAGCATACTCTGACCTGTTTTTTCTAGAAACAATCTATCAGTTTGAGAGCAGCTTAATTGACTGGTCGATTTCTGTTTGGCTTAAGGTTTAGACCGCAAGGGAAAATTCTGCAGAGTAAATAATGTTTGCTCTACCAACCTTTATTTTCCGAGTAGTTTTCTATTACGCGGAGTTCCTGATGCTCTTTGAATTGTCAGCAATTCAGTGAATTAACATTGCCACATCCAAGCTTCGCGATTCCGCAGGATGGGTTTCGATGATAGATTCATCTCAAGTTTTGAAATATCACTATCTATGAGATGTTTCCATTGTCTACTAAGACCTTTGAAAGTTTGATATTTTGATCAGTTACGTGTTTTTAAAGCTATCTCTCTTATCGTTTAGCTTGATAGCAAAGGATTAACCCTATTCTGCCTTTAGGATTGTTGCAGAACGGTACAAACGGCATCAGTTACTTGAGCTGTGGTTGCCTGCCCCCCAAGATCAATTGGAAGAGAAGCGCCTGCTCTGGTAACCGTTTCAATTGCCTGCATCAATTTTACTGCCGCCTGCTTTTCGCCAAGGTGTTCCAGCATCAGGACTGCAGTCCAAAAGGTGCCGAGGGGGTTGGCAATCCCCTTGCTCATGATATCGAATGCAGAACCATGGATGGGTTCGAACATGGAGGGGAATTTTTTTTCTGGATTAAGATTGGCTGTTGGTCCAATGCCCAAGCTGCCTGAAAGTGCGGCAGCCAAATCCGAAAGTATGTCGGCATGAAGGTTGGTGGCAACGATTACATCAAGGGTTTCAGGATGTAACACCATCCGAGTGGTAATCGCATCAACGAGAACTCTGTCGGTGGTTATATCTGGATATTCCATAGACAGTTCGGCAAAGATCTCATCCCACATTACCATTCCATGGCGCTGGGCGTTTGATTTGGTGACCATTGTCAATAACTTACGTGAGCGTTGTCGGGAAAGTTCGAAGGCGAACCTCATTATTCGCTGCACCCCGGAGCGAGTGAACACAGAAACTTCCATGCCTACTTCCTGCGAATGACCACGGTGAGCTCTTCCGCCGACTCCCGCATATTCTCCTTCCGAGTTCTCTCGAATGATAATCCAGTCCAGGTCTTTTTCTCCACGGCTTCTCAGAGGGCTGATAATTCCGGGAAGAATTCTTGCTGGCCGGACATTGGCGTATTGGTCAAAGCCCTGGCATATTGCTAGTCGCAATCCCCAGAGCGAGATATGATCCGGAACTGTGGGATGGCCGACAGCGCCAAAGAAAATGGCATCGAAATTTTTTAGGGTATCAAGACCATCTTTTGGCATCATCTTGCCGTATTGATGATAATAGTCAGATCCCCACGGAAAAGTCTCAAAATTAAAAACAAAGGTGCCATCTTTTTCTGCCAGAGTTTCTAATACCTGGACTCCTGCGGGAATAACTTCTTTACCGATTCCATCTGCCGGGATGACTGCAATTTTGTATTGATGCATAGTTTAACTCCTGAGGTGTGGTCATGCGGTGGAAGAGTCTTTTATGCCAACTTCAATTTTTTTATATCAATTGAAACTGGGTTGATTTAATGGGGAAAGGTTACCATCAATCAGTTAGGTTAATTTCATTTTCCAGAGGCTCACCCCTGAAAAAACGCTCAACATTTTCAAACAAAGACCGCATTTTGCCCATGAGAGCATCCACCGTACCTGCTGAAATATGCGGTGTCATGACTATGTTTTCCAGACAGCAAAGTGGATTGTCCGGCGACACCGGCTCAGATTCGAACACATCGATGCCTGCTGCGAGTATCTGGCCGCTGCTCAAAGCCATCACCAATGCCTGCTCATGGACGACGGGGCCTCTGGCTGTGTTAACCAAAATAGCTGTAGGTTTCATCATCTCAAACTGATCGAAGCTGATCAGATGATGAGTATCTTCGGTCAACGGGGTGTGAATTGAAATGATATCGCTATCGACGAGTAACTCATCGAAACCGGCCGGCTTTACCCCCAACCTTTCATCTCTTGCCTTATCCGGTGCCGCGTAAGGATCAAAATAGAGGCCTGTGGTTCCAAATACCTTGAAACGTTCGGCGGCTGCCTGACCGATCATGCCGAAACCAATATAACCAACTGTTTTTCCATGGATTTCTAAGGAGACCGGTCGGAGACTGTTGATATGCCAGCGGCCTTGCCTCAGCTCTGAATCAGCGAAGGCCAGCCGCTTGGCAGCTGCAAGGGCCAGTAGAACCGTATGTTCGGCTACTCCAATTGTTGTGCCGGCAGGGGTGAGAGCAAGACGAATGCCGCTGTCGATAAGACTCTGAGTATCTACGGTGTCATGGTAACCAACCCCTTGATGATGAACGAGTTGCAGGGCCCCAGCAGCTTTTATTATGGAGGAGGTCATGGGCTTTGCAGCCACTATAGCGACTTCACAGTTCTGTATCTTCTGACAACGCTCCTCATCTTCATCCGTCTCGAGCGTGACGAGCTTATACCCTGCAGGCATTACTTCTCTTATCAGACCATACATCTCCTCGGTTCCGAGACTGTTGTAGAAGACTCTCTTCATGTTAGCCTCCGTCTAATCGATGTAGTCTATGATCATATTTGCTTTGGCAGAAGCAACCCAGTCGGGAACCGTCTTTCCTGACTTGACTTCAGCCTCCATTGATGTCTCTTTTGCGATGATTGAATCGAGTATGTCTGCCACTTCCCCGATTCGGTCACGGTTCACGACAACTACACCATCTTGGTCGGCACAGGCAATATCGCCAGGGGTTATGGTGATCCCTCCGACAACGACCGGTAGACCGATGGTTCCTGGACCGTTTTTCTGTGGCGAATTGCTCGAAATTCCTTGTGCAAACACCGGGATGCCGACGGCCTCTAGTCCTTCTTGGTCTCGGACAACACCGTCCGTTACTATTCCAACAACTCCAGCATTTCGAGCCATTCCGACGAACAGATCGCCGATCACCGATGATTGACTGTATCCGCCAGTAGCGATCATCAACACATCACCCGGCCGCACATAATCAAGCGCCATCCAGGCTGCAAGGTTATCCCGCGGTCCAGCATCAACGGTCAGTACAGGCCCCGTGAACTTGTGAGCAGTGGTGATAGGTTTGATCTTGTAGTCGACGGCTCCAATTCTTCCTTGAGCATCAATGATGTTACCAATCGGCAACCCAATGAATTTTTCATAATCGGACAGGGACGGACGATCGATAGTTTTTTTGACAGTGAGAACGGCAGGCTGATTAGCCATGGATACACCCTCCTTGAAAAGTCTATGGTGATATAGCTTTTAATCGCCGGGACTTGGCTATAATTAGGTACTCGTGCCACGCAAAATCAGACGAATATTGTATATCGCATTATTTGGTTTATCGTGCATAAAATTGTCAATAATTTGTCAAAAACGCTGTTACCGACTCATATTGGATTGTCCTTGGCTTTTTTTTCATTCAGACAATCGAGATTGTCAATTAACCACTTGTCGCAAATAGTGAATTAGATTATGTATACATAATCTAATAACAGGTCAATTGCCAGCAGCTCTATCGATTTATCCAAGAATTCAAAGTCATATCGATAAATCAGTCATGCAGCCTGCAACCTGATCCGGGAGACAGTCATGCCAGCCACCGAATTCGTCATCGCATTGATACCTGGAGATGGTATTGGCGAAGAGGTAACCAGGGCTGCGGTCGCTGTCTTGAATCTTCTCGAGAGATCAATAGGAGGATTCAGATTAGGATATGACGAATTATATATGGGGGCACAATGTTACCGGGAAACCGGAGTCGACATGTCGGAGGAGACTCTGGAGTCTGTCCGGGCTGCCGATGCAATCCTGCTGGGGGCCATAGGACTACCGTCGATTCGTTTCCCCGATGGCACCGAAATATCACCTCATTTAAAAATTCGCGAAGAACTCGGCTTATACTGCGGGGTGAGACCCGCCAAAGCATACCCAAATTCTCCAAGGCGCCTGTCCGATAGTCGGGCCGGGGACATTGACTTTGTAATCATCCGAGAATCTTCCGAGGGGTTGTTCTACACCCAAGGCCGCGGGGAAGTCATAGATGACTATGAGGCCCGTGAGATTTTACGAATAACCCGGCCCACTTGTGAGAGGCTGTTCGACCGGTCCTTTGAAATCGCCCGGAAGAGGAAGAAAATGGGCGGAAAAGGCAAAGTCACCTGTGTTGATAAGGCGAATGTGTTCAAGGCGTATGCCTTCTTTAGAAAGATCTTCGACGAGCGTGCCTTGCATTTTCCTGACATAATAGCAGATCACAATTACGTAGATGCCCAGGCGCTCGATCTAATAAGAAGGCCATGGGACTTCGATGTTCTGGTATCAGAGAATATGTTTGCTGATATTCTCTCGGACCTGGCAGGAGGCCTGGTTGGTGGAATGGGGATGGCTCCCTGTGCGGAAATCGGAGACAAGCATGCCCTTTTCCAGCCGGCTCACGGCAGCGCACCCGATATAGCAGGCCAGGACAAGGCCAATCCTCTGGCCACGATATTGTCGGCCGCGATGATGCTTGACTGGTTGGGGACTTGCCATCAAAACGAGCAGATGTCGTCAGCCGCGAGGTTGATTGACGACGCGGTTTGGAAAGCCTTTGCCGACAGCAGGTTATACCCGGTTGAGTTTGGCGGCCAGCACGGTACTGCAGCAACCACGGATATCATCATTGAGACAATTGAGGAATTGCAAACGTCCTGATACTACCAACCACATCGATGGAAAGTGCAATTATTCCTGGGGAAGAAGGTGGAAGAAGGCGCATTACAGAAAACAGCATGTCAAAGTCTGATCTCGATAAAAAAAATCAAAAAGCTTCGCTCACTCAAAAGGCCTACAGCGAGCTGAAAGAACGGATAATGACAGGCAAATTTTCGGTAGGAGAACACTACCTTGAACCGGAAATTGCCGAGATGCTCGGTATTAGCCGCACACCGGCAAGAGAGGCGTTGATACGGCTCTCTCAAGAGGGTTTGATCGATTTGAAACCCCGCAGGGGCGTTCTGGTAAAGCCGATATTTATACATGATCTTAAGGAAATTTACGAAGTCTTGACCTCCCTTGAATCGACGGCTGTGTGGCTGGCTGCCAAAAGAAGGCCTGCCGACAAGGATATGCAAGGACTGAAATCGGCGGTCGATGAAATGGATGAGGCCTTAGTAAGAGGTGATCTCGATGCGTGGGCGGCAGCCGATGTCAAATTCCACATGTTGCTGGTCGAGTTGGGAAACAATAGCCGTATTCGCCAGCTAGTACAGACCTACTTCGATCAAGCGCACCGAGTGAGGATGCTAACCCTCAAGTTGCGGCCCAAGCCCGTTGATTCGAATATGGATCATCGAGCAGTAGTCGAAATGATAGAAAAAGGTAACGCGGAAGAAGCGAGAAGGATTCATTATGAGCACCGAGAGAAGGCTGGTGAACTGCTGCTCTCCTTGTTGGAGTCATACGGCTTTACCCAGCTTTAGGGCATTGATAGCGTAAATAACGCTCGAACCAGCCGGTTCCATTGCAGCGGAGAAACTACCATGCTTGTCAATCACAAATCTGAGGTATCACATGAAGTTTATCCGTGACAGAATTCTCAGGGGAGATCTGATGTATTCCATTGGAGCTCAACTTGGTTCCAGTTTAACGGTGGAAATGATCAGTAACGCCGGCTTCGACTGGACCTGGATAGATTGCGAACACGGCTCCGGAGATTACAGCGAACTTGTATATCAGTTACAGGTAGCACGTCTGGGAAACTCACCCCCGGTC
Organism: Desulfobulbaceae bacterium; assembly: GCA_024640625.1. Classification (GTDB taxonomy): domain Bacteria; phylum Desulfobacterota; class Desulfobulbia; order Desulfobulbales; family Desulfocapsaceae; genus JABDQA01. The sequence continues at coordinate 10,468 of JAHEER010000067.1, forward strand.
GTTCGTATCTCCTGGAATATGCCCTGGTTGTTTAAACGGGTCTTGGACCTTGGTGCCGCTGGTATCATGGTGCCTTATGTCAATACGGCGGTAGAAGCGGAAGAGGCAGTCCAGTCACTGCGCTACCAGCCGGAGGGTGTCAGGGGTGTTGCCGGATCCCCTCCCTGTGCCGGGTTTGCTCAGCAGTTCGACGACTATTTTGCCCAAGCCAATGACAACCTGACCCTGATGGTTCAGATTGAAACCGCCCAAGCTGTGGAAAATGCGTCCTCCATAGCGGCAGTATCGGGAGTCGATGTTTTATTCGTGGGTCCATTGGATCTCAGCGTTAATCTGGGGATACCCAAAGATTTTCGGAATCCCCGGTTTGAAGCCTGTCTGGATACCGTTGTCGAAGGCTGCAGAAAGCATGGCAAAGCCCCGGGTATTCTGACACCTACCCTCGATTTTCTACCCTCGTGGATAAACCGGGGGTTCACCGTGTTCGTTGTTGGCTCCGACGGTACCCTTCTGGCCAAAATGCTCGGGGACATAAAAGAGAAATGTGCTTCTCTGAGCCCATGAAGATGCTTTGTGGAGAGTGATATGCGCCTGAAGAAACCTGAGGAATTGAGAAGTCACCGGTGGTTTGGGGTTAACGATCTCCGATCTTTCGGGCATCGATCCCGGATGCTTCAGATGGGATATAACCGCGAAGAATTCGTCGGCAAACCAGTTATTGCGATAATAAACACCTGGAGCGAATTGAATTGCTGCCATACCCACTTCAAAGATCGAGCGGCGGAGATAAAAAGAGGCGTATGGCAGGCGGGTGGGATACCCCTGGAAATGCCTGCCTCAACGCTGGCGGAAGCCTTTGAACGACCCACACCGATGCTGCACAGGAATCTGCTGGCCATGGAGGTTGAACAGATTCTCAGGCATCATCCGTTCGACGGTGCGGTTCTGATGGGGGGATGCGACAAGACAACCCCAGGGCTGCTGATGGGTGCGGCAAGCATGAATATCCCGACCATATTTATGCCGGCAGGCCCGATGCTGCGCGGCAACTGGCGAGGGGAAACCCTGGGAAGTGGCAGCGATACCTGGAAATACTGGGCTGAACTGAGAGCCGGGAAGATCACCGAATGCGAGTGGCGGGAAATAGAAGAAGGAATTGCCCGTTCGCCAGGTCTGTGCATGACCATGGGAACGGGAATGACGATGACGGCCTTGGCTGAGGTTCTGGGCATGTCGCTGCCCGGAGCATCTACCATACCAGCGGTCGATTCCAACCACAATCGCATGGCATCCAGCTGCGGAAGGCGGATAGTCGAGATGGTGTGGAGGGATATCAAGCCTCGGGACCTGATGACAGATAAAGCTTTTGAAAATAGTTGCCTTGCCTTAATGGCCTTTGGCGGCTCCACCAATGGTTTTGTTCACCTGGTGGCAATGGCGCGTCGCTGCGGCGTTATGCTCAAGCTGGACGATTTCCACGCTGCAGCAGAAAAAGTACCTGTGATCCTGAATTTAAGGCCGGCCGGCAAATATCTTGCTGAAGACTGGTTCTACGCAGGAGGCATAAAAGCCGCTCTGAAAGTCATATCGGAAGCCCTCCACCTGGACTGCCTGACCGCAAACGGCCTGACTTTGGGCGAAAATATAAAGGATGCACAAACCTTTGATGATGACGTAATCAGGCCGCTTGAAAACCCGATATATGGCGAAGGTGGAACTTCGGTCCTCTATGGAAATCTGGCTCCGGACGGGGCGGTGATGAAGAGTGCCGCCTGCGATCCGAAATTTCTAAAACATGCCGGCCCGGCGGTGGTGTTTGACAGCTATGATGAGATGATAGCAGAGATAGATAAAGACGATATCGATATTACCGATGATCATGTCCTCATCCTGCGCAACTCCGGACCCAAGGGAGGCCCTGGCATGCCTGAATGGGGCATGTTGCCGATTCCCAAGAAGCTCTTACAACAAGGAGTCAGGGATATGCTTCGGCTATCTGACTGCCGTATGAGTGGGACCAGCTATGGAGCCTGCGTTCTCCATATAGCACCTGAAAGTTTTATTGGTGGTCCGCTGGCCTTGGTGGAGAATGGCGATATAATCGAGGTTGATGTCGCAGAGCGTCGTCTGGATATGAAGGTCAGTGACGATGAACTAAACAGAAGACGATCCCTGTGGAAAGCACCAAAATCACCATTTATCCGCGGTTATAACAGAATGTATATTGAACATGTTAACCAGGCTCACGAGGGTTGTGACTTCGATTACCTGGAGTTCTCCGCTCAGGAACTGCCGGAGCCTGAAATTCACTGAGCGTCATTGAGCCTTGAATGTTGAACACCGGATAGTGAATGCTGGCAGGAAGGGGGTGATAAGAGTTCTTTGTATTTCCGTGTTACCACCCTGGTAACCACCGAAATAAGGTAGGCGATGAGCTCAATCGTCGGTCGAACGCAGGTTTAACATGGGGGAGCAGCAGTCGTTTTCTGCTGTACCCTGATATCCAATCAAAAGGAGGAACATATGAAACGATCTGGAAAACTTCTCAGCACTTTTGTCTTGGCCTCAATGGTGGCAGCTGCCAGCCCGGCATTTGCTGCCGATACAATGACCATCAAAATTCAGACCAGTGACCGTGCGGGCGATGAAACCTTCCGCATCCAAAAGGAAGAGTGGGCACCAAAGCTTGAAGCGATGACGAACGGCCGTCTCAAAATCGAATTGTTCTCCGACAGCCAGGTTGTGCCGCGAAAGGAGACCATACCAGCGATTACGGCAGGCGTTCTCGGCGGCCATATAACATCAATGGAATACCATTCTGGTCTGGAGCCGGGATTTGCGCTGCTCGGGAATCTCGTTGCCGGCTACAATTCACCCGATCAAGAGCAGATGTTCTACTTCGATGGACCCGGGGTTGAACTGGCCCAGGAAGGGTATGACCTTGTTTTCGGTAAAGGCAAGATCCACGTCATCGGAGCTGGGCCTTACAACCGTGAAGCTTTTGTCGCCAAGGTTCCTATCCGTGGCGTTGCCGATATGGAGGGCAAAAAGCTGCGCGCCCCTGAAGGACTGGTGGCCGAAGTGTTCCGGCGGGCCGGGGCCTCGACCGTGACCACGCCGGTGTCGGAAGTATACACCGCACTCGAAAAGGGCGTAATTGACGGTGCCGACAACAGCTCCTACTACAACAACCGCGCCAACGGCATGAACCGGATCGCACCCTATCCGATTTGGCCGGGCATCCATTCGCAGGCCGTGCACTCCTTTGTTGTCAGCCAGAAGACATGGGACAGCCTGACTCCCGACCTGCAGGCCGCTCTCGAGGTCTGGTGGGAGTGGATGTACACCAAGAAGCGCCATGTCACCGACATGAACGACCGGGAACTCGTCGCCCTCGACAAGTCCGGAAAAGGCGAAAAGGTCGAGATTGTCGACTGGTCGCTGGAGGAACGCCTTAAACTGCGCAAGATAGCTGAGGGAGCATGGCTTGACTTCTCGAAGAAAAGCCCCTTCGCCGAAAAAGTTTACAACGCGCATATCGAGTTCATGACCAAGTTGGCGCTGCTGTAATCGATTCTTTCCTGTATTAACACAAGCGGAAACGGCGGGGATGGTAATTTTCCAGCCCCGCCGCAGCGCACCAAGCAAATCAGGAGGAGGATAGCCGGCGATGGAGCATTTGTTCAACGGAGTCGACCGGGTGACGACCTTCATAGGTCGAGCGGTTGGTCAATTCTATTTCATTATCGCGTGCATCACCATGTACGAGGTGGTGCTGCGCTACTTTTTCAACAAACCCACCATGTGGGCCTTCGAGCTTGCCATTCTGCTCTGTGGAATGGCCTGGATTCTTTCGGTGGGCTACGTAACCCAGCAGAAGGGGCACATTTCCATCACGATCCTCTACCTGATGTCACCGCCAAAAGTGCGATGGTACCTGGACCTGTTATCGGACGTCATGGGTCTTGTCGCTATTGGCATTCTCGGCTACGCGGCCTGGAAGCCGGCCCATGAAGCGATCTCCATGCATGAGCTGTCGGGGACGCCGTTTAATTCCCCCGAACCCATGATCACCAAATCGATACTGGTTGTTGGCTGCGCCCTGTACTTCATCCAATTACTGGTCAACACGATCCGCCACCTGCGGAAGTACGGATCGTGGAGGTGATGTCATGGGTATAGGAACAATCACAATTTTGATGGTAGTGGCGCTTCTCGTCCTGATGATGACCGGCATGCCGCTCGGCATCTCGACCCTTATTGTATCAATAGGTCTGACCCTGCTGAAATTCGGCCCGCCGGGGCTGTTCCTGGTGGCATCCAACGTGGTCGAGGTGCTGCATAACTACTCGTTGGTGGCGGTGCCGCTGTTTGTCCTGATGTCCAGTATTCTCGAACGATCAGGCGTCGCGGAAGACCTGTTCAACGCCATGTCCGTCATCTCAGGCGGTATTCGGGGGGGCGTCGCGGTGCAGACCACCCTGGTTTCGGTGATCCTGGCCGCGATGACCGGTGTCATCGGCGGTGAGATCGTCATGCTTGGTTTGATAGCCCTGCCGCAGATGATGCGGTTGGGCTACGACCGCAAGCTGACCATGGGCACGATCTGCGCCTCCGGAATCCTGGCGACGCTGATTCCTCCCTCGATCGTGATGATCGTTTTCGCCTTTTCTGCCGGCATCTCGATCACCGATCTTTTTCTGGCCGGAGTCACACCCGGATTGATGTACGCGTTCATGTTTATCCTCTATATCCTGATCCGCTGTCACCTGCAGCCTAATCTGGCCCCGTTGCCGCCCGATGAACTGCGCAATCTGACAGGTAAGCAGAAATTGCATCTTCTGAAGGGCCTTATTCTGCCGCTGATCCTTATCGTCTGGGTGATGGGTAGTATCTACGCGGGTATCGCATCGGTCACAGAGGCTGCCGGTGTAGGCGTATTCGGAGCCATCTTCACGGCCTTTGTCCGCCGTCGGCTGTCGTGGAAAATGATCCTGGATGCAGTGGAGCGCACCATGTATACCATGGGCCGCATTATCTGGTTGATTCTTGGTGCGGTCAGCCTGGTGGGCATATACAATGTGATCGGCGGCACCGTCTTCATGAAGACATTGTTGACCGGCCTCGATTTGCCGCCACTTGGTATCGTCATCGTCATGATGCTGATCCTGATGCTCCTGGGTACATTCATGGAGTGGATCGCCATTGTGTTCATCACGGTGCCGATTTTCGCTCCTGTGATCGTCGATCTCGGTTTTGAACCGGTCTGGTTTGGCATCCTGTTCGTCATGAACATGCAGATCTACTTCCTGTCGCCACCGTTCGGCCCGGCCGCATTCTGGCTCAAAAGTGTGGCACCTGAGGACGTGACCCTGCAGGAGATATTCATGGGGGTTCTGCCCTTCATTGGGCTGCAGGTTATCGGCATGTTCCTGGTGCTGTTCTTCCCGGGTATCGCGATGTGGCTGCCCAACCTGATATCGGGCAACTAAATTTTGGAGGTGGCGGCAAGGATTGTCTCGCCCCCTCGTTTGTTAAGGAGAAGAAACGATGGTTGAGAACATAAACAATGACGACAGCGCTCACGAGGTTGTCGACGCGCCGACTGAGGAGGTTCTCGAGCCGACCATCGGCAAGGGATTGCCAAGCTACCGGCCATGGGACTGGATTGCCGGTTACATTTTCGCCGCCATAGTCACACTGATCATGTTCGGGCTGTCTGAACGCATGTACGACATTGCTAAGTAGGCCGCTGCCGTTCGCTTGCGCACCAGCATATCAAGGGTAGAATAGCGTTCGTTTTTCTAGCTCTTCTCCGGTGGTTGGCCAACGGCATCTGATCATCGTGTTCGACAAAGCGGTCCCAGAGAAGATATTTGCAGGGATACCCGAATGGTAAGATAATGCCCCTGTCTTTTCCCTCTATAGAACCAACACTGCCAGTCAGCCAAACACTGCGACTTCCTGTTATGCTGCCCGTCAAACAGTCCTTTCCCAGCAGCGCAGCAATCGATGCAGCCGGCGCCGTTCATTCCGGCTTCTCCCGCCTTGGTGATCTCGACCTCGAGAACAAAAGCATCGCTATTACCGGCGGAAGCCAAGGCATGGTGTTACCATGAATGATATTGACAAGAAACCCCATATAAGCCCCCTTTTTACCGGAGCAGACGTCACTGTTCAGCCTCTAGTTCCCGAGGGCGGCTATTATAACATGAGTATTGTCAATTTCGGCAAAGGTGTGAGAAACAAGTTCCACATGCATGAAAGCGATCAGATTTTGATCGTTACAGCCGGGAAAGGGTGCGTCGCACCTGAGCAGGAGCAGCGAACGGTGACCCTGGGAGATGTCATTTTATTTCCCAAAGGGGAAAAACACTGGCATGGTGCCTTTTAAGATTCAGGGTTCTCTCACATTTACATCACCAAAACCGGTGGAAATAAATACATACAGTTGGCGGATTGACAGGGAAGAATATAGTATTTTAGCCCGAGCTTATTGTTGCCACATTGTTCTCCTGCCCGCTCGAGCTTTCAGCCGCTCAAAGCCTTGAGGACGGATAAAATAGATCATCATCCGCGCGCTGCAATGACCGGAATAAAGGAGTTGGTATGATAAGGCATGTGATGATTGTCGGTTACGGCATTATGGGGCAGGGTATCGCTTCGTCTTTCGTGCGGGGAGAACATCAGGTAACCGTGTTGAGCCGCGACCCTGGCAATAAGGGGACAATTCCCAAGGGGATCAAAATGGTCGCCGAATTGCCTGCCAGTCCTCCAGATCTGATAATAGAAGCAGTTCCTGAAAACCTGGAGTTGAAAAAATCCCTTTTCGCCCGCCTAGAGCGGGCATACTGCGGCAAACCAATTCTGGCAACCAACACTTCCGGCCTGTCAATTCAGAACATGGCCAGTGAGCTCGGCCGTCCTGATCGTTTTATCGGTATACATTATTTTCAGCCGGCGGAGATGTTTCCGTCTGTCGAGGTAATCCTGGTTGAACAAACGACTCACGAAGTTGTTCAGGGTGTGACAGCGGCTCTTGAACGCAACGGTCAGAACACTATTCTTATCAAGCGCCCGATACCCGGGTTCCTGGTCAACCGTCTCCAGCATGCGGTTCTTCACGAAGCCTTTTCGATGATAGAACAAGGTGTAGTGACGGCTGAAGATATTGACCGGGCATGCAAGACCATGTTCGGTCCACGGATGTGCGTGACCGGGTTGATCGAACAAAAGGATATAGGCGGGCTGGATACCACTGCCGCAACCCAGCGCAATCTGGTTCCCCAGCTCAATCACAGTGGTATCCCTACACAAAGCCTCCAGGACATGGTGGCCAGGGGTGAGTTAGGAGTAAAAAGCGGCAAAGGCTTCTACGACTGGAGCAGCAGGGATGTTGAGGCCCACAAGAAACGGGCCATGGAAAAATTGAGACGGATCCTTGAAATACTTGCTTAATAGCACGACTGCAGAGGCGATCACTAATACTTCACATTTTATGATACGTATTGTTTCTGGTGAATATTCGTCACTGGCGGGTATCTCATTATTATTAATGATTTTGGGATCAATTCTCAGCGAAATTTGGCCTGCCTTCCCTTCCTGGCCGTCTGGG